>NZ_JBBMGE010000010.1:0-122740 GCF_037908395.1 Corynebacterium sp. KPL4072
CCCCACCCTCTCACCCCTCGCGACCTGCCGCAGGAAGACACGGCCCCTCCTTCGCCGCCGGCCGCGGAACCTTCGCCGTCAACCGCGGCGCCCGCGCCTGCGCCTAAGCCTGCGCCGGCCCCTCGCCCAGAACCGGGCCTGGCTCCCGCTCCGGCGCCTAGGCCCGCGCCGGCGCCCGCACCGCGAGCGACAGCGCCACGCCCTCCCGCGCGGGATAAGAGCGGACTGCCGAACCTCAACATTCCGCCGCATGAGGTACGCGGGCGCATCGAGGACGTGGTGCCTGATATGCCGGCAGTGCCCGCCGTGCCTGCGCCCGCCCCACCGCCTGCGCCGCCGCTGCCTCCCGCGCCGCGGATTCCGGGTCTCTAACTCACCGCTTTCAGCCCCACGATGCCGCCGATGATCATGGAGAGGAAAAACACCTTCCACACCGTGGCGACCTCGTGCCCGGCCGCGAAGGAATAGATAACCGCCCCGACGCGCCAACACCCGCCCACACCGCATAGGCCGTGCCTACCGGGATGCTGCGCATCGCCCACGCCAGCCCGCCCATGGAAATCGCGCAGGCCACGAGGAAAATAAGCGAGGGCCACAAACGCGCAAAACCTGCGGATTTATCCAACGCCGCCGCCCACACGGCCTCGAATGCGCCGGAGAAAATCAAGATGAACCACGCCATAACTGCTTCCTGGCCGTCTTGTCGCGTTGCCGGGTACGGCTCCCCCGTCCGGGGCTCGCTCAAGACGCGGCGAACCTGCACCCAATGATGGCACACTGGGAAACCATGAGGATTGCATTTCTTGGAACTGGCCGCATGGGAACCGAACTAGCCCGCCGCCTGCTCAATGAGCAAGACGGCATCGAATTGACCGTCTGGAACCGCACCGCCGAGCGTGCCCAGCCGCTGGTGGAGGAAGGCGCCGAGCTTGCCGCCTCGCCCACCGAGGCCCTAGTGAACGCCGAGGTCATCATCACCTCGCTCTTCGGGCCTGACGATGTCCGCGAGGTCGTCGTCGAGCCGCAGCTCATCCCCGCCGGCGTGACCTGGATCGATACCACCACCGTCTCGCCCAACGATGCCCGCGAATTCGCCGCCGCCGTGGAAACCTACGTCCACGCCCCGGTCGTCGGCACGCTCGGCCCGGCCCGCGAGGGCAAGCTCGGCGTCTATGTGGGCACGCCTGACGACGCCCGCCGCGAGCAAGCCATGTCCCTCGCCGAGTCCTGGGCGGGAGAAGACAAGCTCATCGGGGTGGAGGCGGCGGCCACGGCGGCCATCGGAAAGCTGCTGGCGAACCTCGCGCTCGCCGTCACCGCCGAGGGCCTGCTCGAAGCCCTGCAACTCGGCGAGTCCGAGGGCTTGGACTCCGAGGTGGTGCTGCAGATGCTCGACATCACCGGCTTGTCTTTCATCGCGAATATGAAAGCTCCGTTTATCACCGGCGAGCGCAATACCGACCCGGGCGATTTCACCGTCGACGCCCTGGCTAAGGACGCGAAGCTCATGGAGATGACCTCCACCAAGCCGCTGCCAGCCCTTACCGCCGCCATTGGCCGCTTCGAGGAAATGCAGGCGATGGGCCACGGCAATCAGGACTTCTCCTCCATCTTCGTCTTCCGCAATAAGGGCTAGTTATCCACAGGCCCGCAGCGAGTGCGGGCCGAAATTCGTCCTTCCGGCCCTAGTTATCCACAGATTCGCGCGCTCGCCCTCGCACGGATTGCGCGCGGTGGCTTAGGCTGCGGGGCATGACAGCTCTTCAGACCTATCTCGCGGCCTTGGCGCCCGGCATCGATATCGTTGCCGGGTGCGCTGGCATGTCTGAAGACCAGCTGTGCGCCGCCGGTGCTCCCAATAAGACGGCCCGCACTTTGCTCACGCTTGCCGACGCCCTCTTTGCCCCCACCTCCTTTAGCCGCCTCCAACGCCAGGCGGTTAACGCCGCGCGCGAGCGCGCCCACCCGCTGCCCACGCTGGAGGTAATCGAGCGCTACGCCGCCCGCGCCAAGACTAAGCGCGACGCCTGGCGCCTGCGCGTAGAGCTATGCCGCACTGCCGCCGATACCGAGGAAATGGAAAAGCTCGCGCGCAAAAAGCTGCGCGAGCTCAATCCCCCGGCCCCTCCGCGCCCCGGCGTGCGCATCCGCCGGCGCAAGGACGCGCCATGGACTCTCGCGATTACCGGGCCTTCCTCGCTCATCGCGGACTTGGAATCCAGCCTGGACGAGGACGCGCCTCTCGATTCCGTTGCGGAGCTCTTCTCCCCTTCCGGCGCCGCCCCAGCCACCCGTCCAACCATTACGACGAATGCAATTATCACGCTCGACGAACTCGACCGCATCATCGACGGCGACGGCGAAGAAATCACCATCCAGCTCACCGACGGTGCCCGCCTCACCGGCGCGGAACTTGTCTCGCGCACGCTGGCAGAGCGCGGGCTTATCACCCTCGTCCATCCCTACGAAGGTGCGGTCAACCTCTACCGGACGGAACGCATGGCCAGCGAAAAGCAGCGGCTCATGGCTGCCGCCGAAAACCCTGTGTGCCCGTGGCCCGCGTGCAACTACCCGGCGGATAAATGCCAGGTGCATCACCTGCAAGCGTGGCGACACGGCGGCGAGACCAACATGTCAAACCTGGCCACCTGCTGCCCGTACCACAATGGTGTCAATGACGATGACCCGAATGCCCCGCCTGTCCGCGGGCGACTCGTTCGCCGCCGAGGTCGCGTGGTGTGGCAACCGCCATGGGCCGATACCGCCGCATCGCCGTCCAGCCCGAACGAGCCAGTGCAACCGACCCCGCCGGATCCACCGCACTAGCACTCATGCCGCTAGGCAGCAGGATGCCCTGCTGCCACTTAGGCATGCCCGCACCACGCCACAGCGTATGACCCGGAATGCACGAATCGTGCGGCACCGCTAGCCGACGATGCGCGCGGCGGCGGCGCGGGCATCCGCAATGACGTTGGGCACTCCAACGCCGCCGGCCCAGGCGCCGGTGACATCGACTCCCGGCGTCGCCGCGAGGGTACCGCGTGCGCCGGCCACAGTTTCGAGGTGCCCGGCGTCGTAGCGCGGCAGGCCGCCGAACCAACGCTGGGTGAAGATCTCCGCGACACCCGCGGCGCGGCCGTCGAAGCCGGTGAGTCGCTGGAGGTCATCGAGGGCATAGTCGACGAGGTCGTCTTCTTCGGCGCGGACGATGGCGTCGTCGCCAAAGCGGCCGAAGGAGGCACGTACGAGGGCACCGCCACGCTCAGCCAAGTGCGGCCACTTGCGGGAGGAAAGTGTAAAGGCCTTGGCGTGCACATCGTCTTGGTCGGTGGCCACGAGAATGCCGGAATTCTGCGGCAAAGCGTTTCCCGAAGGGTCTGTATCGGACTCAAATTTCAACCCCACGACGGCCGACGCTGCCAACTTCACTCCCTTCAGCCGTCCCGCCGCCTGCGGGGCGACCTTGCTAAGAAGGCGCGCCGCGGTCGGAGCCGGGGTAGCTACCAGCACGCGATCAAACGGCGCCGCATCGGCCGGTGCTCCGGCCAGGCGGAATTGCTCGCCCTCGCGAGTGATGCCGGAGATAAAAGTATCGAGGTAGATCTTGGCGCGGGATTGCTCGGCCAGTGCCTCATAAAGCTGCGCGTAGCCGCCGCGGAAGGTCTGGAATACAGGGCCGCCGCTGCTCGGCTTGGTCGCGCGGGCCTCCTCCAGCGTGCGGACCGCGGCCGAGAGAGTCACTGGACCGCGCTCGGACAGCGCGTCGAGGGTTTCCGCCAGCGCCGGGATGGTCGCGCGCACACCCAGGTCGTCGGCCGAACAGGAGTACACGCCGCCGAGGAGGGCGGAGATAACGTGGTCGACGAGGTCGTCGCCAAACTGCTGGCGCACCAGCTTGCCTACGGAAACGTCGCTGCCCGCCGTCCACTCGAAGGGCTCCTCATCGTCGATGCGGCGCGCGGTCTCGGCCGAGACCAGGTGCGCGACCGGCTCCGAGTGCGAAGGAATGCCCATCATTCCGCCGCGCGGCAACGGCTTGAGCTCGCCGGAGTACACCAGCGAGTGCAGACCGGAGGGCTCGACCAAGCTATCGCCGAGACCGAGGGATTCGATAAATTCCACGGCGTCGCGCCGGCGGGCGAGGAAGGCCTCGGCGCCCATGTCGGTCGGGCCGTCGTTAAACGGCACAGAGTACAGCTTGCCACCGATCCGGCCGGCGGCCTCGAAAACCTCGACGTCGTGATCGCGCAGCTCGTAAGCGGCCGTCAAGCCCGCCAGGCCGGCACCGATAATCGCAATACGCATTTAGCCCTCCTCGTGGATGATGGAAACGGCGCGGGTGATTGCTTCCGCGTCAGTAGTTGGCAGGACCCCGTGGCCGAGGTTCCAGATGTGGCCGTCAATATCGCCGCGCTCGCGCGCCCGATCGACCTCGCCGCGGATGGTGCGCACGGCCTGGCGCACGGCGTCGTCGCCGGCAAAAAGCATGGCTGGGTCGAGGTTGCCCTGCAGCACGCGGGCGCTCACGCGCTCGGCCGCGGCGTCCATGGGTACGCGATAGTCGACGCCCATGACCTCCGACCCCGCCTCCGACATGGCCGGCAAAAGCTCGCCGGTTCCGACGCCGAAGTGGATGCGCGGAATGTCCACGCCGGCCAGGATTTCTCGCGAATACGGCAAAACGAATTCGCGGTAGTCGCGCTCGTTGAGGTAGCCCGCCCAGGAATCGAAAAGCTGCATGGCGTCGATGCCGGCGTCGACCTGCACCTGCAGGAAACGGGTGATGGTAGGCACCAGGCGGCGCATGAGCAGATGCCAGGTCTCCGGCTCGGCGTGCATGAGGGCCTTGGTGCGCTCGTGGTTCTTGGACGGCCCGCCCTCAATGAGGTAGCTAGCCAGCGTGAACGGCGCACCAACGAACCCAATGAGCGCTTGGGCTTCGGTGAGCTCGGCCAGGATGCGGGCGATGCCTTCGGTGACCTCGGGGACATCGGCCTCTAGCAGCGGCAGCTTGCCGACGTCCTCCCTACTCCGCACCGCCTGCTCCATCACCGGCCCGCGACCCGGCACGATATCGACCTTGACGCCGGCGGCTTTGAGCGGGACGACGATATCGGAAAATAAAATGGCAGCATCAACGTCATGGCGGCGCACCGGCTGCAGGGTAATTTCTGCTAGCAGCTCTGGCATGAAGCAGGAATCGAGCATGCTAATCCCCTCGCGAGCGGCGCGGTATTCCGGCAGCGAACGGCCAGCCTGGCGCATGAACCAGACTGGGGGTCGGGAGGGGGTGCGGCCGAGGGCGGCGTCGATAAGCGGGGCACGATTAAGTCGAGACATGCCCCAATTATGAATCAAAAGTTGGAGTGGGGGCTAATTAGCCACGCAAGCTGCGGTCCTTAATAAATCGGTTGGACTGCGGCTGGAAAAGCAGCGCGAGGGCGATGATCAAGGAAATGGGGATAATCAGCAGGCTAAGCCCGCCAATGCCAAGCGCCAGGGCGGCGATATTATTAAAGAGCGCGATGGCGATGACAATGGTGATGATGCGGCGCGCCCACTTGGACCCGCTGGCCAGCTGCGCGGCAAAGAGCGCCAGCACGACGGCGCCGACGGTATTGGTCACCGCAACAAATAGGCGGTTGGAGTGGAGATACTCCGCGACCTGCGGGTTCTGGGGTTCTACCTGCGGCCCGCCCGAGCCGAAGATACCCACCAGGCCGCTGACCAGCATGAGCACGGCGCTGACGACGAGCACCCAATAGGCCCAGCGCAGCGGCCGCGGCCAGGCGTCGAGGTTCTGGCTGGCGGAGGTATTTCTGGCCGCGCGGTTATAGTCCCGGGGTCCGGGCCGCTCGGTATTGCTCATCGCTTGTCCTCCCGGTCAGTGCGCTTGCTGTGCTGGTCATCCTTGGCACGCTTGCGTTCTTGCTCGGCGCGCTTCTTCTCGCGCTGCGCTTGTTCGAGTTCCTTTTCCAGCTCGCGCATCTGCTCGAGCTCGCCGGTGTAATCCAAGGTATCGACCCGCACGGAGAAAATCAGGCCGAGCACCGCCGCGACGCCGACCAGGATCTGCACCATGCCATCGGCGGCAAAGAGCCAATCGGGCACATCAGCGCCGGCCGGGGTAACCATTAAGGTCAGCAGGATGCGGAAGCCAAAATACAGCGAGAAAGCGAACCACACGCGCCGCGAGGTACCGGCCCGCTTGCCGCGACGCGCCAGGGACCGCAGCAGGAAGGCCAGCAGCACAATAATCGCCAAGGAAATGGCCGCCGAAAGGGCAACGGAGGCGTAGGCGGCGGTGCGGAGGAAGGCGTCGGAAAGCTGGGCTTCATCGACGCCGGCCGGCGCGGACTTGGCCATCTCCTTGGCCTGCGACATGAGTACGTCGTGGTTGAGCAGCGTCAGCACCACGTTGAGCACCTGGTGCACGGCCTCGCCGCACAGCGCGCCCATCCACAGCCACAGCATGTACGCCACGGATTCCGGGCGTTGCGTGCGCGGCGAGCGCGGAGCAGGGGCGGACGACGGGGGCGTAACAGTCACAGGGATCCTTTACTTGAGCAGGCGGGCGGCTTCGGTAGCGAAGTAGGTGAGAATCTGATCGGCACCGGCGCGCTTAAACGCGGTCAGGGACTCGAGCATGATGGCCTCGCCATCAATCCATCCATTGGCGGCCGCGGCCTTGACCATCGCGTACTCGCCAGAGACCTGGTAGACCGCAACCGGCACGGGAGAAGTCTCCGCCACGGCCGAAAGCACGTCCAGGTACGGCAGGCCGGGCTTGACCATGACGAAGTCCGCACCCTCTTCGATATCGAGCTCGGCCTCGAGCAAGGACTCGCGGAAGTTGCGCGGATCCTGCTGGTAGGTGCGGCGGTCGCCCTCGAGGGATGAGCCGACGGCGTCGCGGAACGGGCCGAAGAAGGCGGAGGCGTACTTGGCGGAATAGGCCATGATGGCCACATCCTCGTGGCCGGCCTCGTCGAGGTCGGCACGGATGGCGGCCACCTGGCCGTCCATCATGCCGGACGGGGAGACGATGTGGGCACCGGCGCGGGCCTGGGAGCGGGCCATGTCTTGGTAGAGCTTGACGGATTCGTCGTTAAGCACGCGGCCCTTGTCATCCAGCACGCCGCAGTGGCCGTGGGAGGTGAACTCGTCCAGGCAGGTATCGGCCATCACGATGAGGTCATCGCCGAATTCCTCGCGCAGGCAGGAAATGCCGCGGTTCAAAATGCCCTGCGGGTCCCACGCGACGGAGCCGGTATCATCCTTGTCCTCCTCGAGCGGAACGCCGAAAAGATCGACGCAGGTCACGCCGGCTTCTAGCGCCTCTTCGGTCGCGCGGCGCAGGGAATCAAAAGTGTGCTGGTAAACGCCCGGCATGGAGGGAATCTCGCGCGGGGCGTCGAGACCGTCCACGATGAACATGGGCAAAATCAGGTCCGAGGGGCGGACCTGGGTTTCGGCCACAAGGTTGCGCATCGCGGGGGTGGTGCGCAGGCGGCGTGGGCGGCGGACTGGGAAAGTGCTCATTGGGTACTCCTTAGAGCGAGACTAAAACTTATGCCTTGTCGACCTTAGTAGCCTTCTTGCGCGAGCGGCGCTTCTTCCTCGGCGCGGGAAGGTTTCCGGCGGCGCGGAGGGCGGCGACGTGGTCTGCGAGGGCGTCGACAAGCGCGGGTACGTCCGCGACCTCGGGCACGACATCAACGCGCAAGCCCATCTCTTCCGCGGCCGCTCTTGCCGACGGCCCGATACACGCAATGATCGTCCGCTGGTGCGGTTTGCCCGCAATGCCCACCAGGTTGCGCACGGTGGAACCAGAGGTGAAGGCGACGGCGTCGAAGCCGCCGGTCTTGATCATGTCGCGGATCTCGGCCGAAGGCGGGGCGGCGCGGACGGTGCGGTAGGCCACGACGTCATCGACTTCCCAGTCGAGGGCCTTGAGCCCATCCACGAGGGTATCGGCCGCGATATCGGCGCGCGGGAGCAGGACGCGGCCGACGGCGTCGATATCTTCCACGAAGTTGGGGAAGACATCGAGCAGGCCCTCGGCGTTCTGCTTTTTCTTGTGCGGTAAAAGCTCCGGGACCATGCCCTTGGCGCGGATGGCGGCCGCCGTCTTGGTGCCCACGGCCGCGAGGTGAACGCCGGCGAAATCGCGGGCGTCGAGGCCGAGCTGGGCTATCTTATCCCACACCGCGCTCACTGCGTTGACGGAGGTAAAGACGATCCACTTATAGCGACCCTCAACGATTCCCTTAATGGCGCGGTCCATCTGTGCCGGATTGCGCGGCGGCTCGATGGAGATGGTGGGCACGTTTTGGGGAATGGCTCCGTAGCCGGCCAAGCGCGCGGACATCGGCCCAGCCTGCTCCTTAGTGCGCGGCACGAGCACGCGCCAGCCGTAAAGGGGACGGTTTTCCCACCAAGAGTATTTGGTGCGGTCGTCGATGCTGCGGCCGAGGGTGACCACGAGCGGGCCGACAAGGTCAGCGTCGAGCTTGCCCATGGTGCCCAGAGTGGTCTCGTAGGTGCGCTGCAGGCGGGTGGTGCCGTGCACGGTGACAAAAGCCTCGGTCTCGGCCGGCATGCCGCGTTGTTGTAGCTCTTCGGAGATGACCGGCAGGTCCTCCTTCGTGGCCTGCAGAACGATGGGCTGCGTGGCGTTGGCCAATGCGTCCCAATCGGCACCGTTGGTGACATCGGCCTCGGTATAAGTCGAGCCGAGTGCAATGCCAGCAAAGGACGGCACGGTCGACGGCAGGGACATGCCCGGCACGACCTGGAATTCCAGGCCTGCGGAGGCCACGGCATTGATTTCGGCCTTGATGGACTCGCGGTGCAGCGGGTTGCCGGTCACTAGGCGGATGACATCTTCGCCGTCGGCCTCAACCAAGCACTCACGCAGCTGGCCGACGATATCCTCTCCCGGTTCATACAACACCGCGGCCGTTGGCGGCGCGGGGCGGGGCGGCTTGCGGCGCGCGCCCTTAGCCTTGGCATCGGCGCACATTTGGGCGTATTCGGCCTCGGCGGCATCGAGAAGCTCTTGCGGTACGGGCAGGGCGGCTGCGACGGCATCGCGCACCCCCTGCATGACCTCTGGATCGGTCACGGCGATGGCACTATTTGCCAGAACCTCGCGGGCGCGGACGGTCAGCAGGTCGGGATTACCTGGACCAGCGCCCACAAAGACGATCTTGCCCAATTGGGTGTCTGGCGCGGCATTGCTCATAAAGTTCTTTTCTAAATTCGGGCGCGCGGCACCGCGCACGGACATGATCGCATGCGGTGTGGTTCCCCGCGCCGGCGGTGGGTGACACGGTCATAACGGCCAAAATCCCAGGCCTTAAGTCCTGGGATGCCCTTAAAGGGGGCCGGATCATTGCGGGACAATGATTTGTGGTATCTACACCTTAAATTATTAGCGCCTAAAGGCGAAATTACTTGCCCAGCAGCTCGGCCGCACCACCGGCGAAAAGCTCGTCCGAAACGCGCGCGCCGAGCTCGGCGGCTTCGGCCGCAGGCCCGGAGGCGGTGGCAGTAAGCTGACGCGAACCATCGAGTGCAAAGACGCCACCGCGCACGGTGAGCTGGTCGCCGTCCCAGCGCGAGGTGGCGGCCACCGGCGCGGTACAGCCGGCCTCAAGGCGGGCCAGCACACCGCGCTCACCGGCCGCGGCGGCCGAGGCGCGGTCATCGACGATGGCATCGAGGGCCGCGGCAGCCTCGGTTCCGGCCACAGCCTCGATGGCGAGGGCGCCCTGGGCCGGCGCCGGCATGAAGACGGAGGGCTCGAAGATTTCGGTGGCGCGGTCCGCGTAGCCGCCGCGCAGCAGGCCGGCATAGGCCAGCAAGACGGCGTCGAGCTCGCCGTCGGTGACCTTGGACATGCGGGTATCGATATTGCCGCGCAGCGGGCGAATCTCCAGGTCGGGGCGGATGGCGGCCAGCTGGGAGATGCGGCGCGGGGCGGAGGTACCCACGCGCGCGCCCTGCGGCAGCTGCGCCAGGCTCAGGCCATCGCGGGCGACGAGCGCCTCGCGGGAATCCTGGCGCTGCGGCACCACGAGGCGGAAGCGATCATCGGGCGCGGTGGGCAGGTCCTTAAAAGAGTGGACGGCGATATCGCACTCGCCGGCATAGAGGGCCTCGCGCAGCGCTTGGGTAAATACGCCGACGCCGATACGCTCGACCGGTGCCATATTGACGTCGCCGGCGGTGGTGACGATGTGGAGCTGGGAGTCAAAGCCGGCGTCGATAAGCCAATCGCGGACGTGGCCCGCCTGGGTGGTGGCAAGCTTGGAGCCGCGGGTACCAATCTGAAACATTTAGGCCTCCTTAGTCATGGTGGGCAATTCATTAACGGCCACGGACACTCCGGAGCCTTCCAGTTGCAGGCCAAAAAGTTCCTGCAGGGCATTCTCGCTGCTGACACTGCTTTCCGACGCCGCCAGTTTCTTCGCCCGCACCGTTGGTTCATGCAGCAGCTTATCGGCCACGCGCTTGAGGGCGCGCTGGACGTCCTCAAGTTGCTTGCCCGAGATTTCGGGGTGCTTATGTTGCAGGCGTGCGGCCTCGCATTCCACGAGGTCGGCCGCGCGGCGGTGCAGGGCGCTCACGGCCGGGACGACATCGCGTACGCGCTGCGCAGAGGTATAGGCTGCCAGCTCTTCGTCGACGATGCGCCGGGCCTGCGCGTGCGGGCTAGTGCCGGCCGCGACGTCGGTATCGGCGGCCGAGAGCGACTTGCTCAGGCGCTCGATATTGACCAGATCCACGCCCTCGGCCGCAGCGGCGGCATCGTCGATATCGCGCGGCAGGGAGAGATCGATGAACATGAGCTCGCGGCCGGCGGGAATGTCGGTGGCCTCGATGGTGAAGTTATCGGCGCCGGTGGCGGAGATGGCCAGGTCGACGTCGGAAAGCGCGGCGGCACGTTGGGAAAAGTCCACGACGCGGGCGGCAACGCCCGCCTCCTCGGCGTGGCTCGCCAGGCGCTCGGCGCGCTCACGGGTGCGGTTGGCCAGCACCAGCTCCTTGACCCCCAGCCGGCCGGCGTGAGTGGCGGCGAGCGATGCCATAGCACCTGCGCCGAGGACCAACGCGGTCTTGCCGGCCAAGTCCTCGGCGTCTAGGCGCTGCAGGGCTTGGTCGAAAGCGAAGGACACCATGGAGGAGCCTGCCTCATCGATGTCGGTCTCGGAGTGCACGCGCTTGCCCGCCCGTAGCGCCGACTGCGCCAGCGCGTGGATGCGCGGTCCGGCCGTGCCCTGCTCGGAGGCGGCCTGGTAGGCGCTGCGCACCTGGCCGATGATCTGCTGCTCTCCTACCACCATGGAATCCAGCCCAGAGGTCACCGACATCAGGTGCTCGGCCGCGGCGTCGGCATAGCGCACGTAGAGGTAGCTGCGCAGCTCCTCCTCACTCACGCCCGATACCTGGGTGAGCACGCGCACGACTTCCTGCACGCCGGCATGGAAGGAGTTAGTAACGGTGTAGACCTCCATGCGGTTGCAGGTGGAGATGATCATCGCCTCTGAAAGTGAGTCGGCCGCCACCAGTTTCCCGCAGGCGGAATCCTGGACCGCACTATCCATGCTCAGCTTCTCCAGCAGCGCCACTGGCGCCGACTGGTGGGACATGCCCACGACGAGCACGCTCATGCACAACACTCCTCAACCATTTGATTGATTTTAACCCACCAAAAGAGTACCCGTCGGTGGCAGGGATCCCGAATTATCTGCTTAGCTCGGCCGCGAGCTCGGCATTGTCTACTTCCCAGCAGGCGAACTCTTCGCCGTCGATAACCACGACGGGTACGCGATCACCGAACTCCATGGCCAGCTCCGCATCCTCATCCACGTTACGCACGGCAAGCTCCGCACCTGCCTGCGTGACAACGGGGGTAATCTGCTCCCTCACGCGCGCACAAGAACCGCAGGTGGTGCGCACCATGAGCTCGACGAAATGCTGAGACATATTCTCCTCACAGGGACGGCGGCGGTCGAAACCATTACTATGGACACGTTAGTCCACCCCGCGTTTGCGAAAGCTGTTTGTCTGACTCGTGTCCGCTACCACTCCCCCAGGGTTCCCTGAAACTCCCCGCGAATTCTTGGCCAACTGGACCGCTTCGCGCGGCAATCTGCGAAATTTTTTAGAAAACCAGGCGCTCGCCCCGCTGGATGAGGAATCCCAGCGCACCGCCGGCGAAGCCGCGGCCGCGGCGGCATTGGAAGAATTCGGGCTGGCGCTAGAGGATTTTGCCTCCGGTGTGGATTCGGTAACCGGCTCTTATGACGCCGCGGGCGCGCAGCGTATTACCGCCCAGGACCCGGACGTACCGGTAGATGTGGGCGCGGCGGCGTTTTTCGACGTCGACAATACCCTCATCCAAGGCTCCTCCCTCGTGGAATTCGCCTTCGGGTTGGCGCGCAAGCGCTACTTCCGGTTATCAGAGATCTTGCCGATTGCGTGGAAGCAGCTTAAATTCCGCGTCTCCGGCAGCGAAAATGCCCGAGACGTCGCCGCCGGCCGTGCGCAGGCGCTGGAGTTTGTCAAAGGCCGCAGCGTCGACGAGCTGGTCGATCTATGCGAGGAGATTGTGGACGCCTCGCTCGCGCGCCGCGCATACCCTGGCACTACCCAGTTAGCAGAAATGCACTTAGCCGCCGGCCAGCAGGTGTGGTTGGTCACGGCCACCCCGGTGCAGCTAGCGCAGGTGCTCGCGCGGCGATTCGGGTTTACGGGAGCGCTCGGCACCGTCGCGGAGGTCAAGGATGGCAAGTTCACCGGCCGGCTGGTCGGCGATATCCTGCACGGCCCCGGCAAAAAGCACGCCGTAGCCGCGCTCGCGACCATCGAGGGCTTGGACCTTTCGCGCTGCACCGCGTATTCGGATTCCGCCAACGACGTGCCCATGCTGTCCATGGTCGGTACCGCCGTGGCCATTAACCCAGACCGTAAGCTGCGCACCATCGCCAGCGAGCACGGCTGGCTGGTGCGCGACTATCGCTCAGTGCGCCGCGCTATCCGCACCTATGGCCTGCCGGCCCTGGCCACCGCTGCCTTTTCCTATGGCGGCTGGCGCTACTACCGGCGGTAGCGGGCGCTGGGGGGACATCGGCAAGCATGCAAAAACCCTCCGCACAATGGCGGAGGGCAAGAAGCGGGCTGGGTTTACTTGCCCAGCTTACGGCGCTGCACGCGGGTGCGGCGCAGCATCTTGCGGTGCTTCTTCTTGGACATGCGCTTGCGGCGCTTCTTAATGACGGAACCCATAGAGTCCTCACTTTCAAATAGTACGTACTGTCAAACTTGTCAGCGCTAAAACGGCGAAGGTGCACTCTTGCCGCCGTGGCCACACGGACCGCGGGCCACATCAGCGAGCCGACACGAATGCACACCATCTTACCCAGCCCCCAGCCCGTGACCAAAAAGGGCCCAGGAGAAAGAACAGCGCCCACCACCGCTGACCACGATGGCCAGCAGAGGTGGGCGCTGTCTAGTGCGGCGCGAGCCTAGGCTCCGTAGACGGATGCCTCCAAGTACTCGTTGACGGCGGACTCGTGGACGCGGAAAGAGCGTCCAACGCGAACAGCCGGCATTTCGCCTGCGTGAACCAAACGGTAGACGGTCATCTTGGAGACGCGCATAATCTCGGCGACCTCCGCGATCGTCAGAAAGGTTCCCTTATCTTCATTTGCCATATATATCTAACCCTTCAGCTCGGTGCGCGCTGTAGGCTTCCCCTCCCACAGGACTTCACGCACGTGCTTGTCCTAGCCTATCGTGAAACATGTGACTAATGCGACCCAAGTGCCAAATTTCTTCACAGCATTCATTAGGGTTTACCCCGAAAGCGCTGCTTAACACCCGCCCCAACGCTCCCGGGGGTACACCCCCACCACGGGAAGGTCGCGCACGGAAGCTTTAGCCAAGCTCCTTAGCCTTGTCGGAGCAGGCCTCTGCCGCGCGGTAGAACGCTCCGCGCAGGCCGGACTCCTCCAGCTCGCGAACAGCGGCCGCGGTGGTGCCGCCCGGCGAGGTCACTCCGGCACGCAGCTGGGTGGCCGAGCGGCCAGAGCTGGCCAACATCTCGCCGGAGCCGACCGCGGCCTGAGCGGCAAGCTTCTCAGCGACGTCGCGGGGAAGGCCGAGCTGCACGCCGGCGTCGACAAGCGCCTCTGCCACGAGGAAAAAGTATGCCGGGGAGGAGCCCGCCAGCGCGGTGGCGGCGTCGATATTCTTCTCTGGGATAACCGCAACCTCGCCAACGGCTTCGAGCAGCTCGCGCACGCCGTCCATCTGGGCATCGCTCACATGCTCGCCGGCCGCGCAGGTGCACATGCCGCTGCGCACCAACATGGGGGTATTGGGCATGACGCGCACCACCGGCTGGCCTTCGCCCACCGCACCCTGCAGCTGCTCTAGCGTTAGGCCTGCGGCCATGGAAACGACCACGGCGTCCTTCGCCGGCGACAGGCCTTCGAGCAGTTCCAGGATGGCGTAGGGCTTCACGCACGCGAAGATATAGTCCGCGCCGTCTACCGCGGCCGCATTATCGCTGGTGGTATTCACGCCATAGGTCTGTTCGAGTTCTTGGCTGCGCGATTCGGTGCGATTGGTAACCGTGATATCCGAGCCCGCAAAGCCCGATGCCACGAGTCCCGAGGTCAAAGCCTCACCGATTTGTCCGCCGCCTAAAATTGCAATCTTTGTCATAGTCTCCACCATGCCAAAAATGTGGAACCCCGGCTACCACGTGGGGTAACCGGGGCATCGACAAGCGCGGGGTTAAAGCATAACCAATAGCAGCGGGCCGAAGGTAAGGACGAGGCCGGTAAAGCCGGCCAGGAACATGGAGAAACCATCGCGTGCGGTGCGCAGCGCGTGGGTCACACCGACCATAATCGCGGTGACGCACAGCGCTAGGACAGCCACGACCAGGCGTGGGAAGTTATCCCACAGAATCTCAAAGCCCTTGAAAATGACAATCGCCAGCAGGATGCCCGCGACAATCATCAGCAGGATGGATACCGGATTGAGCTTCTCGTGCTCTTCTTCCACCCAATCCTCGTTGTCTTCGACCTTGGGTAGGTTGCCGGTTTCCTCTGCGCTCTTGGCGACGCCCGCCTTCTTCGACGTCGGCACCGCCGCCGCGGCCGCTCCAGCACCTGCCGCTCCAGCGCCCGCTGCCGCAGCTCCTGCTCCGGCTGCCTTCGCGCGCTTGTCGTCCTTAGGCTTTTCAGCAGCAGGCTTCGCAGTGCCCTGCTTTTCAGCACGGGCCTTGTCTGCGGCTGGCTTCTTTGCCGCTGGTGTGTCCGCAGCAGACTTTGCCGCAGCAGGTTTAGCCTCGCCCGCCTTATCCACCCGCTGGATTACGGCGGTGTCATCGGCTGAAGGCTGGTTCTTCTTCGCCGCGTCCTGTGCCGCGCCGGTGGCAGCAGGCTTCTGTGCGGCCGGAGCAGCGGCAGCCGGAGTAGCGGACGAAGCAGCTGCAGTCTTTGTGGTGGGCTTTGCGGCAGGCTTGGTAGTCTGCGCCGCCTTAGCTGCGGGCTGTGCCGCGCGCTTTGCCGCCGGCTTTGCGGCTGGGTCCGCGGCGGGCTTCTTCGCGGAATCGGCACCGGCCTGTTCGGCTGACTTGGGGGAACGGATGACGGGGGCGTCTTCGTCGATAGAGACGGAGGTGTGCTTGGCCTCAGCAGGAGAAGCCTTGACCTTTTTGAGGTTGCCGGTCAGCTCGGCAACGGAAATGCCGCCTTCATCCAGGCTGCGGCGGTGGCGACGAGAACGGTTGTCTTTCTTGCTTTCCTTCTCGCCGCGGGCTTTGTTATTGCGAGCCAGCAGCTCTGCCACGGTCAACTTATTCTGGTCAGCCATGATCTCTTCCTATTCCAATCCCTTGTCGGTCCGGCGCAAAATGACGCCCTCACGCAGCGCCCATGGGCAGATTTCCAGCTTCTCGATTTCCAAGGCTCGCATGGATGCCTCGGCCACCAGAGCGCCGGCAACGATTTGGTGCGATCGGTTAGAACTTACACCTTCTAGGTCCGCTCTGTCTGCCGCAGTCATGCGGGAGATGAAGGAAATCAACTGACGCAGACCCGGTGCAGTCAGCGTGCGCTTGACGTATGGGCCGGCAGACGAGGGCGCAGAACCGGTAAGTCGTGCAAGCGTACGGAAGGTTTTAGAGGTGCCCACGGCGAGGCCGGCGGGACCCATCGCCTTCATCTGTGCGGCAACGTCCTCAAGCTCCGCATCAATAAAATCGCGCAGCGCACTTACCTTCTTCTTCTCTGGTGGGTCGGTATCGAACCAATTATGGGTCAACCGGCCGGCACCTAGGTCGAGGGAGAAAGCAAGGTCGGGGTGCTCATCAGTACCGGTGGAAAGTTCCAGCGAGCCGCCGCCGATATCCAGGTTAGTGATACGGCCAGCGGACCAGCCATACCAGCGACGCGCGGAGAGGAAGGTCAGCTGGGCTTCTTCCACGCCGGAGAGGATTTGCAGGCGCACGCCAGTATGCTTTTCCACCTCATCGAGAACCTCCTCCGAATTGGGCGCGGAGCGCACCGCCGAGGTAGCAAAGGCAATGAATTCAGCGCAGCCAAGCTTTTCACCCAGCTCGCTAGCTTCAGCTACGGCACTGACCAGCTTCTTTACACCCTTTTCATGGATGTTGCCCTTCTTATCCAGCTGTTCTACCAGCCGGAGCGGGGTCTTCCAATCACTCATCGGAGTCGGTCGTCCGCCCGTCGCGGCATCGACCGCAACAAGGTGGACAGTATTGCTTCCGACGTCTAATACACCTAATCGCACACTAATAGCGTAGTAGGTCTACCGTGGTTAGGTGTGAATCACCCAAAATCTGACACGGTATATCTAGGTTTTCCCGCGAGCTCGCCCGCGGCGGCGTCGATAAGAGCAGGCCGCGAAGAGGCCCCCGATTTCCCGCGGGAGTGGTTTGAATTTACCAATCCGAACGACCCACACCACGTCTTTTCCATCGACCTGACATGGGTGGAATCGCACTACAGCTGCCAGTTTGGTACTTCGGCATGCCGGGGCATCGACAAGCGCCAGCCCGAAGTGGGCTGCTGCGTGCATGGAGCTTATATGGCCGATGAGGAAGACCGCGACCAGCTTTATGACGCCGTCGCGCGCATGCCCGCCGAATATTGGCAGCTGCGCCCAGCGGGGGTAGATGAATTCCTCGCGCAAGACGATACGGATGAATTAGAGCCGTGGCTGGAATGGGACGAGCTCGACGGCGAGGACGGGGAACCGGAGCCGGCCCTTAAGACGCCGATTGTGGATGGCGCGTGCATTTTTGCCAACCGCACCGGTTGGGCAACGGGCACGGGCTGCGCGCTGCACCAGTGGGCGGTGGATGCTGGCGAAGAGCTCACGGTGGTCAAGCCGGAGGTGTGCTGGCAGCTGCCGCTGCGCCGGTACGAGGATTATGAAGAACGCCCGGATGGGCAGGAGATTTTACGCACCCAGATAGGCGAGTATGACCGTCGCGGTTGGGGCAATGGCGGCGAAGATTTTGATTGGTATTGCTCAGCCGATTCCGCCTGTCACGCCAACCCGCTGCCGATGTGGCAGTCGCACGAGGACGAGCTGGTAGCACTAATGGGCCGCGAGTCTTATGAAATTTTGGCCGCGCACTGCAAGGCCCGAGCGGCGGCGGCCGAACACGGCGTTCAGCTCACGCAGCACCCGGCCAGTGTGAAGGCTGAGAGCCTGCAGGCGGAAGATTAGAGCTCGAATTTATAGCCCAGACCGCGCACCGTAACCAAGTGCTTCGGGCGGGAGGGCTGTTCCTCAATCTTGGAGCGGAGACGCTTGACGTGGACGTCGAGCGTCTTGGTATCGCCGACATAATC
The DNA here is from genome assembly GCF_037908395.1 of Corynebacterium sp. KPL4072. Classification (NCBI taxonomy): domain Bacteria; kingdom Bacillati; phylum Actinomycetota; class Actinomycetes; order Mycobacteriales; family Corynebacteriaceae; genus Corynebacterium; species Corynebacterium sp. KPL4072. Next base: position 17,907 of record NZ_JBBMGE010000010.1, read on the forward strand.
AGCGCCCCAAATGCGGTCAATGAGCTGACCGCGGGTGAGCACGCGGCCGGCGTTGCGCAATAGGTACTCCAGGAGGTCGAATTCCTTGAGAGGCATGGATACCGACTCATCGGCAACGGTAACGGTGTGGCGCTCCACGTCCATCTTGACGCGGCCGCCTTCGAGGATCTGCTCGGCAACCTCTTCCTCGGCCTCGGCCTCGGCACCGGCTCCAGAATCATGGCCACGGCGCAGTACCGCACGGATGCGGGCGATAAGCTCGCGGGAAGAATAAGGCTTGGTGACGTAGTCATCGGCGCCCAGCTCGAGGCCGACGACCTTATCAATCTCGGAGTCGCGCGCGGTGACCATGATGACGGGCACGGACGAAGTAGTGCGCAGTTGTTTGCATACCTCGGTGCCGAACATGCCGGGCAGCATGAGGTCCAAAAGGACGATATCGATGTCGTTTGCGGCAAACTTTTCCAGCGCGGTAGGGCCATCATGCGCGATGATGGGTACAAAACCTTCCTTGCGGAGGAGGAATGCCAGCGGATCTGCCAGCGACTCTTCATCTTCAACGATGAGGATGGTGGTCATTGTGCTTTATCCTTTCGACGTGCTGCAACGCGTGCCACTGCACGCGGGAGCCCAGGCGCCGCCGCGTCGACGGCATCCCTTTTCTCATTATCCTTCATGCCAGCTTCCTGCGCTGGCTTTTCTTCCCTGTAGATGGGCAATTCAATGGTGAATGTAGAACCCGTACCCGGCCGGGACCATAGTTTGATATTGCCACCATGGTTGGCCACCACGTGTTTAACAATTGCTAATCCTAGGCCAGTGCCTCCGGTCTGCCGCGACCGGGCTTGGTCTACACGGAAGAAGCGTTCAAAAACACGTTTCTGGTCATCCGGTGCGATGCCAATGCCACGGTCCGTGACGCGGATGAGTACGACCCCACCATCCACCACCTTTTGGGAGACGGACACCGGCATTTTCTCCGGCGAGTAGTTAATCGCATTGGAGACCAGGTTGGATAGTGCTGTTACCAGCAGGGATCGATCGCCTTTAACCTGCACGCCCACAGAGGCGCCGCGGTTGAGCTCGATGGAACGGGCCTCGGCAGCAAGGTGGTTGCGCGAGAGGGCTTCATCGATGAGATCATCTACGGCCAGCGGTTCCATCTCCGGCAGGGCCTCGGCGCCTTGCAGCTTGGACAGGGAGATAAGTTCGCTGACCATATCGGCCATGCGGTTGGCTTCCTTATAGACCTTATTGCCAAAGTACTCCACGGTCTCTTGGTCACCGGGATCTTGTAGCAGGGCCTCTGCCAGCAAGGCAATGCCGCCGACGGGTGTCTTGAGCTCGTGGGAGACGTTCGCCACGAAGTCACGGCGGGCGGACTCCATGCGGACATTTTCGCTTTCATCGGTGCCGTAGACGATGACAAAGCGGCCGTCATTAAGAGTCAGTGGCTTAATCACCGCCCTGACCTGCGTGACGCGGTGTCCCGTGCGCCGCTTGGGAATAGCTATGTCAACGGTGCGGGTCTCCTTGTCTTCGAAGACCTCCTGCGCGGTCTCCCATACCTCTGGGTTAACGGCGCGGTCATGCACCAAGGACATCTCATGCGCGGCCGGATTAGACATGACGATTTCCTGGCTGCGGTCCAGCACCGTCAGCGCCGTCGGCGAGCCTTGCACGGCCAAGTGCAGCACCTGGCTAACCGTCGTAACCTGATTGGCCCCGACATCGGTAGCCTGGCGGTAGCGCGCAATGCGCCCGCGCGCCCAGGACATCGCCGGCAGCGCCAACCCGCAGGCCACCACGCCGGCGGCAAAGGAAAGAATCAATTCCACGTGTCTAGCCTATCCATCACAAAGTCCCCAGGGAATACTCCCCGGGGACTTTAGCGCAGTTACTTACTTACCGCCCTGCGCAGCAACGGCGGCGGCACCGGCAGCAGCAGCTTCCGGATCCAGGTAGGTACCGCCTGGGTTTGCTACCGAGCCGTCCTCGGTAATCTCATAAACCAGCGGGATGCCGGTGGGGATATTCAATCCGGCAATATCATCATCAGAAATATTGTCCAGGTGCTTGACCAGTGCGCGCAGGGAGTTGCCGTGAGCGGCGATGAGCACGGTCTCGCCCTTCTTGGCGCGCGGGAGGATTTCCTCTTCAAAGTACGGCACAAAGCGGGCGACAACATCCTTGAGGCACTCGGTCTGCGGGACCTTATCTAGGTCTGCGTAGCGCGGGTCATTGGCCTGCGAGTATTCGGAGTCATCGGCCAGCTCTGGCGGGCGCGTGTCATAGGAGCGGCGCCATGCCATGAACTTTTCCTCGCCGTACTCTTCCTTGGTCTCAGCCTTATTCAGGCCTTGCAGGGCGCCGTAGTGGCGCTCGTTGAGACGCCAATCGCGCACTACTGGGATCCAGTGACGATCGGCGGCATTGAGCGCGATATTTGCGGTGCGGATGGCGCGGCGCAGAAGAGAGGTATAAAGGACGTCCGGCAGAATGCCTTCCTGCGCGAGCAGCTCGCCGCCGCGCTTGGCTTCCGCCTCACCCTTTTCGGTCAGGTCTACATCGACCCAGCCAGTGAACTGGTTGGACTCGTTCCACTTGGATTGGCCATGGCGAAGGAGAATTAGCTTTCCGTTAGTCATGTTTCCAGCATGCCACGAAATAGCTTCCGGCGTAGGAGGTTTAATCTCCACTTGCCCGCCGTTGATGGCAGTCTGGAACCTCGATATGGCTGGCCTCGTCATAGATTTCCGCGAGCGCTGCGGCGGAGCTGGCCCAGCTAAAACGCGCGGCGTGGGCGACGGCGGCTTCGCCCATGGCGATGCGCATGGGGTCGTCGTCAAGCAGGCGGGCCAAGGCATCAGCCCAATCCTCCGGATCGTGCGAGTGCACCAGCAAGCCAGTTTCCCCGTCAGCCACGGCAATGGGCAGCCCGCCGACGGCGGCAGCAACCACCGGCGTGCCAGAGGCTTGGGCCTCCAGAGACACCAGGCCGAAGGACTCGTTATAGCTGGGCACCGCCACAATATCAGCCGCGCGGTAGACCCCCACCAGTTCCTCCGGCGGGCGGGCGCCCAAAAAGCGCACCCGCTTATCGACGCCCAACTCACGCGCCAACTCCCTATATGCCTCCGGCGCTGTATTGGCCCCCGACGGGCCACCGCAGATAACCACCCGCAGGTTGCGGGCCGGCTCGCGGCGGAAGAGCTCGGCCGTGGCGCGGATGAGTACCTCCGGGCCTTTGAATTTTTGTAAGCGGCCGACAAAGGCCACCACCTTGGTGTGCAGCGGAATGCCCAACTCGCGGCGGGAGCGCTCGGTATTGCGGTCCGTGCCAGGGGTAAAAAGCTCTACGTCGGCGCCGGGCGAGACCACGCGAATATTGGCTCTCTCGGCATCATAATGTTCGGCCAAGTCGCGGGCTTCTTGCTCGGTATTGACCACCAGCAAGTCCGCGTTATCCACCAATTGCTGTTCGCAGATGCGGCGGGCTTCGGACTCCAAGGTGTCATCCGCCGTCCGCGAGGCGTTTTTCACCGCGGCCAAGGTATGCGCTGTGTGAATAAGCGGGATACCCCAGAGATCCCGCAACAGCCAGCCCACCTGGCCAGAAAGCCAGTAGTGGGAGTGAATAAGGTCATATTTTTTACCCTGCCATTTGGCAAATTGCACCATGCCGCCGGCGAAAGCGGCCAGCTGGGTAGGGAGATCCTCTTTATCTAGCCCCTCGTACGGGCCCGCGACGATATTGATAACGCGCAGGCTAGGCTCAACCGCAATGATTTCGCCTTGGCTGGGCCGGGTGGCGCGGGTATAGACGTCTACCTCGATTCCCCGGCGGGCCAATTGGCGGGCAATATTGAGGACGTAGACGTTCATTCCACCCGCATCCCCTGAGCCAGGCTGCTCGATAGGGGATGTATGCATAGAAATCATGGCGATGCGCATGGCGCTCCATTCTAGCGGCGCTATACTGGCCCCTGCCAGAAACCTACGCTACCGAAAGGTCACGTTTTGTCCGCATACGAATCACAGGCTTGGCTCCAGTATTACCCGGAATGGACACCGCACCACCTTGAGTACGGCGATACCACGCTGCTGGATATCTACGACAACAATCTTGAGGTCAACGCCGATAAACCAGCCACCTACTTCTTCGGACGCACCCAAACGTATGCTGAGCTAGACCGCCAGGTTCGCGCAGCGGCCGCGGGCCTGAAGGCCTTCGGCGTGCGGCCAGGTGACCGCGTAGCGATCGTCGCGCCCAACTCGCCGCAGTACATCGCAGCGTTTTATGCCATTCTGAAGCTCGGTGCGCAGGTGGTACTGCATAACCCGCTCTACACCGCCCATGAGTTGGAAGGACTCTTCCAAGATCACGGCGCGCGCATCGCCATCGCTTGGGACAAGGCCGCGCCCACGCTGGAGAAGCTGCGGGCAACCACCAATCTGGAAACGGTCGTGTCCATCAACATGATCAACGCCATGCCCACCCTGCAGCGCGCCGCTTTGCGCCTGCCTATTCCGCCGCTCAAGTCCAAGCGCGAGCAGCTATCTTCCCCGGCGCCAAATACCGTGCCGTGGGAAACTTTGGTGGGCAACGCAATCGGTGGCGACGGCAGCGATATCACCACGCCGGAAGACGTGGACAAGGACACCATCGCGCTCATCATGTACACCTCTGGTACCACCGGCGCCCCGAAGGGGGCCATGCTCTCCCATGGAAACCTGTTTTCCAACCTCCTGCAGGGCAAGGCGTGGGTACCGGGCTTGGGCGATAAGCCCGAGCGCATGCTCGCCGCCCTCCCCTTCTTCCATGCTTATGGCCTGACCATGAACGTGACCCTGGCGCAGTTTATCGGCGGCGAGCTGGTTATCCTGCCTAAGCCAGATATGTCGCTCATTATGCAGCTGATGAAAAAGCACACCCCGACCTGGGTGCCGGGTGTGCCGACGCTCTACGAGCGAATCGTCAAAGCCGCCGACGAGCAGCAGATTCCTATCAAGGGCGTGCGCGCAGCCTTCTCCGGGGCTTCTACCTTGCCTTCGGACACGGTCAAGAAGTGGGAGAACTATACCGGTGGCCTCTTAGTGGAAGGCTATGGCCTGACCGAATGCTCGCCCATCATCGTGGGCAACCCTATGAGCACCGACCGCCGCCCTGGTTACGTCGGCATCCCCTTCCCGGATACCGAGGTGCGCATCGCCAACCCAGATAACCTCGATGAAACCCAGCCCGATGGCACCGAAGGCGAAGTTTTGGCGCGGGGACCACAGATTTTCAAGGGGTACCTCAATAACGAGGAGGCCACCGAGGCCGCATTCCACGGCGAGTGGTTCCGCACCGGTGACATGGGCGTCATGGAAGAAGATGGCTTCATCCGCCTGGTTAGCCGCATCAAGGAGATCATCATCACCGGCGGCTTCAACGTATATCCGGGCGAGGTGGAAGAAATCTTGCGCGAGCACCCGAGCATTGATGACGTCGCCGTGGTAGGCCGACCGCGCGAAGATGGCTCCGAGGACGTCGTGGCCTGCCTCGACCTCGCCGATGGCGCCGCCCTGGACCCGGAGGGACTCAAGGACTACTGCCGCGAGCGCCTGACCCGCTACAAGGTCCCGCGCACCTTCTACCACTTTGAGGAGCTGGCCAAGGACCAGATGGGCAAGATCCGCCGCCGCGAGGTCCAGGCAGACCTCATCCGCCGCCTCGAGACCGAAAAGAACTAGCATGTTCCGCCTAATCGATAGCCCCCTCGGACCCCTGCGTTTGCAGGCGAGCCCGCGGGGGGTTTCCCGCGTCGAATTCACCGCGGCCAGCACCCTGCAGGAAGCGGTGGGCGGTGTAGAGGAAGGGGGCATCGAAAAGCGCAGCGCGGACGTGCTCGACGCCGCCCAGGCACAGCTCGCGGAGTATTTCGCCGGCCAGCGCCGCGCCTTCGAGCTGCCCCTCGACCCGCCTGCGACGACCGACTTTAGCGCCGCAGTGCATGCGCAACTGGCCGAGATTGGCTATGGGGAGACGGTCACCTACCGCGACGTCGCCAAGCTGCTGGGCCGGCCCGGCGCGACGCGGGCCGTGGGCAGTGCGTGCGGTGCCAATCCCCTGCTCATCGTGCGGCCATGCCACCGGGTGCTGCGCAGCGACGGCGGGCTCGGCGGCTATGCGGGCGGTCTGGAAGCCAAACGTTTTTTGCTGACACTGGAAGAAAACTAGAGGGCTTCTTCACGTTTTCTCTATACTGATTTTTTAAAACTAATTATTTACCCAAACGAAAGGTTTTTGCGTGTCCGCTTCCACCTCCCGAGCTTGGCTCGATCACTACAGCGAATGGACCCCTCACACGCTGGACTACGGTAATAAAACCATCGTCGACTATTACCGCGATAACCTGCGGGTCAACGCCAATAAACCCGCCACCTATTTCTTCGGCCGCACGCAGACCTACGCGGAGCTCGACGCCCAAGTGCGCGCCGCCGCGGCCGGGCTCAAGGCTTTTGGTATTCGCCCAGGCGACAAGGTGGCCATCGTGCTGCCCAACTGCCCTCAGCACGTCGCGGCCTTCTATGCGGTGCAGCTACTTGGTGCCACCGTGGTCGAGCACAACCCACTTTATACCGCCCACGAATTGGAAGGCCTTTTCCGAGATCATGGTGCCCGCGTAGCAATCTCTTGGGATAAAACCGCCTCCACGCTGGAAAAGCTGCGCTCGACTACCCCGCTAGAGACCATCGTCTCCGTCAACATGGTCGATGCCATGCCACCACTCAAGCGCCTCGCGCTCCGCCTGCCTATCCCACCGCTAGCTGCTAAACGCGAGCAGCTCACCGAGCATGCACCAAACACAGTAGCGTGGTCTACCCTGATCGGCTCAGCTATTGGCGGCGACGGCAGCGCCCTAGAAATGCCACGCATCAGCCAGGCTGACGTCGCGCTCATCCTTTACACTTCCGGCACCACCGGAAAACCCAAAGGCGGAATGCTCTCGCACGGTAATCTCATAGCTAATTGCGTCCAAGGCCAAGCTTGGGTTCCAGAAATGGGAAAGCACAAAGAGCGCTTCCTCGCCGCATTACCGATGTTTCACGCCTACGGCATGACCACACTGTGCATTTTTAGCGTGTACATGGGCGCCGAGCTTATCTTGCTTCCTTCCCCACAAATGCCGCTCATCCTGGACATCGTGAAAAAGCGCACGCCTACCTGGCTGCCAGGGGTTCCCACCCTCTATCAGAAGATCATGGACGCAGCCGAAGACAAAGACGTGGACTTAAGCGGCATCCGCAACGCTTTTTCCGGTGCCGCTACACTGCCCGTAGAAATCGTGGAACGGTGGGAGTCCATGACCGGCGGACGACTCGTAGAAGGCTTTGGCATGACCGAGTGCTCCCCCGTGTTAATTGGCAACCCAATGAACGGAAAGAATCGCCCTGGCTATGTGGGGCTCCCATTCCCAGATGCCGAGGTACGCATTGCCAATCCGAAGAATCTGGATGAAACCCAGCCTGATGGCCAGCCAGGCGAGTTGCTCGCGCGTGGTCCGCAAATTTTCCAAGGCTATTTTGGCAACCAAGAAGCAACAGAGGAGTCCTTCCATAACGGCTGGTTCCGCACCGGAGACATGGCAGTCATGGAAGAAGACGGCTGGGTCCGCCTAGTCAGCCGCATTAAGGAAATCATCATCACCGGCGGCTTCAACGTCTACCCCGCAGAGGTAGAAGAGGCAATTGCAGAGCACCCCGACGTGGTGGATGTCGCCGCCGTGGGCCGCCCGCGCCAGGATGGCTCCGAGGATGTCGTCGGCTGCGTTACCCTGCGCGATGGTGCCGTGCTCGATCCCGAGGGCTTGAAGGAATTCTGCCGCGAGCGCCTCACCCGCTATAAGGTGCCGCGCACCTTCTATCACTTCGAAGATCTAGCGCGCGACCACCTGGGCAAAATCCGCCGCCACCAGGTGCGCAAGGACCTACTCGAGCTGTTGGAGGCAAAGGCCTAAACTTATCGGCTATGGCAGAAATTCACTATGGCGCTACCTTGACGGATTTCCTCGCGGCGGCCGTCGCGAGGTTTCCGCAGCGCCCCGCCACCTACTTCGCCGGCCAGACACTGACCTATGGCGAGCTCGATGCCCAGGTGGCAGCCGCGGCTGGGGCCCTGCGCGAGATGGGCGTGCAGCCCGGCGACCGCGTGGCGCTCCTGCTGCCCAATTGCCCGCAGCATGTAGTGGCATTCTTCGCCATCCTGCGCGTGGGCGCGGTGGTGGTGGAGCATAACCCGCGCTATACCGCGCACGAGCTCACTCCGCTGCTCGCCCACCATGGCGCCCGCGTGGCTATCGCCTGGGAGGACATCGCCCCCACCGTCTCCGCGCAGGTAGAGACCACCATCTCCGTCTCCCTTAGCGCACCGCTTCCGCTAAACGGCACCCCCGTGGAGGCGCACCCAGCCACGCTTGCCGACGCCGCCCTTATCCTCTACACCTCCGGCACCACCGCCCGCCCCAAGGGCGTGGTCTTAACCCACGGCAACCTCGCTGCCAACTGCTTGCAGCTAGAAACCCAGGCCCCGCTGCGCCGCGGTAATGAGCGCTTCCTGGCCGCGTTGCCCATGTTCCATTCCTATGGCCTGACGATGAGCGTGCTGCTTGCGGTGCGCTGCGCGGCCGAGATTATCCTGCTTGCCGCTCCACACACCGACGCAGTGACGGAAGCGCTTGCCACCCGCCGCCCCACCTGGATGCCGGGCGTGCCGACCATCTACGAGCGCGCCATGAACTACGCTGCCACTGCCGCTGATTCCGAGTCTCCCTCGGATCTCGGCGGGGTGCGCTATTCCATCTCGGGCGCGGCCTCGCTGCCCTCGCGCATCATCGACCCGTGGGAGGCACGCACCGGTGGCATGTTGGTGGAAGGTTATGGGCTTACAGAAACCTCTCCTGTGCTGATCATCAATCCCCTTGATGACACCCGGCGCGCCGGCACCATCGGCCTGCCTTTGCCGGACACACAGCTGCGCATCGGCGATCCTGCCGATCTCAGCCGTACCCAACCGGATGGCGTGGCCGGCGAGATCCTCGCCCGCGGCCCGCAGGTTTTTGGCGGTTACCTTGCCGACGCCCCCGCTACCGCAGCCGCCTTCCATGAAGGTTGGTTCCGCACCGGAGACATGGGCGTGCGCGAGCCCGATGGCCATATCCGGTTGGTGGGCCGCATTAAAGAAATCATCATTACCGGCGGATTCAATGTTTATCCCGGGGAGGTGGAGGAGGCTTTAACATCCCACCCCGATATCGCCCAAGCCGCCGTCGTAGGCACTCCCCGCTCCGATGGTTCTGAGGACGTCGCTGCCTGCGTGGTCCTGTCTCCTGGTGTCCGGCTCGACGAAGCCGCCTTGCGCGAGCACTGCCGCGGGCTGCTGGCGCGTTATAAGGTACCGCAAAGATTCTTTGCCATGGATAAGCTTGCCGGTGATCAGCTAGGCAAGCTGCGCCGCCGCGATGTCCGGCGCGATCTCCTTGCCCGCCTTCACCGCGACTAGTCTGCGTCGTTTTCTGCTTTGCGCACCGCTTGTTTGTAGATGCGCTCGGACCGCTCTTCCAGGTCATGTTGGGCACGGGCTTGGGATTTGGCGGCGGCATCGGAACGCGGCGGGGCCTGAATATGCCGCGCGGCGTGCAGACCCAGTTGCAATTCTTTGGCGCGCAAGACCTCCGCATCGATTTTGATGCCCAAAATGAGCATCGTATTAGATAGCCACACGGCCATGAATACGGCCATGATGAGGCTGAAGGCTCCGTAGACGCTGGCCCCAGCAAAGCGCTGGGTATACAGCGCGAAGGCTCCCCACACCACGACATTGGTGCTAAGCGCCACCACGGAACCGAGAGTTATCCAGCGGAAGCGCGCCGGCCGCACATTCGGGGAAAAGTGGTACAGGATGGCAATCAACGTCAGCACAACCACCACGGTGAGTGGGAAGCGCAGCCAATTCCACACCGGCATAAAGATGCCGCCCAAAAAGTCCGCGGTGCCTTGCATCTCTAGCTTGCCAGCCAGCGGTTCGACCACACCGCTGACAATGGTATCGCGCAGCAGGTTAGCAAAAAGCACGATAACCGCGCCGATGACCAGGACGATAGTAAGCCCCCACATGAGTGCCCAGGTGCGGATAATCCCGCGGCCCTCTACCCGCCCGTAGACGGTATTGGCGGTGCGCGAGAAGGCACGCACATAGGCCGAGGCGGCAAAAAGAGAAACCAGTACGGATACCACCAGCGCGAAGGTGCCCTGGGCTGTGGAGCCAATGATGGAGCCCACGAGGTGCTCGGCCTGCTCCGTCATCGAACTCGGCACGTAATCCGCAATGAACTGCGAGGTTAATTCATGTACCTCGGCGCGCCGAGAGGAAAAGATGAGCGTGGCTATCGAATAGGCCGCGAGCACCGTAGGAGCAAAGGCCATGAGCGTGAAATACGTCATCGTGGCGGCGCGATCCATCAAGGCATCGTGGAAGAAGTCCGCCCACACGCGGCGGAGCACCAGCCCCCAGCTTTCCTTGCGCAAGCGGTTACCGCGGGCCAGCGGGTCCACATTTTCGGTGTGGCCTTCGATCTTGACCACGGTGGGCGCGGTACTCGGCACGATTTTATCCGCGCCCTCATAGACGGATTCTCTTACCGGAGTGGCTGAAGCGCTCGGCCGTGCAGTGGCGGACGGGTCGCCAGCAGACAGATCGTCGGCCGCCATGTTCGCGGCGCCAGGAACCTCGGCGGAATCGTCCAGTGTGCTCATATTATCCCAGCGTATGCGGTAAAGAATCTATTTCAGGAAGTGACACTCAGCTGTGATTACACTGGAGAAGCATGACTGAACAGAATGATAAGAAGCTCAACGTGAAGTCCTTCGAACTCGACCACCGCCTCGTCAGCGCACCGTATATTCGCGTGGCCGACCGCACGGATTTGGGTGGCGGCGTCGAAATCATTAAGTACGACTTGCGCTTCTGCCAGCCTAATCAGGATCACCTTGATACCAAGGCGCTGCATTCGGTAGAGCACATGATGGCCAACTTCATGCGCAATTACACCGATAAGCTCATCGGTTTTGCCCCAATGGGCTGCCGTACCGGCTCCTACGCCATCACTAATGGCATGGAACAAGACGAGCTGCTGCGCGCGGTAGAAGGCGCGCTCAACGATATTCTTAACGCCACCGAGGTACCCGCGGCCAACGAAGAGCAGTGCGGTTGGGGTGCGCACCACAGCCTGGAGGGTGCGCAGGAGGCGGCCCGCGCATTCTTGGGTGCTAAGGATGAGTGGCTTCAGGTCATGGCGGTCTAATCCAGAAACCTTCGCGGCGCGACAAACGCGACAGGCGCCACGCCCGCAAAGCGGCCACGATAGACCCGAAAACCGTGTGGTTTAGGGTGCTATCGTGGCCGCTTTATAGGTTTTAGGCCCCGGTGTGAAGGGACAACCTCGCGCTACTCGTCGAGGGCGAGGCCAATCCAGACGGGTTCGGGCACGAGCTCCACGCCGAAAGCATCGCGGACGCCATCGCGGATGGTGCGGGCAAGGTCCACGATATCGGCGGCCGTAGCCTCGCCGCGGTTGGTAAGCGCCAGCGTGTGCTTTGTCGAAAGCGTAGCCCGGCCAGAGCCTGGGTAGCCCTTGGCAAACCCGGCGCGATCGATGAGCCAGGCCGCGGAAAGCTTTTCCCGGTCGGCCTCGGAGGAGGGGTGGCGAGGCATGGAGTCTGCGGTGGCGTCGCCAAGCGAGGCACGAACCTTGGCCTGCACGGCGTCAGCAAGAGCGGAGTCCACCACCGGGTTGGTGAAGAAGGAGCCGGCAGACCAGGTGTCATGATCGGTGGGGTCGAGCACCATGCCCTTGCCGCGGCGCAGCTTTAAGACCTCCTCGCGGACCTCGGCCACGGGGCGGCGCTCGCCCGGGTTCTGAGTAAGTTGGCCAAAGCGCAACGGGCGGGATAGGCCATCGTTGTTGAGTTGGAGTTCTACCTCGAGCACGACGGCGCGGCCGGTGAATTTCAGGTTGGAATAGCGATAGGCCAGCTCCAGATCGGAGGCAGGGACCCACTCATCGGTATCGGTGCGGCGATTATAAAGGCGCACGCGGGTAAGCACCTCGGAGATTTCCGCGCCATAAGCACCCACGTTTTGCACCGGAACCGCGCCCACCGTGCCGGGGATGCCGGACAGGCACTCGATGCCACCCAGGCCAAGCTGAACGGAGCGAGCCACCACATCATCCCAGTTGGCACCCGCCTGCGCGTGCACCAGACCGGATTCGGGGTCCATGGACACCTCATCAGAGTCGAGGATGACGGCGACGACATTCACGGAGCCATCGGCCACCAAGAGGTTGGAGCCGCCGCCAACGACTATGAACTTCACCGCAGCGCGATCCAGGGCGCGGACAACGGACACTGCGGCATCCGGCTGCGAGCAGCGCAGTGCGGCCTGCGGTTTTCCACCCACACGCAGCGTAGTCAGATCCGCGAAGGTGGTGGTGGAGTCCAGTTCCACGCCGTCGATCGCTGTGAGCTGTTGCGTCAAAGATTTATCAAGCACGCCTACCAAGGTAGTCTGTTAAGCATGTCAACCCGTAGTGAAAACACCGTAACCATCAATCAGCCCATCGAAAAGGTGCACAAGGCGCTGCTCACCAAGGAATACTGGGAGTACATCGTGGCCAACCTCTCCCCTGAGGCGGGTCAGGTGCATGACTTCAGCGATAACGTTGCTACCCTTTTCGAGGTTCTGCCGACCACCCTGCTGCCAGAGGCAGTGCGCGCCATGGTTTCCCAGGACCTCAAGGTCAAGCGCGTGGTCACCGTAGGCGAGCTCAACGGTGAAGCCGCTGATGTTAACTACACCGCAGATGTCAAGGGCACCCCGGTGGACTTCAAGGGCGATATCTCCCTGGCTGGCGAGGGCGAGATGACCAAGCTGTCCTATGTCAACGAGATTTCCGTAAATATCCCGATGATGGGCGCCGCCATCGAGCCGAAGGTGGGCGAATCCCTGGCTGAGCTCTTCGATAACGAAGGAAAGCTCACCGAGCAGTGGATTTCTGAGAACGCCTAAGTTCTACAGCACCGAAATCTATGGCCGACCACGCACATAATCTGCGCGCTAGCGCAGCTGCGGGTCGGCCTTTTGGCGTTATTACCCGCGGCACCACCAATCACAATCGCCTGCGCCGCTGCGATAGATGGATGCTCGCGCACCCGGAGATTTCCACGCTGCTGCGGCACGTGGAAAAGCCGCTCGCGCTCGACGTAGGCTACGGGGCCTCGCACGCCACCACCGTGGAATGGGCAGGGTGGCTGCGCCGGGCGAATCCGCAGGTAGACGTCCGCGGGCTCGAAATCCACCCGGACCGGGTCCTGCCACCGCGCGACGGCGTGCGCTTCGAGCTTGGCGGCTTTGAACTGGCCGGCTACCGGCCACAGCTGGTGCGCGCATTCAATGTGCTACGCCAATACGACGTGGACCAGGTCCAGGAGGCCTGGCAGACGGTGTGTTCTCGGCTTGCCCCCGGTGGCTTCTTTGTGGAAGGCACCTGCGATGAGCTGGGCCGGCGCGCGGCCTGGTTGCTGCTGGATGCCCACGGCCCACGGACTCTCACCCTGGCGTGGGACCCGTTCGATGTGGCGCGGCCCTCAGACATCGCCGAGCGCCTGCCCAAAATCCTCATTCACCGCAACGTTCCCGGCGAGCCCATCCACGAGCTGCTTAAGGCCGCCGACGAGGCCTGGGACCACGCGGCGGGGTGGGCGCCCTACGGCCCGCGCGTGCGTTGGCGCATGGCACGAGCCGCGCTTGCCGACGCCCCCTTTACTATCCACCCCATCCGCCGGCGCCTGCGCGATAATGTGCTGACCGTGGACTGGGAGTCCGTCGCGCCACGGGACTAACCGCGCCGCGCGGTGATGACAGCTGGGGCAGCTGTGAAGTGCCTAGCAATGTGCCCGAGAACTCCCGCAAACTTTGCTCCGCGCCGTCTCATGCGCCACACTGGTACGCATGGCTTCGAAGAAATCGGCAGGTTCACTCGCCTGGAAAATCATCATTGGCATCCTCGTAGCACTACTCGTGCTCATCCTCTTGGCCGAATTCGGCCTGCGCTGGTTCATTGGTCACCAGATGACCTCGCAATTTAACCAGGCTGCCGAAGAAGAAGGTATCCAGGTCAAAGAAGATCCCTCCGTCAGCTTTGGCGGCAGCCCACTGCTCGTAGGGCTGTTTAAGGGCTCCATTTCTCAGATGGATATGACCACGCCGTCCACCCTGCAAATCGACGGCACTGATATCAAGGGCCAACCTGCCTCAGAGATCCACGTAGAAGATATGAGCACCGACCAGGAGAATCCGGTGGCCGGCAAGCTGCGCGCTTCTACCACCGTGCCGGATGACTACCTGCTGGCGTCTTTCCAGAAGGGCATTTCCGAGCAGGCCGGCAGCGAGAAGGTGGGCAATATGGTGGTTACGGAGATCACCGCCAATGAGCAAGACCACGTGCTGGACGTGAAGTTTGCCGGCGGCCTTGCCAACCTCTCGCTAGAGCCCACCGCCCACGATGGCAAGCTCGATATCCGCGCCACCGAGGCCTCCATCTTTGGCCTCGAGCTGCCGGATCAGGCCACCGAAGCCATCTCCTCCGCCCTGCAAAATGGCATGTCGGATCAGTTCGTGGGTTCTGACATGAACGTCGATTCCGTAGAGGTGCTCGATGGCGAGCTCAAGCTCACCATCACCGGCACCGATGTTCCGATGAAGGACATGGATAAGTTCGCCGGCGGTGGTGACTCCGCGGGCCAGGGCGGCGCCACGGGCAATGGCGCGCCGCAGCAGGACGCGCAGGAGAAAGCCGCCTAAACCGCGGGAGCGGGAAACTCGAGGACCGGAAGTGTGGCAGCGGCCAACTCCGGTCCTTTTTTCTTGCCTTCTTCACCGGCCGCGGATTCCGCGTAATCCGCGGCCTTGCGGCTGCGCACAATGAGGCGCTGGTAGCCGGCTTGATGGGCGGCTTTAAGGGTGGCGTCGGCAAGCGGGGCGTCTGGCACAATGAGGCCCAAGCGGGCCGGATCCGGGCAGGCCTCGCGGATGGCAATGAGCTCGGAGAGCACAGCATTGGCATCCGTTAAGGTCTCATCGAGGCTGACCCATACCTCGCTGGCGCCCGATTGGATGGCCAGGCGCGCCTCGGAGGCCTTGATAAGAGTGTGGTGGCGGCCGGTAGGATACCCCGCGACAGAAATAATATCGGCCGCACCTGCGCCTGCGGCAAGGGAAACATGGTGCGGGGAGACAAGGACGGTGTTATCGGCGGCGCGCTCCTTGACCGTCGCGGCCGGGGCGTCAAGCAAATTAAGCATTAGTAGCTGTAGTCGCCGTTGATAATGGCCTTGAGCTGCGGGCGCACATCAAACCAGTACACGCCGGTAATGACCGCGCCGATCCAAGACAGTAAAGGCATGCCGGTGGCCATCGCTACCGCCGAGCCCGCCAGCAGGCCTACCCACACCCACTTACCTTGACGGTCGCCGGCTCGGAAGGCATCCTCGCGCGTGGTGGCAGCGAGGATCGCGCCGATGATGGCGGTCAGGGCGAGGACCTGGAAGAGGTAGCTGTCTAGATGCAAGGCAAGATCATAAAGAAAATACATGTAGTTTAATTCTGTGGATCGTCAGTCTCGATTACTTCGCCATCGATAATATTATCGCCCTGCGAAGGAGCCGAATCCTGGCCAGGGCGTGCCGCATTCTTCTTTTCCGCGCGGCGGGCCTGAGCGGAATTATAGGCATCCATGACACCCTCGCGGGTCTCGTTATAGGCGGTGGAGAACTTGCCCTTAGCGGCGTCGAAAGCAGCGGACTCACGGGTGCCATCGGCGGCCTTCTTCACAGTGGCACCGAGCTCCTTCGCGGTGGCAGTGGCCTTATCCACCAAGCCCTCCTTGCCGGAGGCGCCATAGGGGCTTTTGGCCTCGGCGCCATGAGCGTGCTGGGCGCGCTCCTCCTGCAGGCGACCGCCGAAGTCCTTGGCTACGTCAAAGGCAGCGCTGCCAGCATCCTTCAGGGAATCAAAAATCTTCTTATTATCGCTCATTGTTCATTACTCCTTTTTTCTAAGCGCCAAAGATAAGGTGATTGACCGCGAATATCACCAATCCTGCCAGGGAACCGACGACGGTGCCGTTCAAACGAATAAATTGCAGGTCCTTGCCCACCATGAGCTCGATATTTTGGGAGGCTTCCTCCGCATCCCAGCGCTTGATGGTCTCGGGGATAATCGCAATGATTTCCGGGGCGAATTTCTCCACGGCGTAGCGCGCGGCCTTGTCCACCAGGGCATTGGCCTGGGCTAAAAATTCGGAGTCCTCGAGCAGGCGGTGCGCCAGCTCCTTGACCTTGGCCGTAATTTTTTGGCGCAGGAAGGACTCCGAGTCATTGAGCTGGTCAATGAGCGTGGTGGAGACCGTACGCCACATGGCGGCTGGCGCCTGCTGTGCTTGGTCAGAGGCGAGCATCTCCTGCTTGATGCCCTCGATGCGCCCGCGCATGTCCTCGTCCCACTGCAGATCGGAGGCAAGCTTGGACAAGTTGCGGCGAATGGCCAGGCGGGCCTCGTGGTTGCCATTGCGGCGGACCTCATCGGCGAATTCTACGAGCTCAGTATAGACCTTCTCCCCCACCATCTCGCGGGCAAAGCGCGGCGCCCAGCCGGGCATGCGCTCATCGATGGCGGTGACCACGGTGGACTCCATGCTGAGAATCTTGCCGTGTGCCCAGTCGATGAGGTCATCCTCCAAGGGGCGTGCCTTGCCATCTGCAATATAGCCCTCCAGCAACCTGCCCAGCGGCGGGCCCCATTCCGGCTCGGCTAGGCGGTCCATGACCTGGGTGCGAATAAACTGCTCCGCCTCTTCCGCATCCAAATCCGACACCACGCTGGCCGCACGCTCACCAATCCACGCGGAGACCTCCTCCGCCTTGCCGGGCTTTACCCCCTGGCGCGCCAGCCACAAGGGCAGCTCCGCCTCGCGCACCTTGGCGCTCAGCGCATCCGCGGTGAGGAAGTTTTCCTCCACAAAGTCACTCAGGGCATCGCCCACTCGGTCCTTATTATTCGGAATCAGCGCGGTGTGGGGAATGGGCAGTCCCAAGGGTCGGCGAAAGAGCGCAGTCACCGCAAACCAGTCCGCAAGGCCACCCACCATGCCGGCTTCGGCCGCTGCACGCACGTAGCCCACCCACACAGGTGCCCCGCTTTCCGACGCCTGCCACCACGAACATCCCAAAAAGATCACCGCCGCACCAATCAGGAACGACAGCGCAATCGCCTTCCACCGCCGCAAGTCCGCCCGCCGGGCCTCCTGGTTACCAGCCTGCGGCACGGGAGCAGCACCCGACGATGCCAACTCCGGTGCCGACGCCGATGCGGCTGCCGATTCGAGGCCTTCGTCCGCGCGGTGGGTCATGAGTTCTCCTTGGGGTTGTGAAGGTGCTTTCGAGCTTCATTCTCTAACACTAGTGCCAGCAACGAACATGCTCGGTGGCAGTCGTCGTTGCAATGATGTCCTGAATCGCCGGCTGGTCCATCTGACATTGCCACTTGGGTACTGAGAGATCACGCAACCCCCGCCTCCTTGCATGGATTGCATGCTGTGGAGACGGGGGTGACGTCGAGTCAGTACAGAAACTTAGGCATTGCCTGGTACAGCAAGCGCCTTAGTTAGCTCGGCCAGTTTCCTTGCGGTACTTGCGGTAGTAGCGGCGGCCATAGTGGACGGTGCTGAAGGCGGCGATAGCCACAACGGCTAGAGCGATGATGCCGATGATGGTGGTCAGGGTGTAGTCACCCTCGCCGGCGGTGCCCAGCGGGGTATCCCACACGCCGAGGCCCCAGATGAGGATTCCGGCAGCCGGGAGGCAAGACAGGATCAGACCCATGCCCACCCAGGTGGAGGTGCGAATGAGGGAAGAATGAGGAGCACCGAAGGAAACTGGGTCGTAGCCTTCAATGTAGGTGTCCTGAATCTTTCCGGAGAACTCCGGGTAAGTCTCGCTGGTGTAGTCAGCGACTGCGTGGGTGTTATCGCTCATGGCGGAGTCTTTCTGTCTTTCTCTCGTTCCTTGTATTCCTACGGAATAACCTTAGCTTAGTCGTCCTTGCCACGGAAAGCAGCACGTGCACGTTCGCGGGTAACCGCGGATACTGCGGTCAGGGGAACGCCGGCCGGGCAAACATCAGCGCACTCACCGTAGAGGGAGCAGTGGCCGAAGTTGGCTTCCAGGTCATCGACCATGTTGCGGGCACGGCGGCCACGCTCTTCCTTACCCAGCGGCATGAGGGACAGGTGCACCAGCTTCGCACCGGTAAACAGGTGTGCAGCACCATTCGGGCAAGCAGCAACGCAGGCGCCGCAGCCGATGCAGGCAGCGTGGTCCAGCGAGTACTCGGAAGTCTCATGGTTGACGTGCAGGGTATCCGCATCCGGAGCGGTACCAGCATCCATGGAGACGTAGCCGCCCTGCTCCATCACGTGATCCAGTGCCGCACGGTCGACGATCATGTCCTTGATAACCGGGTAGGCAGCGGAACGGAATGGCTCCAGCTTGATGGTCTGTCCTTCGGTGAAGTTGAACAGGCGCTGCTGGCAGGCCGGGGTGTTCTGTCCAGGGCCGTGTGGACGGCCGTTGACGGTCAGACCACAGGTACCACAAATGCCCTCACGGCAGTCAGAGGCGAAGGCGAAGGGCTCCTCGCCGCGCTCAATGTAGCCCTCGTTGACGTGGTCCAGCAGCTCCAGGATGGACATCTGCTCAGAGGCATCGTCCACCTGGACGGTCTCGAAGTGGCCTTCTTGGGTCGGTCCGGCTTGACGCCAGATCTCAAGTGTCAGTTTCATTACTTGTAGTTCCTTGTCATCAGCGGGATCGAATCAAAGTACAGCGGCTCAGCGTGGCGGATGAACTCGTTCTTATTAGCGCCCGGCTCCCAGGCGGAAACGAAGCACCAGTTCTCGTCGTCGCGTTCTGCCTCGCCGTCCTCGGTGAGGTGGTCCTCGCGGAAGTGGGCGCCACAGGACTCGTCGCGGTCCAGAGCGTCAACACACATGAGCTCGCCCAGGTCCAGGTAGTCGGCAACGCGCAGGCCGTATTCCAGCACCTGGTTCATGTCGTTGGCCTCGCCCGGGATGCGGACATTAGCCCAGAAGTCCTCGCGCAGCTCACGGATCTTGGTGATGGCTTCCTTGAGGTCTTCCACGTTACGGGACACACCGCAGCCGTGGTACAGGATGTCGCCTAGCTGGCGGTGGTAGTAGGAAGGACCGTGCGGGTTCTCGCCGCGCACGCCCATGAGGCGGTCGATGCGCTCTTGGGACTGGGCCAGGGTTGCCTGTGCCTCTGGGGAATCCTCCGCCAGCTTCTCCTCATTGAGGTGGTCAGCCAAGTAGTTCGGGATGGTAAACGGCAAGGTGAACCAGCCGTCAACGGAAGCCGAAAGCAGGGAGTTAGCACCCAGGCGGTTAGCACCGTGGTAGGTCCAGGAGCACTCACCGGCAGCAAAGAGGCCGTCGATGGAGGTCATCTCGTTGAAGTCGGTCCACAGGCCACCCATCGTAAAGTGGCAGGTCGGAGCGATGCGCATCGGAGTCTCGTAGGCGGACTCGCCAATGGCCTCTTCGTACATCTCGATGAGGTTGGAGTAGCGCTCGCGGATCTTGTCCTTGCCCAGGCGCTCGATGGCGTCGCGGAAGTCCAGGTACACCGAGTTGTGCAGCGGGCCAACGCCCAAGCCAGCGTTAATCTGCTGGGAGATGGCGCGGGAAGCAACGTCACGCGGAACCAGGTTGCCGAATGCCGGGTAGCGGCGCTCCAGGAAGTAGTCGCGCTCTTCCTCCGGAATGGTATTCGGGTCGCGGTCGTCGCCCTCCTTCTTCGGGGACCAAATGCGGCCGTCGTTACGCAGGGACTCCGACATCAGGATGGTCTTGGACTGCCAATCGGAGTTGACCGGTAGGCCCGTCGGGTGGAACTGCACGAAGGCTGGGGAAGCCAGGTAAGCACCGCTGTCGTACGCACGCATCATGGCGCTGGCGTTGGAGTTCTTAGCCAGGGTGGACATGTGGTAGACGTTGCCGTAGCCGCCGGTACCCAGCACGACTGCGTGGCCGGTGAAGGCCTTGAGCTCACCGGTGATCAGGTTGCGGGTAACGATGCCGCCAGCGCGCTTCTTGCCATTGTCGTTGTAGACGATGATGTCCTGCAGGTCGTTGTGAGCGAAGAGCTCCACGTTGCCCAGGCCAATCTGGCGGTAGAGCGCCGAGGTGGTGGACAGCTGCAGCTGCTGGCCTGTTTGGCCACGGGTGTAGTAGGTACGGGAGACCTGCACACCACCGAAGGAACGGGTAGCCAGGGTGCCGCCGTATTCGCGAGCGAATGGTGCACCGATGGCATTCATGTGGTCAATAACGCGAACGGATTCGTTGGCCAAGCGCCAGCAGTCGGACTCGCGGCAGCGGTAGTCGCCACCCTTGACGGTGTCCTTGGTGTGGCGGTAGGCGGAGTCATTGTCCACCTTCTTGGCACGGGAAGCGTTGACACCACCCTGCGCGGCGATGGAGTGCGCGCGGCGCGGGGAGTCGTGGTAGGTAAATACCTTTACCTTGTAGCCCAGCTCGCCCAGTGCGGCCGCAGCGGCGCCGGCGGACAGGCCGGTACCAACCACGAGGACCTCAAACTTGCGGCGGTTCAGCGGGGAAACCAACTGCATGTGGTCCTTTTGGTGGGACCACATATCCTTCATTGGCACGCCGTGCGGCTCATTGGATTCCAGAATGTTGCCGGCAGATACGCCCGGAACGATGGACTGCGGATGCGAGAACTTGGGGTGCTCGCGCTTGAGTTCAGTATTAGTCATGGGTTTCTAACTCCTTTAGCTGACCAAGCCCAGGGCAACGGACAAAGGCATAACGATGTTGCCGATGCAGACAACGGCCGGGATGACGTACGCCAGGATCAGGAAGGTCTGACGCCACTTCGCACCGGTAATACCCAGGTCAGAAGCGGCGAGGCGAATGCCGTGGGTGAGGTGCAGGAACAGGAAGCACATGGCGATCACATACACGATGGTGACCGGCCAGCGGCTAAAGGTTGCGATCATATTGGCCTTCACCGCACCCTCCACAAAGTCACCTGGGGCGATGGGCTGTACGCCCAAGGTCAGGTCCAGCAAGTGGAAGATGATGAACAGCAGCAAAACGATGCCGGTAACCAGCATGGACTTGGTGGCGAAGGAATCAAGGCCGCCCATCAGGTTGCTACGGCGGAACTTGCCGCGGGACGCCTTGGAACGTGCGGTGAGAGCAAACGCGCCATAGATGTGGGCGATGATGGCAACCAGCAGGACTGCTCGGATGATCCACAACGCACCCTCATGCGGGAACAGTGGCTCGCCCATGGAGCGCAGGAATGCACCATATTCATCAAGAGCCTCGTCGCCATCCTCAGCCGGCAAGTACAGCTTCAGGTTGCCGGCCATGTGGCCGACGACGAAAAGTGCAAATAGCAGGCCGGTGACGGCCATGATGAGCTTCAGAACCCAGGAGGGCACTCCCGGCTTCTGGCGGATTGGTTCGTTAGTAATGTGGCCGTGAGCTACTGCCTCACGGTCGGGATTTCTTAAAGTCATGACACCTCCATTGTCGTCCTCACCTTAACTGGGCTTAACCGCTGGTTACCAGTCAATTCCGGCGGCGTTTCATCTAACGGTACGGCGGTACGGTTAAACTCAGAATTCTTTTAGGTAAGGGTTGCCTTAGATGGCCGGATTCAAAACGTCACTACCTTGGCTGCTCGCAATTTCGCAATATTGACGTTGCGTAAATCTTCCTCCAGTTGTGAACTTGGTCACCCAGTGTTACGGGAGTGATCCCCTTACCCCTTTATGTGTCAAACTTTCGCATGAAACCCACATATTCCCCACAGGAGGGTGAATATTCTTCACAAGATCTTTGCGATTAAGGTGCACACGCGCAGGCCACCCAGTAACCTTTCCGGCATGAGTAAGACGTATGTGGGATCCCGCCTTCGCCAACTTCGCCGTGAGCGCGATCTCAGCCAGGCTTCCTTAGCCGCCACGCTGGGCCTTTCGGCCAGCTACGTCAACCAGATCGAGCACGACGTTCGGCCACTTACCGTTCCGGTCCTCCTTCGCATCACCGAAGTCTTCGGAGTTGACGCCACCTTCTTCTCCCGCGACGATGACTCGCGCCTCCTCGCGGAGATCCAGGACGTCATCCAGGACAAGGAGCTGTGCCCCTCCCCCGTCGAGCTGCAGGAGCTCTCCGAGCTGGTCTATAACCACCCCACCGTCGCCCGCACGCTGGTGGATGTCCACCGCCGCTACCGCAATGTGCGCGATAAGCTCTCACTCGCCACCGATACCCGCCGCACCACCGAGGCCACCCAGGCACTGTCCATGCCGCACGATGAGGTGCGCGATTTCTTCTATGCCCGCCAGAACTACTTGGACGGCCTGGACCACCATGCGGAGCAGCTTGCCGACGCCCTCTCGGTCACCCAATTCGGCATCCGCGACACCGAACATGCCCTAGCCCAGCGCCTGCGCGATCTCCACAACGTAGACATTCACATCACCTCACAGATGGATGGCACGCTGCACAGCTTCGACCGCGAGACCGGCGAATTTCGGCTCGCCTCGCGCTTAAGCGAAGGGCAACGCGCCTTCCGCATGGCCGCGGAGCTGAGCTTCCTCGAGGCTGGCGAGGAGATCGCATCTTTGGTAAAAAATGAGCCGTTTACCTCGGATGCCTCGCGTAACCTAGCGCAACGCGGATTGGCCAGCTACTTCGCCGCCGCCACCGTGATGCCCTATACCCTGCTACATTCTGAGGCCGAACGCTCCGGCTACGACGTGGAATACCTCTGCCAGGTCTTCGGAGTGGGCTATGAATCCGTCGCCTCTCGGCTGTCCACCCTGCAGCGCGATAACCTGCGGGGCATTCCTTTTACCTTCGTCCGCGTCGACCGCGCCGGAAACATGTCCAAGCGACAATCCGCCACCGGCGTGCACTTTTCCAATAATGGCGGCACCTGCCCGCTGTGGAATGTCTACGAGACCTTCACCCAGCCGGGCATTATTTCCCGTCAGTTGGCCCAGATGCCCGATGGCCGCAATTACCTGTGGATCTCCCGCGCGGTACAGCACCATCAAGGCCGCTTTGGCGATACCAATAAGCTTTTCGCCATTGGCCTGGGCTGCGAGGCTCGCCACGCCGACCGCACCGTCTACGCAGAAGGTCTCGACCTCAAAGATCTCTCTTCTGCTACCCCTATCGGCTCCGGTTGCCGCACCTGCCCGCGCGAGAATTGTGCGCAGCGCGCCTTCCCACCCATTAACGAGGTCATCAGCATCGATGCCCACCGCTCAGCGGTGGCACCGTACTAGTTACGCATCACCACGACGAGCCTTTTCGGGGGCGTAGACATACAAAACGGCACCGCGGTCCCTTTGCCTGGTGGGCGGGGACGGCGCGGTGCCGTGGGTGTTGCGCTCAAGGCGACGTCGCCAAGCGCCCCTGCTTAGAGGTTAATCATGTGGCCGCCGATGCCCTCGGCAGCTTCCTTCATGGCCTCAGAGAGGGTCGGGTGGGTGTGGACGTTGCGGCCGATTTCCTCAGCGGTGAGGTCAAAGCGTTGCGCCAGGGTCAGCTCCGGCAGCAGCTCGGAGACATTGGAGCCCACCATGTGGCCGCCGATGAGCTCGCCATACTCGCCATCCGCAATGAGCTTGACAAAGCCCGCGGTCTCGTTGAGACCGGCAGCTTTGCCGTTGGCGGAGAACGGGAAGGTAGCGACCTTGATATCGCGGTCCGCGAACTTCTCCTTTGCGGCCTCTTCGGTGTAGCCGAAGGAAGCGACCTGCGGGTTGCAGAAGGTAGCGCGCGGCATGTTCATGTAGTCACCCAGAAGCTGGGTCTCCACGCCGGCGATGGTCTCTGCGGCGACAACGCCCTGTGCCTCAGCAACGTGTGCGAGCTGCAGCTTCGCGGTGACGTCACCGATGGCGTAGATGTGGTCCACGTTGGTGCGCATGGTGTCATCGATGGCGATGGCGCCGCGCTCGGTGAGCTCAACGCCGGTGTTCTCCAGGCCGAAGCCCTCGGTACGGGGGGCGAAGCCGATGGAAATCATGGCGCGGTCCACGGTGAGGGTGTCCTGCTTGGAGCCATCCTTGGACTCGACCTCAACGGTGACATTATCGCCATTGTCCTTGACGGAGGTGGTCTTGTAGCCGGTCAGGAGCTTTACGCCAAGCTTCTTGTACTCCTTAGCAATGGCCTTGGAGACGTCCTTGTCCTCGTTCGGCAGCACGCGGTCCATGAACTCCACGATGGTGACGTCCACGCCGTAATTGGACAGAACATAAGCAAATTCCATACCGATGGCGCCGGCGCCGACGATGACCATGGACTTCGGGGCCTCATCGTTGAGGATCTGCTCCTCATAGGAGACGATATTGCCGCCGAGCTCTACGCCCGGCAGGGACTTGACCACGGAGCCGGTGGCGATGATGCAGTCATCGAAGGTGACGGTCTTGCCCTTGTCATCGCCGTCAGTGATTTCAATGGTCTTCTCATCCTTGAAGGAGCCAAGGCCGTTGATCTCGGTGATCTTGTTCTTCTTCATCAGGTAATGAACGCCCTTGACGATGCCCGCGGAAACCTTGCGGGAACGCTTGTGGGCTACACCGAAGTCGAAGGAAACATCGCCGGAGATGCCGAAGTCCTTTGCTTCATGCTTGAAGGTGTGGGCAACCTCAGCGTTCTTCAGCAGTGCCTTGGAAGGGATGCAGCCTACGTTGAGGCAGACACCGCCCCAGTACTGCTTCTCGATTACGGCAACTTTCTTACCAAGCTGAGCTGCACGGATGGCGGCCACGTAGCCGCCAGGGCCCGCGCCGAGTACTACTACGTCATAATGTTCATTAGTCACGCCCTACAGGATACGTAACTTTCCCCTCCATGTCGCGCATTGGGTCACACTCTTTTGCCCGTGTACCCCACGCTTCGGGGGTAAAACGCACAAAGGCCCTGCACGGTGGCGTCGGCAAGCGCGCGACGCCGTGCAGGGCTATGGGCTCGGTGTTTTAGAACAGGCCGAGAGCCAGGGCAGCGTTGGAGGACATGGAGGAACCCATATGCAGGAACTGGCCCAGAACTTCGTTGATGGATACGAGGATGGAATCGAAAACGTTCATTTTTCTTCTTTCTGTTTTGCCTAGAGCGAGGGATGGGCCCGCGGATGGGACCGCACTATTCACACGTTTAGAACTAACGGGAATTGTAGCGCCGCCGTTACATGAGCGCTGGGTTAGCGCTGCGTTCAGAATTATGACACACAAACCACATGCGTCACAGGTTTTGCTACATTAAAAGGGCTATTAAGGCATAGAGTCTTGCTAACACTCCCGCTATGCGGAACGATACCTACTGAGAAGATTCTCTTAACTCGAGGAAGCTAAAAATATGCATACTTTGCGCTCTATCGGCTCCAGCGTCGCAGGCATCGCCATCGCGGCAGGAGTCCTCTCCGCCCCTATCGCCTCCGCCGTCGAGCCGGCCAAGATTCAGGGGGACGCCACCCCATCCACCATCCGCGAGGTAAACCTCACTGACTCGGCAGATCCGGAAAATATCAACTACGCCATCACCACCGAGGGCGAAAACCGCGTGGTAGATATTGCCGGACTAAAGGACAAGGACAAGTGGAAGGGTTATGCCTTCGGCCTCAAGAGCGCCCAGGGCAACCACTACGGCAACCACGTCAAGGTCATGACGGCTACCTCCGCCGCCATGGGTGGCCGCGAGGTCCCGCTTGCGGTCATCTCCCCAGACGGCAACTTTGAAAAGAAGCGCCCCACCCTGTACCTACTCAACGGCGCGGGCGGCGCTGAGCAGGGCATGGACTGGATCACCGCCACCGCGAAGCGCGACGTCAACCCAGAGCAAGAGGGCGTGCAGGACATGGTGGATTTCTACACGTCCAAGGACGTCAATGTGGTCATCCCACAGGCCGGTGCCTTCTCCTACTACACTGACTGGGTTTCTACGCCGGATGCCGGCTACCTCAAGGGCCCACAGAAGTGGGAGACCTTCCTGACCAAGGAGCTGCCAGGCGCTCTAGAGGATCATATCGGAGGCAATGGCAAGCGCGGCATCGCTGGCATGTCCATGGCCGCTACCTCCTCCCTGCTGCTGGCGGAGCACAACCCGGGCTTCTACAACGCGGTGGGCTCCTTCTCCGGCTGCGCGGCTACCTCTCGCCCGCTGCCGCGCCTGTACACCCAGCTGACTGTCAACCGCGGCGGCGGCTCGGCCGATCAGA
Organism: Corynebacterium sp. KPL4072; assembly: GCF_037908395.1. Taxonomy (NCBI): domain Bacteria; kingdom Bacillati; phylum Actinomycetota; class Actinomycetes; order Mycobacteriales; family Corynebacteriaceae; genus Corynebacterium; species Corynebacterium sp. KPL4072. Next base: position 44,352 of record NZ_JBBMGE010000010.1, read on the forward strand.
TGTGGGGCGCTATGGGCAGTGAGTACAACGTGTACAACGACGCATTGGTCAATGCCACCCCGAAGAATTTGGGCCCATCCGAGACCTACGTCTCCGTGAATAGCGGTTTGGGCGGTGCCAATGACTGGGGCGCTAAGGGATCGTCCACCCTCATCGTGGAGGGCGGCGTCATCGAGGCTGCTATGAGCTCCTGTACCCACGATCTCAAGGCCAAGATGGATTCCCAGGGCATGAAGGCGGATTGGAACTTCCGCAATACCGGCACCCACTCCTGGCCGGGCTGGCGCGATGACATCTTCTCCTCGTGGAAGACCTTCGAGCGTGGCTTTAAAAAGGACGCCGCAGAAGCTCCGGCCGAGCTGGAAGTAAAGCCCAACGAGCTTTCCATCGATGCGCCGCAGGCTCAGGAAAATGCGCAGATCAAGGACGCCCCGAGCGCCGCTGACCAGTCCCCTGATAAGGACTTCGTCGAGGGCAAGGAAGCCGAAGCTCCAGAGGCTGCCGGCGCTGCGGAATAAGTAGCGCAGAAGTATAATCAACGAGTTCATTAACTACAGGAAAGAAGCACAATGAAGCGTCTTAACTCCATCCTTGCCGCCACCGCCGTGTGCGCAGGCTTGGCTTGCGCCCCGCTGGCGGGCGCCGCACAGCTCACCCCGCAGCAGGTAGCTGGCAATGCTGCCCAGTCCATCCTGGCCCCACTAGAAGTCACCCCGGAATTGGAGCAGCAGACCTGGTACCAGAAGTACAAGGACGATCCGCGCGTCGATAAGCTGCAGGCCACCTCCCCGGCTATGAACGGCCGCAAGATTCCGCTGGCTGTCATTCGCGCGACGGATGAGAACCGCCCGACCATCTACCTGCTTAATGGCGCAGGCGGCGCGGAGCAGGACATGGACTGGCTGAAGCTTTCCGATGCCGTGGATTTTTACCACTCCAAGAACGTCAACGTGGTCATCCCGCAGGCTGGTGCCTTCTCCTACTACACCGACTGGGTATCCGAGCCGAACTCCCAGTATCTTAAGGGCCCGCAGAAGTGGGAAACCTTCCTCACCAAGGAACTGCCGGGCGCTATCGAGGGACACATCAAGGCCGATAACCACCGCGCCATCGCGGGTATGTCCATGTCCGCTACCTCCTCCCTGCTGCTGGCGGAGCATAACCAAGGCTTCTATGACGCCGTTGGTTCCTACGCCGGCTGTGCGGCTACCGCCTATCCGGTAGAGCACAAGGCCGTTGAGCTCACCGTTAACCGCGGTGGCGCTTCCGCAGAGCAGATGTGGGGCCCCTTCGGTTCCCCCACCAACCGCTATAACGATGCGATGATGAACCACGAGAAGCTGCGCGGCACGGAGCTGTACATCTCCTCCGGTTCCGGTCTGGCCGGCAAGGAGGATACCTTCTCCTATAACGTGGCTAAGGGCTACAACCCTGCCGCCGCTGCTTTGGGCTCCGCTAAGCTGCAGGTGGAAGGCGGCGCCATCGAGGCTGGCGTGAACTACTGCACCCACAACTTCAAGGCCAAGCTGGACCAGGCTGGTATCCCGGCAACCTACAACTTCCGCAATACCGGCACCCACTCCTGGCCGCACTGGATTGCGGACCTCAAGGATTCTTGGCCGGTCTTCGAGCGCGCTTTCAATAAATAAGCTCGTTTCTTTCCGCGGCTAAAAGGGCGGTAGGCTTGCAGCATTATGAAGTTGCTTCCTACCGCCCTTTCGCGTTCCCATACCGATCCTTATACCGGCGTGGATTTTAACCTCGGATTTGAGGTGTCCCACTACACGCTGGATCTGACCTACCGCGTGGAGCCCAACTTGCTCCACGGCGAGGCCGTTTTAGCAATCCGAGCGACCGCCGATTTAACGTCTTTGACCTTGGATTTGGGCGGGGCGATGGTGGCCCGTCGCGTGACCGCGAAGGGTGCACCGCGGGTGGCAAAGTTCCGCCAGTCTTCCGGTAAGTTGCGTCTTCGTTTCGCTGCAGAAATCGCCGCCGGTACGGAGTTTGAGCTGGTTATTCGCTATGGCGGTAGCCCTCGCCCCATCCGCACCACCTGGGGCGAGATTGGTTGGGAAGAAACCGAGTCCGGCTCGCTGGTAGCCAGCCAGCCCAATGGCGCGCCGAGCTGGTTCCCCTGCGACGATACACCGTCTGAAAAGGCGCTCTATGACATCATCATTACGGCCGATGATCCCTTTATCGTTGTGTCTAATGGCGACCTCGTCTCCCGCAGGGCGGGCGGCTCCACCACGCGCTGGCATTACCGTACCCGCCAGCCCATGGCCACCTACCTGGCTACGGTGCAGGTAGGTGAGTTTTCCAGCTTTGCCTTGGGCCCTTCCACTCGGGCTTGGGCTCCAGCCACGCTGCGCGAGCGGCTGCTGAATGAATTTGCCCAGCAGCAGGAGATGGTGGACTTCTTTACCTCCATTTATGGCCCCTACCCGTTTGCGGATTACCAGGTGGTCATCACGGAAGATGAGCTGGAAATTCCGCTCGAAGCGCAGGGGCTTTCTATCTTTGGATCCAACCATGTGAAGGGAGACCACGCCTTCGAGCGCCTTATCGCGCATGAACTTTCCCACCAGTGGTTTGGCAATTCCGTAGGCCTGAGCGAGTGGAAAGATATCTGGCTCAATGAGGGCTTTGCCTGCTACAGCGAGTGGTTATGGGCCGAGCACAAGGGCGAGACCACCGCGCGCGAGGCAGCACGCTCCCACTACAACGTCCTAGGCCGCAAGGCGCAGAACCTCACCGTTTCCGATCCGGGTGCGCGCGATATGTTCGATGACCGCGTGTATAAGCGCGGTGCTTTGACCGTGCACGCCATTCACCGCCTGCTTGGCGACGCCTTCTTTAGCACCCTCCGCAGCTACCTCACCGAGCACCAGCATTCGGTGGTGGAGCCTTCCATGTTGCTAAATTCCTTCCGCGCCGCCGCTCCTGATGCCGCGCTTTTCGACGCCACCGTAGACGCTTGGCTCAACCACACGGCCCTTCCTTCATTCCCGAGTTAGTGGTTTTGGCCCTGCGTTTGTTTGGGGATTGTCTAATCTATTGACCAATCCCTTCTTTCCTGTTGACGGGGTGTTTTATCTAGATAGAATAGAACATGTAAACGAACAGGAGGGGAGGGATTATGCAGACCACCAAGCACGCGGAGATAGACTCCGCCATCGCCCAAGTTGCCGCCGGGTTAACCCAACTGCGCGGCCTCATGCAGGATCCCTCCGACCTCTCTTTCGAGCTTCTTCACCCTCATTTCGAGCACTTGGAAAGGGCCCTGGGCAACAAGGCCGCTATTGACGCTGCCTTCGCCTTCATCGCGGAGCGCGATGACGCCGGCCGCCGCGTGGGCTCCTCCAAAGCCAAGGACTACCTGACCGCCCGCCTAGGTCTTAGCGAGTCCGAAGCCGCCGCCCGTCTGCGCAATGGGCGCAACCTATTTGCCCCTATCCCCGAACCGGAGCCCACTCCCCCACCTGCTGATCCCGATGCTGATGACGCCACACGCGCACAGGCCGAGGAAGAAGCCCGCCGCCGCGCCGACCGCGAGCGCCGCGAAGAGGAAAAGCGCCGCAAGAAGCTTTTCGAAGAAGAGCCTATCCCTGAGCGCATCCTTAACCTCATCGAGAATGAGCTGCGCAGCCTCAGCAAGTACGCCATCCCCGGCCCAAGCGAGCTGCGCAACCAGGCCCTCGAGCAGGCCAAGCGCCGCTCCTTCGATTCCTTACGCGAGTGGCTGCGTAAGGCAGTTCGCAAGGCGAATAAGCACGCCCTCAATCCTGCCGGCGAGCCCGATCCGCACGCCGCTACCCGCAAGCGGCGCTTTAGCATCTCCCGCCAAGATGCTGACGGCGGTGTGCATATCTCCGGATACCTCGACGCCTCCGCGGCCGCCATCCTTGCCAGTGCCTTTGCTCCCGCCAAAAATAAAGGCAGCGCCGATCTCAGCGCCGAGGATGATACCCGCACTTATGCCCAGCGCATGGCGGACCAATTGACCGCTGCCTTGTCGAGCTACCTTTCTGCCACCCAAAAGGACTCAGCGGGCCTTGGTTCTTTCTTCGTCGCCACCACCTTGGAAGAACTGGAGGCGATGGGCGGCGATACCCGCTTCGCCACCAGCACCGGCATCGAGCTTTCTCCGCTCGATCTCCTCCGCTTGGGTGCCGCGCAGCACGATTTCTTCTGTGCGGTGGATGAGAAGGGCTTTCCCCTCGAACTTGGCCGCACCAAACGCACCGCTTCCCTCTGGCAGAAGCTCGCCCTCGCGGCCTCCGAGCTTGTCTGCACCCACCCCGAGTGCCACCGCCCCTGGCAGGACTGCGATGTCCACCATCTGCAGGCTTGGTCTCACGGCGGCGCCACCGACCTAAAAAATCTGACGCTGCTGTGCCGTCGCCACCACGTGGACAATAACGACTACCGCGATGGCCGCAACGGAATGGGTCACGCCGAACGGGACCCCGGCACCGGCCGGGTGGGCTACCGGGCCGCGCACGCGAGCGGGCTATCGCCCACAGTAGAGGTCAACGACCACCCCGCCGCGGAACAAGCCCCGGGACGCAGGCTCACGGATCCGCCCTCGCCACCACCGTCTCCCCCGGGCGCGGCCTGACCTCTTGCGCGCGGGCCCGCGGCCTGCCACAGCAGCCCGTCCGACTGCCCTACACTGGATAACCATGCAAACGATGCTCGTCACTGGCGGCGCCGGTTTTATCGGCGCCAATTTCGTGCGCCTCATGCGCCAGGCGCGCCCCGATACCCGCGTTACGGTGCTTGATAAGCTCACTTACGCCGGAAACCGCGCCAACCTCGCCGATCTGGATATTGACTTCGTCGAGGGTGATATCGCCGATTCTGCGACGGTAGAACCGCTCGTCGCTGCCGCCGATGTAGTAGTTCACTTCGCCGCCGAATCCCATAACGACAATTCTTTGCGTGACCCCTCCCCCTTCCTCCACACGAATATCGTGGGCACGTTCACGCTGTTGGAGGCGTGCCGGAAGCACGATACCCGCTTCCACCATGTCTCCACCGACGAGGTTTTCGGTGATCTCGAGATTGGGGCAGAAACCAAGTTTGACGAGAACACCGCCTACGCCCCCTCCAGCCCGTACTCCGCCACCAAGGCAGGTTCTGACCACCTCGTGCGCGCATGGGTGCGTTCTTTTGGGCTGCGCGCCACCATCTCGAATTGCTCCAATAATTATGGGCCGTATCAGCACATCGAGAAGTTCATTCCCCGCCAGATCACCAATATTCTCTCCGGCCGCACGCCCAAGCTTTATGGGACGGGCGAGCAGGTCCGCGATTGGATTCATGTCGATGACCACAACGAGGCAGTGCTCGCCATCCTAGAGCGCGGCCGGATTGGAGAGACCTACGCTATCGGCGCGGATCAGCCAGATATCAGCAATAAGCAGGTCATCGAGCTTATCTGCGAGATCATGGGCCACACCCGCGATGGACGCGCGCTCTATGAGCACGTGGCGGACCGCCCCGGCCATGATCAGCGCTATGCCATGGATGCCACCAAGCTGCGCCGCGAGCTGGGCTGGGCCCCGCGGTTTACGGATATCCGCGCCGGCCTCCAAGACACCATCGCGTGGTACCGCGATAACGAAGACTGGTGGAAGCCCGAGAAAGAAGACGTAGAGACCCGCTACAAGCAGCAAGGACAGTAGACATGCGCATAACTGAAACCGCCATCGCGGGACTACTCATCATCGACCTCGACGTGCACGGGGACAATCGCGGCTGGTTCAAAGAAAATTGGCAGCGGGAAAAGCTCACCGGTCTCGCGCCCGAACTCGCGAGCTTTCAGCCGGTGCAGAACAATATTTCCTTCAACCACGCCGGCGCTACCCGCGGGCTGCACGCCGAACCTTGGGACAAACTCATCTCGGTGGCGCAGGGCAAGATTTTTGGTGCGTGGTGCGACCTGCGCGAGGGGTCGGAGAGCTTCGGCGAGGTTATTACCCACGAGATTGGGCCGGAGACGGCGGTGTTTGTGCCGCGAGGCGTCGCCAATGGCTTTCAAGCGCTGGAGGATACCTCTTATAGTTACCTGGTCAATGAGCACTGGTCGGCCGAGGCGCGCTATGCCGCGGTGAACCTCGACATCGTGGACTGGCCACTAGAGCCCACCGAGATTTCGGAGAAAGACAAGCAGCACCCCAGCCTCGAAGAGGTGAGCCCGATGCCTGCCCGGCGCATCCTCGTCACGGGTGCGAATGGGCAGTTGGGGAGGGCGCTGAAGCGCCTGCTTGGCGACGCCGAATTCTGCTCCCACGCCGACTTCGACATCACCAATCCGCCGGAGCGAAATTGGAAGCAGTACTCGACCATCATTAATTGCGCGGCGTACAACGACGTCAACGGCGCCGAAAACGACCGCGCCGCTGCCTGGGCCGTCAACGCGGAAGGGCCGGCAAAGCTGGCACGCATCGCCGCAGAAAACCAGATCACGCTGGTGCATGTCTCGAGCGACTATATCTTCGATGGGGCGAACGAGGTCCACACCGAGGCGGAGTTGCCGTCGCCGCTCAGTGCGTACGGGGCGTCGAAAGCCGCGGGTGATACCGCAGCACAGACCGCGCCGCAGCACTACGTCATTCGCACCTCGTGGGTCTTTGGCGATGGGGAAAATTTCATGTCCACCATGCGCCGGCTGGCTAATAAGGGCGTGGAGCCGAAGGTCATCCATGACCAGCGTGGCCGCCCCACGTTTGCCGAGGACCTAGCCAAGGGCATCGTGCACCTGCTCAAGTCCGGCGCGGACTACGGCGTGTATAACCTGTCCAATTCGGGCGATACCGTGGGCCGCGATGAGATTGCCATGGCGGTATTCATCGGGCTCGGCCACGATCCGTCCGAGGTCACGCCAGTGACGACCGAGCAGTACCGTGAGATCGCGGGGCCCGAGGCGCCGCGACCTAAGGAATCGACGTTTGCGCTGGATAAAGTCGAGGCCACCGGTTTCAAGCCGCAGAATTGGCGCGCCGCGCTGGCCCTGTACCTGGCGCTCTACCCGGAGGATTAAATGAAGGGCATCATCTTAGCCGGCGGTTCCGGCACGCGGCTCTACCCGATTACCAAGGGCATCTCGAAGCAGCTCATGCCCATCTATGACAAGCCGATGATTTACTATCCGCTGACCACGCTCATCCAGGCGGGGATTCGGGAAATCCTCATCATCACCACCCCGGAGGATGCGGGGGCCTTCCAACGCCTCTTTGGTGATGGCTCCCAGCTCGGCCTCATGATCGATTATGCGGTCCAGCCGCGGCCGGAGGGGCTCGCGCAGGCCTTTTTGATTGGCGAGGATTTTATTGGAGACGATAGCGTCGCACTGGTGCTCGGCGATAATATCTTCCACGGCTTCGGCGGCGAGCTCACCCACTGCCAGGATCCGGAGGGTGGCATCATTTTTGCTTACGAGGTCTCGGATCCGCAGCGCTACGGCGTGGTGGAATTCGATGCTGCGGGGCATGCGCTCAGCATCGAAGAGAAGCCGGAGGTTCCGCGGTCGAATCACGCGGTGGTGGGCTTGTATTTCTATGACAACTCCGTCGTGGAGATTGCCAAGGGCATCGAGCCCAGCGGCCGCGGCGAGCTGGAAATCACGGCGGTTAACGAGGAATACCTGCGCCGCGGCGAGCTGAATGTCCAGCGCCTGCACCGCGGTAGCGTCTGGCTCGATACCGGCACGGTGGACTCCATGAGCGAGGCTTCTGCCTATGTTGAGGTGATGCAAAAGCGCACCGGGATCGTTATCGGATCGCCCGAGGTTGCTGCCTATGAGGCGGGCTTTATCGACCGCGCCCAGCTAGAAGCACTCGCCGAGCCGCTGCTTAAGTCCGGCTACGGCGAGTACCTGCGGGCGTACTAACAGCTAGTAACCGCGCTCGATGTATTCGTCGAGGCGTGCGGCCTCGGCACCCACCGTGGTGGCGTCGCCATGCCCCGGCAGGACCTTGGTGTCCTCCGGCAGGGTGAAGACCACGTTCTTCAGCGACTCGATGATCACATCGAAGTCGGAGTACTTGCGGCCAGTGGCACCAGGGCCGCCATTGAAGAGCGTATCGCCCGACAGAAGCGTCTCGCCCACGTGCAGCACCACGCAGCCCGGCGAGTGGCCTGGGGTGTGGTAGACCGTGATTTTCTCGCCGCCGATATCGAATTGACCGCGATCCGCCAGCGGCGTATATGGGGCATCGCCGTTGGATTCCTGCCACAGCATGTCATCGTCCGGGTGCAGGTAAACCTCGGTATCGAAGCGCTTGGCGGCCTCGGGGGCGAGCTCGCAGTGGTCATTGTGCGCGTGGGTGAGCAGGATGCCTTCCACGTGGCGATCGCCTACCAGCTCCGCTACGGCATCGAGATCGTGAGAGGGATCCACCACATAAACATTGGAGTCATCGCCCACGACGTAGACGTTATTATCCACGTCCCACTCGCCGCCGTCGAGGCGGAACTTGCCAGAAGTAACCGTGCTATCGATGCGCATTAGAACTCCACCACCGAACGCAGGACCTTGCCGGACTTCATGGTGGCGAAGGCCTGCTCGACGTCGTCAAGCGCAATGCGCTCGGAAACGAACTTTTCTAGCGGGAAATTGCCGGCCTTGGATAGCGCTACATAAGCGGGGAAATCGCGCTCCGGGAGGCAATCGCCGTACCACGCTGGCTTGATGGAACCGCCGCGGCCGTAGAGGTCGATGGCGGGAATGTCCACGTGGTCGGTGAGGTTTGGCACGCCCACCATGACCATGCGGCCGGCGTGGTCGCGGGAGTAGAAGGCCTGGCGCCAGGTGGGCTGGATACCCACGGCGTCGATGGAAACGTCGGTGCCGAAGCCGCCGGTGAGCTCGCGGACGGCGTCGATGACTTCCTGTTCCGACAGGTCCTTGGAGCAGATAGTATCGGTCGCGCCGAATTCGCGGGCGGTTTCCAGCTTGGATTCGTCAATGTCCACGGCGATGATCTTTGCCGCGGCTGCCAGCTTGGCACCCGCAATGGCGGCCATTCCGACGCCGCCGCAGCCGAAGACGGCTACGGACTCGCCGAGCTGGATGTCACCGGTATTCACGGCTGCGCCGAGGCCCGCCATGATGCCGCAGCCCAACAAGCCTGCAGCGGCTGGGTCAGTGTCTTCCACCTTGGTGCACTGGCCCTCGTGGACCAGGGTCTTTTCCGCGAAGGAACCGATGCCCAGCGCAGGAGTGAGCTCGGTGCCGTCCTCGAGGGTCATCTTCTTCGAGGCGTTGTGGGTATTGAAGCAGTACTTTGGCTCGCCCTTCTTGCAAGCGCGGCACTCGCCGCATACGGCGCGCCAATTCAAAATGACGAAGTCGCCCTCCTCCACGTGGGTGACCGCAGAACCTACGGTCTCCACCACGCCTGCGGCCTCGTGGCCGAGCAGGAACGGGAAGGCGTCTTCAATATCGCCATCGCGGTAAGCAAGGTCGGTGTGGCATACGCCGCAGGCCTGCACGCGCACGATGACGTCATTAGGGCCGGGGTCGGGGACAACAATATTGACGGTTTCGACTTCCGCGCCCTTGGAACGGGCAATAACAGCTTTTACAGTCATGCGCCCGAGCGTACCGATATTTTCAAAATCGGCACATTAATGAAAATATTTTTTAAGAGCGGGCGATGACGTTGGCCGTATGCTCGTGGCCGCGCTGGTTCATGTGGATGGGCAGGTTGCCGTCACCACCAGTAAAGTCCACCAGACCAGCCCACATGCGCTGGTTTGCATCGGCGCACATGCCGTTATTGCGGGTGGAAGGTTTCATATCCAAGAACTGCACGCCAGTGCGTGCCGCCAGGTCCACCTGCATCCACTGTGCCTTATTCTCAAAGTCCTGGATTGGCGGCAGGAAGGTGGAGTCGGCCGGGCGCGGACCGAAGTGGAAGAGGCAGTAGTACGGGCCAGAACCAATGGTGGGGTAGCCAACGATCTGGACGCGGGCGTTCGGGGCCGCGCGCTTGATGCGTTCGATTTGTGGGGCGGTGCGGTCCGCGAACTGCTTGCGAATCTGCGGCAGGTTGAGCTCGCGGTGGTTATAGGTGTCGTTGAAACCGGTAGTAATAACCACGCGGTTAGTAGCCGGGCTCAGCGCGCCGGTACGGATGGCCGCATCCACCTGCTGGAAAATCTGCGGGCCGCGGGACATGGACACGGCGCCGGAGCAGGAGAAGTCCCGCACCGGAAGGCGCAGCTTGGCGCCGGCGCGCTTGGCGTAGTTATTGGAGGTCGGGCAATCCACGCCCACACCCTTAGAGGGATCGTAACGGTGGGCGAAGTAGGAGCCGGCATCTGGATCCGCGAGGACGGAATCGCCGAAGGCTACTAGGTTGCGCTCCGCGGCGGTGGCCTGCGGCGCGACTGCCACGCCTACGACGGCCAGCGCGGACGCCACCACGGAGAGGACTTTGAGCTGCAGAGATTTCATGAGATCCTTTTCTAGAAACACCAGTAACTTCAGGTAACTGTAGTCACTTCTGTAATTTCGAGTTGGCGGCTACACCGCGCGCCTCTCTCACGATATCGTCCATGGTTACCTTTTTGTTATCTTCGCTTTTTGGAGCTACCCCAACCGTGAATTTTTCTGATTTCACATTCCACACTGCAGCCCTCGGCCGGTTCGTGCCGGCGCTTCTTAACGCCGGACTCATCAGCCACCAAGGCGGCGCGAAGGCCCAGCTCAACCTGCTGCCGAACCTGGCCCGCTACCGCTTTACCACCGCACGCGAGATCGAGCAGGGCTACCTTGCCTGTCCGGAGCGCTTGGCGCTTATCGACGACGACGGCACCCTCACCTACCGCCAGCTGCGCACCCACACGCAGGGCTTCGCCCGCTACCTCCGCTCGCTGGACCTGCCCGAGATTCGCCTCGGCGTCATGGCGCGCAACGGCCGCGGCATCATCATTCCGCTCGGCGCCAAGGGCTATGTGGGCGCTTCTATTTACCTGCTCAACGTAGGCTCCTCCCCGGAGCAGCTGGCCGGCTGCATTGAGGAAAACGGCATCAATGTGCTCGTCGTGGATGATGAATTCATCGACCGCGTGGATACCGATATCCCCGTAATCATCGCGCACGATACCGGGGCTAGCGAGCTGCCGAAGTTAGACAAGATTGTGAAGAATCCACCGGCCGTGGAGCTGCCGCGCTTCCCCAAGCACGGCCCGATCGTGCTCATGTCCTCCGGCACCACCGGCATTCCGAAGGGCATTGTGCGGCCGGAACCGACCCTGCCGGTAGTGCTGGCCTCCATCGTGGATACCATTCCATGGCGCGCCGACCAGCGCCTGCAGATCACCGCCTCCATCTTCCACACCTGGGGATGGGCCTGCATCAATATCGCACTCGGACTGCGCAATACCATCGTCACCCGCCGCGTATTCGACGCGGAGCAGGTGCTTGACGATGTCCAGCGCTACCGCCTCGATGGCATGATTTCCTCCCCCATCTTCTTTAAGCGCCTAGTGGAGCGGGACCCAGCCGGTGAGTTCGATACCTCGAGCCTGAAATTCATCGCCTCGGCCGGCAATGCGCTGACTCCGGAGGTGGTCAAGGAGACCAATGAGCGCTTCGGCGCCATCCTATGCAACGTATACGGATCCACTGAGCTCGCGCTCGCGACGACCGCCACCATGGATCAGGTGGCCGCCAACCCCACCATCGCCGGGCGCGTGGCCTCGGGCACGAAGCTGCGCATCCTCGATAAGGAGGGCCACCCGGTTCCGCGCGGCGAGGTGGGAGAGATCTACCTGACCAACTCCACTGCGATGACCGGCTATACCAACCCGAACCTGCGGCTCAATAAGGTGGACGGGCTCATTTCCATCGGCGATTTGGGCTACATCGATGAGCACGACTTCCTGCACGTGGTCGGCCGCGCCGATGACATGATCATTGTCGGCGGCGAAAACGTCCACCCGCAGTCCATCACCGAGGTCCTCGAGGCCATGCCCGGCATCCACGAGGTCCATGCCGGTGGCGTGGAGGATAGCGAGACCTTCCAGCGCATCGCCGTGTGGGCGGTGCCTACTGCCGACGCCACCGGAAAGGCCCTCACGGCCGACGCCATCCGCGAGTGGGTCCGCACCAAGCTCGCCGATCACTCCGTGCCGCGCGATGTGCACTTCCTATCCCAGCTGCCGCGCAACGCCACCGGCAAGGTGGTCCCGCGCCTACTGCACAACCACGGCGAGGCTTAACGCTCTGCACCCACTGCCGTGCCCACAACGGCGAAAGGCCGCAGGCTAGATAACCTGCGGCCACTGTGGAGCCGCCTGCGAGAATCGAACTCGCGACCTTTTCATTACGAGTGAAATGCTCTACCGACTGAGCTAAGGCGGCACGCTGCTTGGCATATGCCAGTGCAGCAAGAGAAAGTTTAACCTAGGGGCGCCGCGGAATAGAAATCGGCCCCGACTACGCACCCGCTTATAGGCACGCGCGACGCAGTCGGCCCACCAACCCGTCGAAGGCAATCTGCGTGCCGACGTTTTGTGTGAGCTGCTCGCGGCACAACGTGATGGCGGCCTGGCAGTCCAGCAGACCTTCCTCACTCACGCGTTGCGCTAGCTCGCCAGAAAGACCGGCGAAGTCCGGGTGGGTCAGGTCCACCTGCGCGCCAACTTTCTGCATGAGCGCATCGCGGTACACACCGGAGAGATCGATAAGAACTAAGTCCAAGTTGTCGATAACTCGGCGTTTCGCTCGCTTCTTGTGTTGGTCCTGCAGATCCTTAATGGCGGATCGGGCATCGCGCTGCGCTTTAGCCGCGCCTTTGCCCTTCGCACCTACGCCGAGGGTCTGCTCCAGCTTCGCCAGTTCGGCTTCTTCTTGTTCCTTATGCGATTCCTTCGCTTCCGAATCGACCAATTTCAGCAGCGAGGTGACCGCCTGGAAGCCTTGGGAGCCGTGGAAGACCTCTTCTGCCAGGTTGATGGCCACCGCGCGGCGCTTTTGTACCGCCGGGTCGTTGACGAGGCGTCGCGCCCTGCCGACGTGGCGGAGGGAGGTGAGGGCGGCCAAGTGGGCGTCGTGATCCGAGGCGCCCTCGCTGACCAGCTGGGCGGTAATGCTCTCTACGGACGGGGAAGGAATGTAGAGGTGGCGGCAGCGCGAGCGGAGGGTCTGGGAGAAGTCCTCGGGGGCGTCGGAAGGAGCGCACATGATGATCACTGTGCGCGCCGGCGGTTCTTCCACGGTCTTGAGCAGGGCATTCGCACCGTTATTATTGAGGCGGTCGGCATTGTTGAAGATCACTACGCGCCAGGGCGCCACCGTGGGCAGGCTCGCGGCGCGGCCGATGACCTCGCGCACCGTATCCACCGGAATGATGACTTCCTGCGGGTCCACCAGCACCAAGTCAGTATGCTGCTTCGCATCCAGCACCGCCTGGCAGGCCTCGCACCGGCCGCAGCCCGGCTCTTCCGGGTCCGTGCACATGAGTGCGGCAGCAAAATCGAGGGCGGCCAGGGATCGGCCGGAGCCCGGCGGGCCGGTAAATAGCCAGGAATGGCTCATTGCCCGCGGGTCTGCCCCCGGCATCCCCCGAGCTGCCCGAGCGGCATCCAGGATGGTGCGGGCCACGCCTGGGGTATCTGCCAATCTTTGCGCAACGCTTCCGGTATTCACTCGCCCTAGCCTACTGGTCTTACTAAAGTATGAAGACATGAACAGACTATTGCGCGGCGCACGATGGCTCATGGGAACCCAATGGCCGGTCTACGCTGCCTTAGTCCTCGGTGCGAACCTCATCGGCGCCATCGCGATCATGACATTCGTTCTCTATTTCCTTCCCATGCCGGAAATCGAGGACTTTGCCGCCGAGCTGCCGAGCTTGATGGGTGTCGCTGCGGTGTACCTCATCTTCGCCGTGATTATCGGAATTGCCGTTACCCTGCTGCTCTTCCGCCCGGTGCTGGACTGGCAGCGCAACCCAGACGAACACGATCCGAATATGGTGCGCAACCTCGTGCTGCGCATCCCCGTCTACCAATCCGCAGTAGCGGCCGCGGTATGGCTCATCGGCATCATTTTGGCCGTGGTCATTTCCGCGCGGGAGTCCGGCAGATTGGGGCTTGTCGTAGGCGTATCCGCTACCCTGGCTGGCTTGGTGGTTATCATCCTGACCTACCTGCAGGCAGAGCGCCTCGTGCGCCCGGTTGCCGCCCAGGCGGTGGCACGGCGCTTTGAGGATTCCACGCTCGAGCCACCCATCAAATACCGCCTGATATCCACCTGGCTGATGACTTCCGGCGTGCCGCTCATCGGCATCCTCCTGGTATTGATTGCCCAGCTGACCGGGCTTTTCCCGGGATCCGCCGGCGATCTTGTTCCCGCCATTACCGCCTTGGCGCTTACCGCTCTGGCTACCGGTTTTATCGGCACCAGTTTTGCGGTGATGAGCGTCGTGGACCCGATTGTGGAGCTACAAAACGCTATCAATCGGGTGCGCCGCGGTGAGACCAATGCCGAGGTCGATATCTATGACGGATCCGAGCTAGGCGTGCTGCAGGCCGGTTTTAATGAAATGATGCGTGGCCTGCGGGAGCGCAACCGCGTGCGCGATATTTTCGGCCGCTACGTCGGCAGCGAGGTGGCCCAACGTGCGTTGGAGGAGCGCCCAGAATTAGGCGGCGAGGATCGCAAAGTGGCGGTGCTTTTTATTGACGTTATTGGATCCACCACGTTTGCCGTTAACCACTCCCCCGAAGAAGTTGTGGAGGAGCTCAATAAGTTCTTCGAGCACGTCGTCAAGGTGGTGCACCGCAATAAAGGAATTATTAATAAATTCCAGGGCGATGCAGCCCTCGCTGTTTTTGGCGCTCCCCTCAACGTTTATGATTCCACCTCCATGGCCCTGCAGGCCGCCCGCGATCTGCGCAGTGAATTGCGCGGACTCGAGTTGCAAGCCGGCATCGGCGTGGCCGCGGGGCACGTTGTCGCCGGGCACATCGGCGGCGCCGATCGCTTTGAATATACCGTCATCGGTGATGCCGTCAACGAGGCCGCGCGCCTGACCGAGCTGGCCAAGGACACCCCGGGCCAAGTGCTCACCAATGCCGCCACGCTCAAAACCGCTAACGAGGCCGAGCAGGCCCGCTGGACTATGATGAAATCCATTGAGCTGCGCGGCCGTCACCGCATGACCCAGCTGGCTCGCCCTATCCGCGCTACCCTGGCAGAACGTTCCGAGGTATAAAGAGGTTTTTAAGTGAGCTCAGCTCCCCGGCCCCGCATGATCGTGCCCGATGTGGCGCGCGGCATGGCCCTTCTAGGCATCGCCATGGCCAATATGACCACGGCGTGGATCATCACCACCGACCGGCCAGCAAGTTATTTCGGCGGCATCATCGATGGCAGCGTGTGGGATAAGGCGGCCGTCGTCTTCGCCGCCTTCTTTGTTCACAACCGCGGCCTGCCCATGTTTTCTACACTGCTGGGTTTTGGCGTGGGGCTCATCGCGCTGAGTCTGTGGCGGCGCGGGTTTCCGGTGCAGGGGGCGCGCAGGGTCATCGCCAAGCGCTATGCCTTCTTGGCAGTGATGGGAGCGGCGCACATGGTGCTGCTGTTTTGGGGCGACATCATGTTCTTCTATGGCGTGGCCGGAATCGTGATTGCATTCCTGCTGCGCAAGCGGGATTCCTCCCTCATGCGCGTGGCCTATATTCTATTCGCACTATGCGCGCTGGGCGGGATTGTGGCCTTCATTTCCGGCGCGCTGGATCCCCTCGGCGTGGTGGCCACGGAGGGCATCGGCACCATCGAGTCCTACCCCGATTTGCTGCTCAGCCAGCTTGTCACCCTAGGCAGCCAGGCCTTGGCCACGCCGATCATTTTATTGATGTACCTGCCCGTCATGCTGGTGGGCTTTGTGTGGGCGCGCCAAGGCGTGCTTGCCGACGTCCCCTCTCACCGCCCCACCCTCCTGCGCTGGGTGGCCGTCGCGGTGATCATTACCGTGGTTATCGGTACCTTGTGGTCTTTGAGCACGCTTGGGGTCATCGAGCAGCGCTGGGCGAATGCGGCCAATAATGCCAACTCTTTCCTCGGCGTCTTCACTGGCCCCGGTATCCTGGCCGGACTCGCGTTGGTGCTGCAGCCAGTACAGGAGCGACTTTCGGCCGGGGCACCGCTGCCCGCAGTGTTATGGCCCTTTGCGGCGCTGGGCAAGCGCTCCATGAGCGGCTATGTGGGGCAGTCCATCCTCTTTTTCTGCCTCGTGCACCCGTTTATGCTGAACTTCGGTCACGAGCTGGGGGCCTTCGGCCAAGCGGTGATGGCCTTCGCGGTGTGGTTGGCCACTCTCATCTTCGCCTGCGTGCTGGAGGCCTGCGGCCGCCGCGGCCCCTTCGAGGCGGTGCACCGCCGCCTTTCCTATGGTCCGACGATGCAGCCGCAGTTACCGGGTGCGGTGAAGGCCGTCAATCAGCAGCAGATGGCCGATAACTAGGGCGCCGGCTTCGGCCGCGCGCACTAGCCGCGCCTTGTGTTTGCGCTGCTTCAGCGCCGCACGCAAGGCCGTTAGCGCTTCGGCTGCGACGAGCAGATTGGCGCCGTGGCCGATGCCCTTACCGGCATCGGTGCGCAGCGCTGGGTCGCCCGCCAGCGCCGAGGTGGCAAGCACGGCCGCGCCGCCCACTGCCACTGCGGCGGCCGTCGGCTGGCTACGGGTAGCGGCAACGCCCGCACCCCATGCGGCCGCGCGCAGGCCCCAACCTAAGGCATCGTTGCGCGCGCCGCGGCGATACAGGCTCCAGGCATAGGCGGCGTGGTTCGCCGTTAAAGCCGCCACGCCCAGCGCCGAAGGATGGGTCAGGGTGCGGGCCTTTTCCACTTGGGCAATAATCCCGGCTAGGATTGCGGCGCCAACGGCGGGGTCTTCGCGGACCGAGGCGAGCAGTCGTGGCTGTGTGCTGATATCGGATACGGCGCGCCGCAGGGCCGCATCGCCTTCCTGGGTGCGGGCAAGTAAATCGTTCATGCCCGCTACCTTACGCGGTTATTTCTTGCGCGAGCCGGCCTTTACCACGTTCTTCGTGCCGGGCGATGGTTTCTTGGTTGCCTTCTTGCCGGCCTTCTTCGTGGACTTTTTGGTGGCCTTCTTAGTCGCCTTCTTCTTGGTCGTCTTCTTAGAGGACTTCTTGGTGGACTTCTTCTTGGTTTCGCCGGATGCTTCCTTGGCGCGGCGCTCGGAGAGGAGCTCGTTCGCGCGGGCGTCGGTAAGCTGCTCCGGGTCATCACCGCGGCGCAGGGAGGCATTGGTAGTGCCGTCGGTGACATACGGGCCGAAGCGGCCATCCTTGACGGTCATGGGCTTGCCGGAGACGTCATTATCGCCTAGCTGCTTGATCGGCGGCTGAGCCGCGGCGCGGCCGCGACGCTTCGGCTCGGCATAGATGCGGCGGGCCTCGTCCAAGGTGATGGTGAAGATCTGCTCTTCCTTGGCCAAAGAGCGCGAATCGGTCCCCTTCTTCAAGTACGGGCCGTAGCGGCCATTTTGGGCGGTGATCATCACGCCGTCGTCCTCGCCCACCTCGCGTGGCAGGGACAGCAGCTGGAGGGCTTCTTCGAGGGTCACCGTAGAGGGTTCCATCGAGCTAAATAGCGAGGCCGTACCCGGCTTCAGCTTGTTCTCGATGTACTCCTTGACGCGCTTTTCCTTCTGCTTCGCGGCAGTTTTGGTTTCCCAGTTCTTAGCGCGCTTGCCTTCCTCGGCGCGTTGCTTGTCTTCCTCGGCACGCTCCTTGGCGACGACCTCTTCAGCCTCACCCTCGGCCTTTTCCCGCTCATCATCGCGGACCACCTCGGTGACATACGGGCCGAAGCGGCCCTCCTTAGCCACAATCATGCGCCCATTTGCCGGGTTTTCACCCAGTTCGCGGCCGCCCTGTGGGGTGGCAAAGAGTTTTTCCGCCAGCTCCTCGTTCAAGCCGTCCGGAGTGACGGTTTCAGAGAGGTTAGCGCGCTGGTACTCGATGCTGCCGTCGTCATTGGTGCCGACGGCGCGCTCGATATACGGGCCATAGCGGCCCACACGGACGAAGACATCGCGGCCCTCGGTATCGGTGTAAAGGCGCAGGGAGTTGACCTTGCGGGCATCGATGGCTTCTAGGTTGACGTCGATAAGCGATTTCAAGCCACCGTGGCGGGCAATGGAGGCCGCCTTTTGCTCGTTGGCCTCGGCGTTGCCGAAATAAAAGCCATTGAGCCAGGCGGTGCCGTCCTCGATACCGGTAGCAATCTGGTCCAGCTCATCCTCCATAGAAGAGGTGAAGTCATAGTCGACCAGCTCGGTGAAGTTCTCCTCCAACAGTCCCACGACGGCAAAGGCAACCCACGATGGCACCAGCGCATTGCCGCGCGAGACCACATAGCCGCGGTCCTGGATGGTCTTGATAATGGACGCATACGTGGACGGGCGGCCGATACCCAAGTCCTCCATTTTCTTGACCAAGCTGGCCTCGGTATAGCGCGCCGGCGGGTTGGTGGAGTGGCCCTCGGCGGAGACCTCCTTGGCGTTCAGGGCGCGACCCTCTTCCAAATGTGGCAGGTGGGTCTCGCCCTTCTTGTCACCCTTGGCGTCATCTGCGCCATAGGCCTTCAGGAAGCCCGGGAAGGTAATGGTGCGGCCGGTGGCGGAGAATTCCACGTCATAGCTGCCATTATCCGTGGTGGCGGTGCCGGCCACGGTGACCTTCATGGAGGTTCCCTTGACATCGGCCATCTGGGAGGCGACGGTGCGCTTCCAAATCAGGTCATAGAGCTTAAACTCCTCCGCGTCCAATTGACCGGAGAGCTGGCCCGGGGTGGCGAAGGACTCGCCGGCTGGGCGAATCGCCTCGTGAGCCTCCTGGGAGTTTTTCACCTTGCGGTCATAAACACGCGGGGAATCAGAAACGTACTCTGCGCCATAGATGCTGGTGGCGGAGTTGCGCGCAGCTGATAGGCCCTGCTTGGACAGCGAAGTGGAGTCAGTACGCATATAAGTAATGTGGCCGTTTTCGTACAGGCGCTGCGCAATGCGCATGGTGCGCTCGGAGGTAAAGTGCAGGCGGCGGCCGGCCTCCTGCTGCAGCGTAGAGGTCATAAACGGCGCATAAGGCTTGCGCGTATAAGGCTTGTGCTCGACACCAGCGACCTGCATGTCCGCGCCGCTCAGTGCGGTTTCTAGCGCCTTGGCCTGCGGCTCGGTGATGACGATGACGTCTTTGCTCTTCACGTTTCCGTGGTCATCAAAGTCGCGGCCCAGGGCCACGCGCTTGCTATTGACGGCTGTGAGGCGGGCGTCGAACGTAGCGGGATTATCCGCATCCGCAGCGCCGGTATCTAGCGTGGCGGCTAGATCCCAATAATCCGCGGGGATGAACGCCATGCGCTCGCGCTCGCGCTCGACGATGACGCGGGTAGCCACCGACTGCACGCGGCCTGCAGAAAGCCGCGGCATGACCTTCTTCCACAGCACTGGGGAGACCTCGTAGCCGTAGAGGCGGTCCAGGATGCGGCGGGTTTCCTGGGCGTCGATAAGGTTGTAATCCAGATCGCGCGTATTATCCGCAGCTTCCAGGATGGCCGATTTGGTGATCTCGTTGAACACCATGCGGCGCACCGGAACCTTGGGCTTTAAGACCTCAAGCAGGTGCCAGGCGATGGCCTCGCCCTCGCGGTCGGGGTCTGTCGCGAGGTAGAGCTGATCGCACTGCTTCAGCTTGGATTTTAGGTCCGCGACTTTCTTCTTCTTATCGGGGCTCACCACATATAGCGGGGCGAAGTCGTCCTCTGGGTTCACGCCAAGGCGCGCCCAGGATTCCTTCTTATACTTAGCCGGTACGTCCGCAGCGCCGCGGGGAAGATCGCGGATGTGGCCTACGGAGGCCTCCACGATGTACTTATCTCCGAGGTAAGGCTGAATCTTCTTCGCCTTCGTCGCCGACTCGACGATCACCAAGGTCTTTCCCGGCCCGGCTGCTTCTGCCACTTCGACTTCATCCCTTTCGATGATGCGAACAATAAGGTATGCACGCTTTCAGCAATCGCCCCTAGCGTACACAGTTGATCTGTGTTTCCTTTCTCGCACCATATACGCGGTTCTGCCAAAAGGTCGTTTTCAGGGGCACTATGTACCCCCACGGAACGGGTCTATACTGGCCTACTTAGAATGCCCAGTAACTGTGAAAGCATTGTGGGGCACGATAGCACACCTAAGCCGACACCCGGGGAGGATTCATGGTCGACACAATCACTATGTGGATCGAAACCGTCATGTCCACAGAGTGGATCTACCCGCTGGTCGCCGCGCTGATCTTTGGTGACTGCTTCTTCCCCGTCCTGCCGTCAGAAATCCCGCTCAATATGGCCGGCGCCTGGTCCGGCTCGCAGGGCTTCCCCCACCTGCCCACCATGTTTTTCGTGGCGCTCATCGCCGCCATGATGGGCGATAATCTCTGTTTCCTGCTAGGCACGCGGTTTATGCCCTTGCTTAAGCGCGTGCCAAAGGGATCTAAGGCCTACGAAGGGCTGAACTGGGTCAAGCGAAATATGCGCCGCGGCGGAGGGGCCGCCATTATTATCGCCCGCTTCATCCCTTCAGCACGCTTGTTTATGACCATCCTGCTGGGGTCCATGAGGTTCCCGTGGATCGTCTTTGTGTTCTTCGACACCATCGGCGTCGCCCTCTGGGCTGGCGAGGCGCTGGCCATTGGTTATCTCGGCGGCATGGCCTTTTCTAATTCGCCAGTACTCGCCGTGGTGGTCAGCATCATCGCAGCCATCATCATCGGCGTGGGCCTGCAGAAGCTGCAGAATAAGTTCACCGAGTGGTGGGATACCCGCCGCGGCTACGCGGAGACGCCGTAGCGGGGAGAACAGGCCGCCTAGATGACGGACACGGACTGGGCCTGATCACCCTTCGGGCCGGAGCCAACCTCGAAGGTGACCTGCTGATTTTCCTCTAGGGTGCGGAAGCCGCTGCCCTGAATCTCGGAGTAGTGGACGAAGATATCGCCGGCGCCATCCGCGCGCTCGATAAAGCCGTAGCCCTTTTCAGAGTTAAACCACTTAACGGTTCCTTGTGCCATGGTGTGCAGTCCTTTTCTTGCTTATCGGTGCAGCGATTCCGCACCAAGGGGGTTCGGTAAATGCGTCCTTTAGCAGTACCTTAAAGTGTAAACACCGCACCAAGACATCATTGGCCTTATATCAGTGTGACACGTTCCACGCCAAAGCGATAGACCAAACCCACGAGGGGGTAAAAATTGTCTCACCCGGAAACAGATAATCCCCTGGGAACAGAGCTCCTCGAATTCATCCAGCGCCGCCTCGATGAGTCCACTCTCACCTTTCACACCACCCTGCCCCCTCAGCGCGCCCAGTATGCGCAGTGGCCGGAGTGGGTATTGCCGCAGTTGCGGGAGAAGCTGGTAGAAGGGGGCGTCGGCAAGCTGTATCGGCACCAGGCTGAACTCGCACAGGCCGCCTGGAAAGGCGAGGATGCGGTGATTGCTACCGGCACTTCTTCAGGAAAATCCCTGGGCTACCAGCTGCCCATTTTGAGCCGGCTGGCGCAGGAGCCGACCGCTTGCGCGCTGTATCTCACCCCCACTAAGGCACTGGGTTCGGATCAGCTGCAGGCGGTGCTGGAGCTGTGCCGGGGGATTCCGGCGCTCAAGGGTGTGGTGCCCGCGCCCTATGACGGCGATACGCCGCAGGAATCCCGCGCGGGTGTGCGCGATCATTCGCGGTTCATTTTTTCCAACCCGGATATGGTGCATATGTCCCTGCTGGCGGCGCATGCCCGGTGGGCGCGGCTGCTGCGGCACCTGGAATTCATCGTCATCGATGAATGCCATTCCTACCGGGGCGTATTCGGCGCCAATGTGGCGCTCGTGTTGCGGCGGCTGCTGCGCTTGTGCGCGCACTATGGCTCGCGGCCGACGGTTATCTATGCCTCGGCCACCATGAAGGACCCGGGCCGGCATGCACAGCGCCTCACCGGCCGGCCGGCCCGCGCAATTACGGAGGACACCGCCCCCACCGGTGCGCGCACCGTAGCCCTGTGGGAGCCAGGCTTCATCGAGGGCGCCGAGGGTGAGCACGGGGCGCCGGTGCGCCGCGCCGCCACCACCGAAGCTGCCGAGATGATGGCCTCTTTCATCGCCGAGGGTGCGCGCACCATGACCTTCGTGCGTTCGCGCCGCTCGGCCGAGGTGGTGGCCATGCGTGCGGCCGAGGTGCTCTCCGGTAGTTTGGGCCGGCCCGATTTTGCCCAGCGCATCGCCGCCTACCGCGCGGGTTACCTGGCCGAGGACCGCCGTGCATTAGAGCGCGCGCTTGACGACGCCTCCTTGCTCGGCGTCGCCACCACCTCCGCGCTCGAGCTGGGCATCGACGTCGGTGGGCTCGATGCCGTGGTCACGGCCGGCTTCCCGGGGACCGTCGCCAGTTTTTGGCAGCAGGCCGGGCGCGCCGGCCGCCGCGGGCAGGGCTCGCTCGTAGTACTCATCGCCCGCGATGAGCCGATGGATACCTATCTGGTCCACCATCCCGAGGCGCTGCTGGGCAAGCCGGTGGAGGCCAGCGTATTCAACCCGGCCAATCCCTATATCCTCTTCGGCCATGTCTACTGCGCTGCGGTAGAAAAACCACTGGATGATGCCACGATTGCTGCCTGGGGAGCCCAGGACGTGGTCCATCAGCTGGCCGAGTCTGGCCTGCTGCGCCACCGCGAGCGCGGGTGGTTCGCCGTACCCATTCCTGCCCACTCGCCGGAGGAACTCTCCCCGGAGACGGCGCATACCGCCGTTTCCTTGCGCGGCGGGTCAGGCGAGGAAGTGATGATCGTGGATTCTTCCGACGGCCGCCTGCTCGGCACCATCGATGCCGCTCGCGCCACCAGCCAGGTGCACCCCGGCGCGGTGTACCTGCACCAAGGCGAAAGTTTTGTCATCGAGGAACTCATCCTCAGCGATTACCTGGCGCTCGCCCGCCCCGAGGCCCCGGATTATTCGACGACCCCGCGCTCCACCACGGATATCCGCATCCTGCGCGAGGCCGATAACCTGGTCAATTATTCCCCGGGCCTGTGGGTAGCCGACGTGGAGGTAGAGGTCACCGATCTCGTCACCGGTTACCAAGTGCGGCTTGCCGATGGCACCATTGGTGACGACATCCCCCTCGATCTCCCCGAACAGCGCCTGGTTACCCGAGCCGTGGCCTATACCATCGATCCGCTGGCACTTTCCGCCATGGGCGTGACGGCCTCCGATACGCCCGGCACCCTACACGCGGCCGAGCACGCCGCCATCGGCTTACTGCCGCTTATCGCCACCTGCGACCGCTGGGATATCGGCGGCGTATCCACCGCACTGCACCCCGATACCCAGCTGCCCACCGTTTTTGTCTATGACGGCCATCCGGGCGGTGCCGGCTTTGCTGAAGAAGGCTTCCGCCGCTTCCCCGAATGGATAGAGGCCACCTTCGAGGCGGTGCGCTCGTGTCCTTGCGAATCCGGTTGCCCGTCGTGCGTGCAATCACCGAAGTGCGGCAACGGAAATAATCCGCTCAGCAAAGATGGTGCTATCAAGCTACTCGGCGCGCTGGTCACCATGACGCAGGGCTAGCCGCGCTGCCTCCTTCCGCTGGCTCACACCGGCCCGGCCTTGGCCTGGGTAGAGCGGCCGCGCACTGCCGCGGTGACGATGACGTCGCGACCGGATTCGGTGCAGGTTTCTAGGGTGGCGCCATTCAGGGCGGCGGTATCGCCCGCGGCGGTGCAGGCATCCTCGCCAGTAGCAAGTGCCCAGGCGCCAGCGACCGCAGCGAGGTCGGCGGCCACTTGCGCCTCGTGGCGTGCGGCTACGCGCGAGCCCACCGCCGCCACGATAAGCAGCAGGCTCACGATGGCGACAATGATGCCGGCCGCAGCGATGGTGGCATAGCCTTCCTCGCCCCAGCGTTGCGGCTTACTCATTTCCGCCCACCTCGGCGGGAAAGACTGCCTCGGAGCGCATGGTGCCGATGGGGGCTTCCACGCTTACCGACGCCTTCACCAGCCCACCGCTTTCCTCCACGCTGACTTGGGCATCTTCGCGCGCGGGGTGGTATTCGACGCCGATGGCATGCGCACGCGCGGCCGCACCCGCCATGTCCACAGCGGCGATATAGGATGCCAGCGTGGCAATAGCACCCACGATTCCCGCCGCGACCAAGACTAGGGAGCTTAAAGCTAAGGCGGCCTCGATGGTCACGGAGCCATCGTCATCAAATACCTTGTGCATTATTCCTCCTTTCTGCCGGCGGGAATGGTCCCGCCGGCTGGGGTTACGTAGAGCTGCTAGCTGGGGGTATTAGAGAGGGCGTCGGTTATGATGCCTTCGATGGCATCCACCACGCCGCCGCCGTTGATGACCATGTAGAGCACCCCGGCAAGCGCCGCTGCTGCTAGAGAGCCCATGGCATATTCGATGGTGCTCATCCCCTCGTCATTGCGGATGAGCTGGGGATACTTAGTAAGTGCGTGCATGATTAGTGTCCTTTCAAGTGAGGTTTAGAGAAGTTGCGCGCCCAGGCTGATTACTACGGGCGCAAGGCCTAGAACGATGAATGCCGGCAGGAAGCACACCGCCAGCGGGAGGGCAATGAATACTCCTGCGCGCTCCGCCTGTGCTGTGGCGTGGGCGGATGCTTCCGCGCGCAAAGAAGTACAGATTCGATGGCATCCGGCCGCAATGGTGGCGCCGGATTGGCCCGACATGATGACAAGCTGTGCTAAGTCCTCCAGCCCCGCCTGGCCCTTCATATGGCCCCACGCGGACTGCGTGGAAACTCCAACGCCTAGCAGCGCGGAGACGGTCTCCCACAGGTCCTGCGTCTGAGCGTCCGCGGTGCGAGCGACCGCGGTGGCGGCTCCGTGCACGGACAGCCCTGCGGCCAGGCACGCTGCGAAGAGTTCGACGTCACCTGCTACTACCAGCGGGTCCAGCGGTGCTGCGGGCTTGAGCTTGCTTATCAGTCCCCCACGCGCTTTCGGGCCATCGCGCGGGGTCTTGGCGGTGGTCTCAGTCGCACTGGTAACTGCCAGCCGGCCAGTGTGCGGTGGGAGGCCAACGAGGGCGGCTAAGGCCACAAAGATGAGCGGGGTCATGCAGCCGCCTTCCGAATAATGATGCGCGACCAAGCGAAGCCGCCGCAGGCCAGCGCCGCGCCTACCACGAGAAGGACGCCGCCTAACCCGCCGCCGAAAAGAAAGCCGAGCGAGTTAGCGCCCATGGCCCCGCCCATGGCGATGCCGGCTATTGGCAAGCACGCGAGCACCGTGGCGGTCGCTTGGGGGCCTTGCAGACTAGCGGAGGTGGATTGCTGGTGGCGTCGAGAAGCATCGAGGCGGCTTTGGGCTTGGTCGAGCAAGCTGGCCACCGCAATACCGTGGTAGGTGGAAAGCTCTAGCAGATGGCCTAAGCGGGAAAGCTCCGGCAGGGTCTTTGTATCCTCTGCATCCGTGAGCGCCATGTGGGGCGGCGCGCCACGCGCAGCGAGGGCGGCCGTTGCTTCCAGTGCGGCGGATACCTCCCGCGGGGTAGTTCCCGGCAGGGCCTCCACCCCGCGGGCAAGCGCCCCAGCCAGGGTCGCCCCTGCCCGCAGGTCCGCGGTGACCACTCCCAAATAGGCGGCCATCCCTTCGCGCCCACGCCGCTGCGTGCGCGCAGCCACGAGGTCTTTGGTGTACCAGGACACGCACCAGGCGATTATGGCGGCGGCGATAGCGACGCTGATGCGACCCACTGAGTAAAAGACCAGGCTGCCGCAAAATACCGCCCCCAGGATGACCACGGAGCTAGCTCGTGTCTGGCGCGTTGCGGAAGCTAGGCGGCCGGTGATAGAGGGCGCGGGCAGGAGCAGTGCGGCGGCGAGCAGGAGGAAACTAAGCATGGCTGGCCTCCCCGGCGCGCTCGCCCAGAAGTTGTGCGGAAAATTCCGCAAAGCCATCCGCCGGTCCGTCTTCGGCACTCCAGATGATGCGTGGGGTAACCGGGTTTCCCTCGAGCACGCCAATATGGACAAGGCGGCGGCCCTGCGGGGTGCGTTCCATGGTCAGCACCATGTGTACGGCCGCTGCCAGTTGTGAGTGCAGTGCCGCGCGGTCCAGGCCGCCAAGGGCGGCGAGGGCCTCCATGCGGGCGGGGACTTCAAAGAGCGAATTGGCATGGAGCGTACCGGCGCCGCCGTCGTGTCCGGTGTTGAGGGCGGCGAGGAGATCGACCACCTCGCGACCGCGGATCTCGCCTACCACGATGCGGTCTGGGCGCATGCGCAGCGCTTGTCGGAGCAATTGTGACATCGTGACCTCGCCGCTTCCCTCCGCATTGGCCCGACGCGAGACCACGCTGACGCAGTGCGGGTGGTGCGGGGAGAGCTCGGCAGTGTCCTCGATGACGAGGATCCGTTCGCGCTCGGAGACGGTTCCCAAAAGCGCCGATAGCAAGGTGGTTTTGCCGGAGCCGGTTCCACCTATAACCAGGAATGAGACTCGCTTGTCCACCACAGCGCGCAGCAGCGTAGCGATATCTTCTGGCACCGTGCCGTTGTCTACTAGTTGGGGCAAGGTGGTCTGTGCTTGGCGCAGTACGCGCAGGCTCAGGCAGGTTCCGGCCACCGCAGGCGGGCTCAGCAGGGCGTGGACGCGCAGGACGACGCCATCAGGGCGGCTAACGCGGCCATCGGCATAGGGTTGAGCATCATCGAGGCGCGTGCCGGAGGCTGCCGCCAGCCGGCTGGCCAGTTGGCGGACTTCGCCATCATCGCGGAAGGTGATGTCAGTGCGTTCGAGGCCCTCGCCGCGGTCCATGAATACCGCATGCGGCCCGTTCACAACGACATCGGTAACCCCCTCTCGCCCCAGCAATGCATCAAGCGGGCCCATTCCGGTGGCGTCCTGGCGCAGGCGGCGTAGTAGGTCGAGTACCGCGACGTCACTAATCACGCCGGCTTCTGCACGGATGCGCCGAGCCAGGGCTGCCGCATCATGCACCAAGTCGGGCTCGACGGCGATGATACGCTGCATCTTTTCCAGCGTTTCCTGTGCTACTTTCTGCTCACTCACGCGCCTACCTCCTCGAGGACCGCGTGTGCAGCCTTGCGCAAGGGTGCCGGGAGGCGCTGCGGGAGGCCGCCTATTTCCACCGCACGCGTAAGGCCCCGGGCCGTTGGCAGTTCTGCCAACACCGTGCTGTGGATGATGCTTTCTACTTCCGCCGCGCTTAACGATGCCCACTGGCGTTGCCGCAGCACCACCACACAGCTGCGCCGCGCGGCTCCGAAGCGCGTAATTAGTTGCGCGGCCGATGCAGCCGAGCGCACTTCTGCGGCCACCACTATGACCACGTGGGTACACGCATCCGGAACGGTCTCCGGGGTGCAATCCACCACGCATAGCCCTTCGCCCGCGTGGGCCGCGCCCACTACTCGCGCGAGCAGGTCCTTTTCCAGGCGGAAGGGATCCGCGACGGTACTGCGCGCGGTCGAAAGCACCGCTACCCCATCCGGCGTAGTGGGCAGCGCGCGGTAGAGATCGGCGGCATCGATACTGCCATCGCCCACGGTAAGCTCCGGCCAGCGCGCCCCCGCTTCGGCCTCTACGCCAAGCAGGAGGTCGAGGCCACCGGAGTATGCGTGGGCGTCGATAAGCAGGGCGCGTCCATCCGCAGCGCACTGGGTGCGGGCCAAGGCGGCCGCGAAGGTAGAAGCCCCCACCCCGCCGCTCGCCCCAACCACGGCGATGGTGGCGCTACCCGGTCGCGTGTCCTGCGGGGTGCCCGCGGCGGCAATGCCCGCGAGCAGCTCCTTGATCTGGGCGGGAATGATAAAGGCGCTCTCCGCGTGACAGGCTAATGCCGCTTCATAGTCAATCGGTCCAGGGTCCGCGGCAAGGAATAGTACTGGCACAGGCGCGGTGTGGGGGCGTTGCGCTGCCGCCACCACGCGGGCCATGAGGGAATCAACCAGGACCGCAAAGGCGCCTGGCAGACTGCGCGGGACGTCGCGGGGATCGGTTACGGTAAGCACATCGTGGCTGGTAGCAGCCGCGGCATGGATAGCCTCGGCGCGCAGTGCTTCGTCACCGACGGCAACGACGATGGCAGCGGAATCAGGATGTAATGCGTTCATGCCTCATAGCCTGAAGCATCCGTGCAACCGCAGCGAGGGCTCTCCGGTGGCACTGTGGATAACCCGCGATAAGTCACCGTGTGGTCCTGATTTGGTTGCCACTTCAACTAAAAACCTGTGGATAACCTCGTATCACATGGCGCTAGATATAGGTGACGGCCCGTGCATCGGGGGGGTGTGCGCACGGGCCGTCAGTAACCCGGCCTCGGGGGGTGAGCCGGGGCAGGCCGCACAGTATATCGGGGCCTTGCACGCATTATTATGACATGTTCGCCACCCAACCACAACAGCTAACAGCAATTTTTCACGGCCATGGCGCTGACCTGCACCGAATGCGTGTTCACTACTTTATCCCCCGCATGGGCTGCCAATCCCACTTTATTGACACGCCAACCACCATTAACTGCAGCCACTTCAACACCACTAAGCGCGAAGGGCGGCTACACTCGGCAGCACACCATGACGAATTCCCGCGAATCCTTTCCTCCCCGCCCCGCTAGCACGAGTCGCGCCGGCGGCGAACACGCACGCACCGCGGCGTTTTTCGATCTCGATAAAACCATCATCGCCACCTCCTCGGCCTATGCCTTTGGCCGCGAGTTTTTGCACAACGGGCTCATCTCCCCGGCCGAAGCACTGCAGCTCTCCCTGGCGAAAGCCAGCTATATGTTTTCCGGCCTCTCCAGCGAAGGCATGGACGCTAGCCGCGATCAGCTCACCACGATGGTCACGGGGTGGTCCGTGGAGGAAGTGCGCTCCATCGCCCGAGACACCATGCACCACGTGGTCACTCCCTCCATCTATGCCGAGGCCCGGGAACTTATCCGTGCCCACCGCGCCGCAGGCGACCACGTGGTCATTGTCTCTGCCTCCGCTGCCGTGCTGGTAGACATCATCGCGGAGGAGCTCGGCGTCGAGCACGTCATCGCCACCGAATTGGCAGAAAAAGACGGACGCTTTACCGGCGAGGTGCTCTTCTATTGCAAGGGCCCGCATAAGGCGGAAGCACTAGAGCGCACTGCCGCTGCAGCAAACATTGATCTTAATGCCAGCTATGCCTATTCGGATTCCGCTACGGATATCCCGATGCTGGAGAAGGTTGGCCACCCCGTCGCGGTCAACCCGGACAAGCAATTAAAGCGCCACGCCATCAGCCATGAGTGGGATATTCGATCCTTTAAGGACCCAGTGCCGCTCCTGCCTGCGCCATCCGCTAAAGAAATCGGAATCGGCGCCTCCGTGCTGGCGGGGACCGTGGCGGCTATCGGCGCCGGGCTGTGGCTTGCCCAGCACCCTGACCGCCCCAGCTTCCCCAAGCGCGGGCCACGGCATACCTCTTAAGCGGCTCGCGCAATCGCGTCGGCCTCTGCACCACCGGTTGCCCAGGCAGCGAGGTGGGTAAGGAGGGCGTCGGCAAGCGCGGTGCGGTAATTATCCACCGCATCGGCATACTCAGCGCGGTGGCGGGTGTAGTAAACCTCGGGCACGGCGAAACCGCGCGGGTCAAAACCCGTATGCACAGCGGCAAGGCGGGAAGCAACGCGAGCGACGAGGCCGCTGCGAGGGCCGAAAAACTGCCCTGCGGCGATCTCGGCATGGACCACGCTCGGTAGAAGGCGATCAAAGGCGGGACCATTACCCTGCGCGATAAGCTGGCCCAGCCCTTGCAGTCGTGCGCTTTCACCGGCTGGGATACCGGTGCCACCGGCCGCGACGTCAATGCGCGCTAAAACCTGCAACGGCGCGCGGGCAAAGGAGCGCACCGTGGTGTCCAAGAGCTCCGGCGCGGCCACAGAGTAGGCGCTTACGGCGCTGGCCAACGGCCCTTCTTCCACATTTTCTGGGCCCGGATGTGGGGGGAAGGCGTAGCCATCAAGCGCCACGCTAGAACGGGCACCGCGCATAAGTGACTCGGCAGAAATAACCTCAAACTTTCGCAATCCTGCAGGTCGGCGGTGTGCACGGGCAATGGCAGCGGCGGCTTTTTCTGCACTTTCTTTCACCCCCGGCAGGCGAAACAGCGGGGATAACGCGTCAATTTCTGACATATACATTAGGATAGCCGTGGAAGTCCCTACGTATGCGTGGCACCATGGGAGAATAGTGATTCCATTATTATTAGGGACATTACAAGGTTTAGATAAACGCGAGGAGAATTAATCGTGAGCAACGATGGACTGTATACCGACGGTACTGATCAATTTGCACCGAAGGTGAACTCGATCCCATTGAGTGACGTGGATACGTCCTCGTCCGAGACCTCGGTAGGCCAGCTGGTCTCCAACGCCACCGAGCAGATGTCCCAGCTCGTACGCTCCGAGGTGGAGCTGGCTAAGACCGAGCTGGCAGAGTCCGCAAAGAAGGGCGGAATTGGCGCTGGTCTCTTCGGCGGCGCTGGCACCATCGCGCTGTATAGCTCTTTCTTCTTTTTCTTCTTCCTGGCAGAGCTCCTCGCCATCTGGCTGGACCGCTGGGCAGCGTTCCTGATCGTCTTCTTGATCATGATCGTCCTCGCCGGCATCCTGGCCTTTGTTGGTCTGAAGAACGTCAAGCAGGTGAAGGCGCCGCAAAAGACCATTGCCTCCACCAAGGAGCTCAAGAACCTGGTTCCGGGCAAGGCACAAAAGTCTCTGGACCGAAAGACCACCCACGGCCTCTACACCTAAACCGGCAGGCGCCACGCACACGCAGCACGCCACGCAGTCGTGCTCCCCTCTATCCGCCCTAGCTAGCCTGGGGCGGATTTTGTGTACTTTTCCCTATCCTCTACCGTTTCTGCCCCAACTATAGAAAGGCGGCACCATGGCCTTTGCACCCCTGCCTCCCTCAACGGTGGAGCTGGAGGGACCTTATGCGCATGACTTCGTCCATACCCGCGGCATCCGCCTGCACGTGGCCACGGCGGGAGAGAGCACGCAGCCACTAGTGGTACTCATCCACAGCGCCTTTGGTGGGTGGTTCGACTACCAAGACGTCATTGCGCCGCTTGCGCAGCGCGGCTTCCACGTCGCGGCGGTAGATATGCGCGGCTTTGGCATGTCCGATAAGCCACCTATTGATGCGGGGCAAGATATTCGTACCTTGGTGGGCGATATCAGCGGGCTCATCCAGGCCATGGGCCACGACGATGCCTTTGTGGTCGGTGCCGATACCGGCGGCGCGGTGGCTTGGTGCTTAGCCGCTGAGCGCCCCGAGCGGGTGCGCGGCTTGGCTTCCATCTCCGCCGCTCACCCGGTGGATCTGCGCCGAGCGATTGCCGCCCGGCCGTGGGATTTTGGGTGGATTAACCTGCGCTCGCTGCTGTGCCGCCTACCCCGCGTTACCCGCGCCCAGAACCTGCTACTTAGCCCGCGCGCCTACCGCAAGGAGTTGGAGCTGGATACGGGGCCTTCGCTTAACGGAGCCACCTTTGACCGCATCCTCGATCTACGCCTGCGCGCCTCCCGGATCGGCAGCGTTCGGCGCGGAATCTTGTGGAACCACCGTATGCGCACCGCCGTTGTCCCCCTGAACTGGGTGGAACTGACAGTGGAACGACCCGTCCTTTTCATCCACGCCCAACAACGGCTGTGGAATCCCGTGGTCCGTCGCGCCGCCTTGCGCGCCCGCCACGGTTTTACCGCCACGACCGTGCCCGGTGCGAAGAACCTACCTCACGTGGAAGCACCGGCGGAGTTCGTCTCTACGCTGGGGGCGTGGCTCCAAGAATATACCTAGTGGGCCACGCACTCACCGGTATCGACCGGGTGGGTAAGCTGCGCGACGTCCCCGATCTGACTGTTGACTTCATCAGCGGTGAGCGCATAGCCCGTCTCAGAGTCATCCACCGAGGCGCCAAAGACCACGCCTAGGACCTCGCCGGCCGTATTGACCAGCGGGCCGCCGGAATTTCCTTGCTGGATGTTGCCACGAACGGTGTAGGAATCGCGCTCCACATGCCCGTGGGAGTAAATATCCGGGCCGGAAATGGTGATGCGATCGCGCACACGCGCCATCTCGGCGTCGAAAGGCCCAGAATGTGGGAAGCCCATGACCATCGCATCATCGCCCGTCTGGGCCGGGGTCTGGGCCCACGGCAGCGGATCGATGCCGAGGTCGCGCGAATGCAACACCGCCACGTCCACGTCTGGGTTGTAGTAGACCACGGTCGCATCCTTAAGCCCCAGCTTGGTATCAAGGCGCACGGTCTGCGTGCCGGCCACCACGTGGGCATTGGTGATCACGTAGTCATCGGCCGTTACGAAGCCGGAACCCATGAGGCGGCGGGAGCACTCTTCGGCGTCGCCAAGCACGTGAATGATGGAGGGCCGCATGCGGCGCACCAGCTCCGGATCCTGCACGTCTGGGTCCGGCTCTTCTACCTCCTCGGTGCTAATAGAGTTTTGCCACGGCGACACTAATGGCGGCAGGCCGGACTCATTAAGCATTGCCGCCACACCATTGGGCAGCGCCGCTACCCGCGCCGGCGCGGCCGAGTTGAGGTTGCCCAGAATGCGCGAATCGCGCAGGCCCTGACCGGCCGCACCACCCAAGTTGGTGGCCACAGGGATAGAAATCAGCCAAATAACCACCAAGGCGGCAAAGGCTTGGAATACCGCACCCACCGCAGAATCGAGGCGCTGCGTCTTGCGCGCCTTCATGCGGTCGCGCACGCTGCCGCCCAGAGAGGAGCCGATGAGCTGCCCGATGCCCACGAATAGCACCAAAATCCCTACCAAAAGCAGCAAGCGCAGCGAGGGCTGCTCCACCAGGCGCAATGCGGCAGGTGCCACGGCAATGCCCAGCACTACCCCAGCACCCACTCCGATGGAGGCCAAAACTGCCGCGAGGGCACCATTGCGCCACCCACTAAGTAGCGCCAACAGGACGGCGACCACAATCAGGCCGTCAACGATAAGCGCAGGAGTCATGGCTATGGATTCTTTCTATTTGGGGGTTAAGACGTACACGTACCGCGGCACAAGCGGTTAGGACATCTTCTCATTATTGCGGGAGTTTTTGAGGGAGTCACGCAGGTCCATGACTGAATTATTATCCCAAGGAACGCTCCACCCAGAGTGCTGCAAGAGGGCCGAAAGCACGCCGGCGGTAAACCCCCAGATGACATAGCCATTGGCATGAAATGCTGGTCCTTGCCATTTTCTAAAGCCCACCACGAAGCGATTGTGTGGATCGACCAATTCCCGGATGGGAACGAGAAAGACGTCATCGGTTTCATCAGGGCTGGCGGGATAGACCTCCCCCGGCTGGTTCCAATGCGCCAGGATCGGGCTCACGGGATTGCCGGTGGCACGGATATGCAGTTGGCTCCACTGCTCCAGCGGGGTCACGGAATTACGCTGCAGGTCCGTTTCTTCCCAGGCTTCCCGCAGCGCAGTATCCACTAGCGAGGTATCACCGGGATCTCGGCGGCCGCCCGGGAAGGCAATTTGTCCGGAGTGAGAACGCATGGACGGCGAGCGGTGCGTGAGCAAAATGCTGCCCTCCTCCGCGCTTTCGCCGCTAAGCAGCATGAGCACGGCTGCTTCCCGTTTGACCGGCACCTGCGCAGTAGTGCCATTGAGTGACGAGGCCTGCCGGTTGCCAATGAGCTCTTGCACCTGGCTCGGGTCTACCCCCAACGCTGGCTTGAGCCATTCTGGTGTGTACTCGGGACGAAGTTGGCTCATGCCGCAATCGCCTCTTTCACGGCCCGTTCAATCTCCGCTGCGGAGCTAAAGGGCTGCGCAAATTGCTTGCGTACTTCGCCGTCCTTGAGCACCACTGTCACCGGAACTACGCCTGGCAGGCTTAACTGACCGGCAAATTTATTATCCGCATCCTGGAAGCTCGGCAGATCCACTCCCACGTCATTCAAGAAAGCCGCACCGTTTCCCGCGTTCTTATCCGCGTGCACACCCACGACCTGCCATTCTGGGTGCGTCTCCGCCACCTTTTGCAGATAGGGAAGCTCCGCGCGGCACGGCTCGCACCACCACGCCCACACGTTGACCACGCTCACACCTTCATCGGCACGCTTTCCGGTGGCCTTACCGCCCAAGCAATCCAGCTCTACCCCAGCTACGGTGCCGGCTGGACAGTCTGGACGCTGCGGAACTTCTTGCGGAGCAGCCTCGGTTGGCAACGCCTCCTCGGCTTCGTCCCCACCCCGCAATTGCGAGACCCCCACTACGGCGATAACGGCAATGAGGATCGCGGCAATCACCGTGCCAAGGACGTAGTTCTTCATGCCTTAAGCCTAGCGCCCACTAGCCGCTGGACACATATCCCGCAGCACGCATGCACCGCACTCCGGCGTGCGCGCATGGCATACCTGGCGCCCATGAAAGATGACGCGGTGAGAAAACATTGTCCACTCTTCTTCTGGCAGGAGCTTGGCGATGTCCCGCTCAATCTTTAGCGGCGTCGTCTCCCCTGTGAGCCCGAGCCGCTGCATGAGGCGGCCGAAGTGCGTATCCACCGTCAGCCCCGGAATCCCAAAGGCATTCCCAAGCACCACCAGCGCGGTCTTACGCCCCACGCCGGGCAGGCTGGTGAGCTCTTTAACCGTGCGGGGAACCTCGCCTGCATAATCTGCCACCAGCTTCTCCCCTATGCCTAAAAGGTGTCCCGCCTTAGCTCGTTGAAAACCCAACGGGCGCAGGATGCGCTCCAGTTCCGACCGCTGCGCTGCTGCATAATCTGCGGCCTCGGGGTAGCGGTAAAAGAGTTCAGGGGTCACCGAGTTCACGCGCTCATCCGTGCACTGGGCAGAAAGCACCGTGGCTATCAAAAGCTGCAGCGGGGAGTCATAATCCAAGGCACAACGCGCATCTGGATACTCCTGTGCCAAACGCCTATTTATCTCCGGTGCCCGTAGCTCCGGCGCGCTGGCCGCTGACAGTGCTGAATTCATGGCATAAAGCTTAGTAGACTAGGAAAACATGATTTCACTTGTGATTCTGGTACCGCTTGCGATCGCCCTTTTCGCCCTCCTGATGGAAAAGCTCGAGGCAGTTGTTTTCGCTGACTAAGCCGCAAACTCGCTGGCCGGAGTTGTGCCTCTAGCACGATCAGAGTTTCTATAGTGTGACAAAAATTCACTGAAGTACCAAAAGTGACCAATTACACTGTAAGATGAAACTCGTTACACAGTGACCCCGCTTGTTCCGCATTGTCGAGTGCATGAAAGACCGCACCCAGATGTGGCGCAGGCGCATCTATGGACTTTCGTAGTCGACATCCAAGGAGTAAAACGTGGAAGGCGTACAGGACATCCTCTCCCGCGCCGGAATCTTCCAAGGCGTTGATCCCGTTGCAGTGCAGCACCTCATCGAGCAGATGGAGACCGTGCGCTATCCGCGCGGAACCACCATCTTCGACGAGGGCGAACCTGGTGACCGCTTGTACATCATCACCTCGGGCAAGATTAAGCTCGCTCGCCACGCCCCGGACGGCCGCGAAAACCTCCTGACCGTCATGGGCCCATCCGATATGTTCGGCGAGCTGTCCATCTTCGACCCGGGCCCGCGCACCTCTTCCGCAGTATGCGTGACCGAAGTTCAGGCGGCCACCATGAACTCCGAGCTGCTCAAGAAGTGGGTTGGTGACCACCCCGAAATCGCACAGCAGCTGCTACGCGTCTTGGCACGCCGCCTGCGTCGCACCAACGCCAACTTGGCCGACCTCATCTTCACGGATGTTCCCGGCCGCGTGGCAAAGACTTTGCTGCAGCTGGCCAATCGCTTCGGCGTCCAGGAAGGCAGCGCCCTGCGCGTAAACCACGATCTCACCCAGGAAGAGATTGCCCAACTGGTCGGCGCCTCTCGTGAGACCGTCAACAAGGCGCTCGCCACCTTTGCCCACCGCGGTTGGATCCGCCTCGAGGGCAAGTCCGTGCTCATTGTCGATACCGAGCACCTCGCCCGCCGCGCTCGCTAAGTAAGCGCGAGCTCGCCACACCCCCGCTTAAAGCGGGGGTTTCGCTGGTTTTCGCCCCCCTTGCCCAGCATTACGTGAAGGCCAGCCCCACTTCCCTGGTGCACCAGCGCAGGGGCTAAAACAATTAAGCCCCTTTTCCTACTAGGAGGAAAAAGGGGCACATAGGAGATACGGCTTATTTAGTCTTGCCGTCCAAATACTTCAGCGCGGTGCGAGTGGACTGCTCCGCAGCGTGGCGCAGTACCGGATCCACATCATCGTACATCTCGTTGACCAGGGTATTCAGATCTACATCCTCACCCAAGCGGGAGCGGATCTCCTTAATCTGATCAAGGCGGTAGTGGCGGCGGTCGATATACTTGCGAGCTACCTGGGACGTGTCATCCAAATCTGGGCCGTGCCCTGGGAACAACGCGATATCCTTACCGCGCTCCTCTAGGGTATCCAAGGTGTGCAGATAGTCGGCCAAGTTTCCGTCCGTCTCCGAAAGCAAAACGGTGTGACGGCCTGCGATGGTGTCACCGGAAATAATGCCTTCGAGACGGGAGTTTCCTACTTCACCGCTCCACACAAAAAAGCAGGTGGAGTCCGCGGTATGGCCAGGGGTGTGAACAACCTCGAGGCGAGGGGTGATGCCGTCGAGGGAGATATGCTCACCATCCTGCAGCGCCTCGGCACCGTTGCAGTAACTCGGATCGAATGCGCGAATGGGGGCGCCGGTCATCTGCCGCAGGCGCTGCGCGCCAGATGCGTGATCATCGTGGCGGTGAGTAATCAAAATCAATGCCACCTCACCTGCGTTGCGGTGCACAACGTTGAGATGGCCTTCATCCTCTGGACCCGGGTCTACGACGATCGCCCGGGAGTCTTCAGCGGCGCGAATAATCCACGTATTCGTACCCTCAAGGGCGGTGTAGCTGGGGTTATCACAAAGGACTACGCCAACGGATTGGCTGACGGGACGCAATTGACTATATGCAGGGTGCTCCATAGTTACTAGCCTATCCGATCAAGCAGCAATTTCTACGATTAGTTCGATCTCTACCGGCGCGTTTTTAGGCAACGCAGCCACACCAACGGCGGAGCGAGCATGCGTTCCGGCATCCCCAAAGACTTCACCAATGAAATCCGAGGCGCCATTGATAACTGCTGGCTGATCTGCATAGCCCGGATCAGAAGCCACGAACCCCACAATCTTTAGCACGCGGGAGATATTATCTAGGCCCACCTCAGCATCGATGGCGGCGAGCGCATTGAGCGCCGCGATACGGGCCTGTTCTTGGGCTTGTTCCGTAGTGATTTCGGCACCAACCTTGCCGGTCAGCGGCAAGGTTCCCTCCACGAGGGGAAGCTGACCGGAGGTCCAGACCTGATTTCCTACGCGCACGGCCGGCACATAGGAAGCTAGCGGCTTGGCGACGCCCGGTAGCTCGTACCCCAGCTCCCGCAAGCGAGCATGAAAGCCCATTTACTCTGCCACCTCGCGCTTGAAGTAGGCCACGACGTTTTCTGGGTTCGGGCCAGGGGTGACGGTAACCAGTTCCCAGCCGTCTTCACCCCAAGAATCGAGGATCTGCTTCGTAGCGTGGGTAAGAACAGGTGCGGTTGCGTATTCCCATTTAGTCATGGGTCCCATTCTAACTATTAAATACGCCCCACGCCGTCAAAATTCTTAAATCCCGACGAGTTCGCCGCCCTCAGCCAAGTAGTGCGCCCAATCCGTGATGTGAGGGTTCTTGCGCAGCAATGCACGGCGCTGACGCTCGGTCAGCCCGCCCCAAACACCAAACTCGACGCGGTTATCCAAAGCATCGGCACGGCATTCGGTCAACACCGGGCAGTGGCGGCAGATGACCGCCGCCTTGCGCTGTTCTGCACCGCGCACAAAGAGGGCATCCGGGTCACCTTTACGGCATTTAGCCTGGGTAACCCACTCACCACGCTCGGGATTTCGGGCTGTATTAGACATTCCAGCAGTCTTCACACGAACGGTCATGGGTGAGTGTGCTCCTTCCCAGACGGAATACTATGTAACGCGCCTAAGTCTATTCACCCAGGTAGAAGATTGTCTAACACGTCACACTTTAGGGGGTGCGAGTGATCTTCCACCCACCGAGGGCGACCACGTAGTGTATGGGGCGTGACTGTCATCAAATCTTTGGCCAAGATAGCCCTGTCTACGGTCTTGGTAGGCGCGCTGATCGCCCTGGCCCTTGCCCCCTTCGCGGGCATTTCCGGGGTAGCGATTGCCCGTACTAACGAAACCATGCAATCTGACCTGCAAGATCTGACGGCCGGTAATATCCCTGGCGTCACCACTATTAAAGATGCCAAGGGCAAGGACATGGCCTATGTCTTCAGCCAGCGCCGCCACCCGGTGGAGGGAAAGAAGATTTCTAAAGCCATGAAAAACGCCATCGTCTCCATTGAGGACGAGCGCTTTTATGATCACGAAGGCGTAGACTTCCAGGGCAATTTCCGCGCACTGTGGACCAACCTGACCTCGGGTGGTGTCTCTCAGGGTGCTTCTACCATCGATCAGCAGTACGTAAAGAACTACTTGCTGTTGGTTTCTGCTACCACCGATGAAGAGCGTGCCGCGGCCACCGAGCAATCCATAACCCGCAAGCTGCGCGAGATGCGCATGGCTACCAAGATGGATGAGGAGTTAGATAAGGATGACATCCTCACCAACTATCTCAACCTGGTGTCTTTTGGTAACCATGCCTATGGCGTCGAGGCCGCAGCCCGCACCTATTTTGGCACCCACGCCTCTGAGCTCACGGTGCCACAAGCAGCAATGCTGGCGGGCATGGTCCAATCCTCTGAGCGTCTCAACCCCTATACCAACACTGGCGAAGTAACCGAAAGGCGCAATCTCGTCCTGCAATCCATGGCGGATAACGGCTATATCAAGCAGCAGGAAGCGGATAAGTATAAGGGGGAAAAGCTGGGCGTCGGCAAGAAGCCCCAAACGCTAGCCAATGGCTGCATCGGCGCGGGTGACCGCGGTTTCTACTGTGATTATGTGCTGAAGTACCTGGATAAGAAGGGCATTAGCGAAGAACAGCTGGCGCGCGGTGGCTACACCATCAAAACCACGCTGGATCCAACGGTGCAAAATAAGGCCCTTCAGGCCGTGCAAAGCCACACCAACCCGGACGCCCCGGGCGTGGCGGAAGTCATGGACGTCATCAAACCCGGTAAATCGGATCGCAAGGTGCTGGCCATGGTCTCCTCCCGTGACTATGGCTTGGACTTGGACAAGAATGAAACCATCCTGCCGCAGCCCTATTCCCTGGTAGGCAACGGCGCCGGCTCCGTGTTTAAGGTCTTTGCCGCCGCGGCCGCGCTTGAGGCAGGCTATGGCATTAAAAACACCGTGGATGTGCCCACCCGCTACGAGGCGGAAGGCCTTGGTCACGGCGGCGCCGCCGGCTGCCCGGCGGACCGCTACTGCGTGGAAAACGCTGGCGCCTATAAGGCCACCATGACGCTGCAGGAAGCACTGGCCCACTCGCCCAATACGCCTTTTATCAAGCTCACCGAGCAGGTAGGCGTAGCCCCCATCGTTGATATGGCCGTGCGCTTGGGCCTGCGCTCCTACGATGACAAGGGCAGCTTTGATAAGGACACCTCGATTGCCCAGCACACCAAGGAAGCCAATTCGGGTTCCTTTACCCTGGGCCCAGACCAGGTCAACCCGCTGGA
Organism: Corynebacterium sp. KPL4072; assembly: GCF_037908395.1. Classification (NCBI taxonomy): domain Bacteria; kingdom Bacillati; phylum Actinomycetota; class Actinomycetes; order Mycobacteriales; family Corynebacteriaceae; genus Corynebacterium; species Corynebacterium sp. KPL4072. The sequence goes on from NZ_JBBMGE010000010.1 coordinate 84,181, forward strand.
GCTAGCCAATGTGGGTGCCACGCTGGCCTCGGATGGCAAATGGTGTGAACCCAACCCCATCGCCCAGATCACCGATAAGGAAGGCAACGAGGTCTACCTTAAAGAAACCCCTTGTGAGCAGGCGGTGGATAAGGACGTGGCCCGCGCCATGAGCAATGCTTTGTCCGAAGATGCCAAGCAGGGCACGGCCAAAGATGCCGCCCAGGCGGCCGGCTATTCCAGCCCTATCGCGGCAAAGACCGGCACCACCGAGTCCAACCAGTCCTCTGCTTTCTTGGGATTCAATGAGGGCATTTCCGCCGCTCCTTATATTTATAACGACGGCACCTCCACCGTCCCGCTGTGTACTGGCCCGGTGCGCCAGTGTGCGGGTTGGGGCAACCTCTACGGCGGCCTGGAGCCGGCGCAGACCTTCTTCAGCATGGCCTCCCAGCTGCCGAGAGCAACCAAGGCTGGTCTGCCGAATTACAATAAGAAATACGATAACGGCACCACGGCCGATAAGACCCTAGATGGCCTGCGTGGCAAGTCCGAGGCCGAGGCGCGCCAGGCCTTGGAAGCTAAGGGCTATGTGGTCAAGACTTCCCGCGTCATCGGCGGCGATGTGCCTTATGGCCGCGTAGTTCGCGCCATTACCGGCAAGGACGGAAAGAAGAAGGGGGCAGAAATTACGCTGCAGCTCTCCGACGGCGCCGGGGCCTCCCAATCCCCCTCCTCCGGCGTGGCCGATGCTAACTCCACCGGCACGCAAAATAGCACCGGCGGCGCTAATACCGACGGTGCTACTAGTCCGGGCCGCTCGACTGGCGGCACAGGCGGTGACGGTGGAGGGGGCGGATTCTCGCCGGAAGACTTTGGCATCCGCCAAGAGGACATCGATAACTTTGCCAACGATATCCGCAGCCTGCTTGGCCGCTAGGCTCCGCCGCCCAGTGTGGTCTCGCCCGCTCTAGCTCAGCTGGGCTTTGACCTCAGCGGACAGGCGCTTGCCGTCCGCTTGGCCGGCGGCCTTGGCATTGGCCACCTTCATTACGGCACCCATCTGCTTCATGGTGGGTGCTTCGCCGTTTTCGGCTTCGACCTCGGCGATGGATTCCTTCACCAAGGCCTGCAGCTCGGACTCGTCTAGCTGGCGGGGCTGGTAGGCCTCGAAGAAGGGGACATCAGCAAGCTCGGCTTCAGCCAACTCCGGACGCCCATTTTCCTCATAGACCTCGGCGGACTCGCGGCGCTTTTTGATTTCGCGCGCAATTACCTTAAGGATATCGGCGTCCTCCAGCTCGTGCCGGGAGCCGTTAGTCTCCTCGGCCTGGATGGCGGCCAGCAAGGCACGGATGGCGCTGGTGCGCTGCTTCTCCTTCGCCTTCATTGCGGTTTTCAGATCTGCACGGATGGTTTGTTTTAGCTCGCTCATGCCTATCAATGTACGCCAGGTAGGGTGGTAGCCGTGAAACTTTTACGTATTCTTGGCGGCCTCACCGCTGCGGGCCTGGGCGCCGCAGCATGGGGCTATAGCGAACTGACCAAATTCGAGCTCAAGGAATATACGCTCCCTCTCCTGCCCAAGGGCACTCTGCGTGGCAAGCCGGAATTTCGGTTGCTCCACCTTTCTGATCTGCACATGATCCCGGACCAAGAGACCAAGATTGCCTGGGTCTCCGCCCTCGACGCCCTGGAGCCGGACCTCGTAGTCAACACCGGCGATAATCTCTCCGATCAGCAGGCCGTACCCGATACGCTGCGCGCTCTCGGTCCGCTGCTGGCCCGCCCCGGCCTCTTTGTCTTTGGCACCAATGACTACTGGGCCCCGCGTCCGGTCAATCCCTTCAAGTATCTGCTGGGCAAAAAGCGGGAGCCTTCCTATGTGGATCTGCCCTGGCGCGGTATGCGCGCCGCCTTTATGGAGCACGGATGGCGCGATGCCAACCAGGCTCGGCATGAGTTTAAGGTGGGCAACGTCCGTCTTGCCGCCGCCGGCGTGGACGATCCACACCACGATCTGGATGATTACTCCGAAATCGCGGGTCCTCCCAACGAGGATGCTGATTTGTCCCTGGCCCTCCTCCACGCTCCCGAACCCCGCGTGCTGGAGAAGTTCGCGGCCGACGGCTACCAACTCTCGCTCTCTGGTCACACCCACGGCGGCCAAATTTGCCTGCCGGGATCCCGTGCACTGGTAACCAATTGCGGCATCGACCGCGACCGCGTGCAGGGGCTCCACGATTTCGGCCCGATGAAAATGCATGTCTCCAATGGCTTGGGCACCTCCAAATTTGCCCCCGTACGCATCTTCTGCCGGCCCTCCGCCACGCTGCTAAAAATCACTGAGGTGGACTAAACGCAACCACCTGCCGTTTTGTTGATTGCGCTTAGCTTGCGTTAAAGTATCGAGGTACCGCTTTTCAAGGCGGAACGCCGGGATATGGCGCAGGTTGGTAGCGCGCTTCGTTCGGGACGAAGAGGTCGCAGGTTCAAATCCTGTTATCCCGACCATGAGCCCGCAGCTGTGCTGCGGGCCTTTCCTTTACTAGGCCAACATTCCCATAAACAGCGCCGCGGCCACCAAGATGGCGGAAAATAGCCACGCAATGGGGAAAGCCAGCTTGAGATATTTACCCATCTGGCCTTCCGCTAGCCCCAACGCCAACCATAATGCGGGTGAGAACGGCGAGACGAAGGTGCCCACCACGTTACCAATGATGAGCGCGCAAGCCGCACCCATACCGCTGACCCCAAAGCTTTCCACGGTTCCCTGAACAATAGGAAGAACTGAGAAGTAATAGGCATCCGTCGAGGTCAACAAGTCAAGCGGTACACCAAAGAAGCCCACAATAACGTGGAGATGCGGCGCGACACCCTCCGGCAAGACGTTAACTAGCGTCAGGGCGATTTCTTCAAGCATCTTCGTTTCATTGAGAACGCCCAAGAACATGGCCGCGGCAAGAATGACGCCCGCCATGGCCAATGCATTAGGCGCATGGCGCCGTAGGGCCTCGCCTTGTTCCATGGAACCGCTGAAATTAATGGCTAGCGTGATAGTAGTGGCCACGAGGAAGGCTGGGGCGGGCGGAACTACGCCCGATAGCAGAGCCACTAAGACCGCAAGGGCTACGACAACGTTGACCACGGTAACCCAGCGTCCCGTGCGGAAGTGGTAGCCCAATTTATGTTGTTCACGTACCTGTGCAGCAGCGAATTCATCGGCCAATTCATTCACGTCTACTGCCGTGCCGCCTGCTATTTCGCCGCTTTCGCGCAAACCCGCTATGCGGCGCTTTTCCCGCCACCCCAAAAGCGCAGCCAAAACGAAGACCAGCACAATCGCTACGCCCTGAATGGGCAAAAGTTGCACCCAGATGGCATTGGGCTCTTGATCGACTACGGCGCCGGCCCGGCCAAGCGGGCCGCCCCAAGGAACCATATTCATTATGGAGGCGGCCATCGCCACAATGGTGATAAGCACGTAGCGCGACATATTCAGCGCACGATAGAGCGGGAGTAGCGCGGGGATGGTGATAAGGAAGGTGGTAGAACCAGATCCATCGAGGTGCGCTACTACGCCGATCGCCGCAGTGCCCAACGTTACGGCCATGATTTTTCCGCGGGTAGCCTTGATTAGCGCGCGGATAACCGGAGTAAATAGGCCAACATCTTGCAATATGCCAAAGAAGATGATGGCAAAGATAAACATCACCACAACGTTGATGACGGAACTTAAGCCTTCACTGAAAAAGTCAGATATTTCGCCTAGACCAAATCCACATACTAGGGCACCAACTACAGGCACCAATGTCATGGGAATGATGGGGTTTACCCGGCCGCGAATTAAAATTCCCACCGTCACGAAAATGACCAAAAGGCCTACGGTCGTAAGGCCGAGCGGGGTCTGCATAGTGCTCCTTTACAAGTTGACGTCCCGCCGTGCCGCACGTGACACAGATAGACGGGGTGTGACTCAGATTAAACCCTGGCCACCGGCAGCACTACCACTACCTCAAAAAATTCACACCACTTTGAATTGAATTGTCTATAGATAAGTGTCGTCAAAAAGGTATGCAAAGCGTGAAAACTACCCCACCCCGATAAAACGGCGGCCGTTGTGCACGGATTCTTGCGCAGAAAATGCAGATAAATACCCCATATATGGGAAACGACGCGGTGCCCCTACAGCGCCGCGTCGTCCCTATTCCCTATCACTCACAACGGATTGGAGAAACCGTTTGCCTACCCCCTAAGTAGGCTTTGTGAGCAAGACCAACTGTAGCATTCACACAATGCAAACGGTAGCGGACACCAAGATTCCCAGTTTCCACCAATATTTTTTATTCTTAGGTCTGCATTTTCAGACCTAATTGACCGAATCTTTAGTTTTTACTGTGGACAAGGCCCACCATTTTGCACTTAACCCAACGAGAGTGACAGCCAACAATACCGCAATCCCAGCCCAGAGGACGGCTTGTTCGCCTTCGTTGCCCGCCACCGTGACGGCCGCGGTAGTCCAATTCAGCGGAAAAAGATTAGAAATAACTTGCCATACTTTAGAAACCCCGGCAATTGCAGCGGATTTCCACAACCAGCCCACCAGCGCGGTCTGGCCGATGCCAAAGAGTGCCGCAAGAATACTGCCGGCAGTAATACCGCACAGGCCTAGCAGGCCACGCGTAATGGCCGTCATGGACAGCGCGCCCAGTAGCAGCGTCACCCCAGACCAGGCCGCCGCCACGGGAGTAAAACCAGTGGCAAGCACGAAGAGGAGGATTTCCCCGATGGCCACCGCAGCCAGCGTTCCGCCAGCCACCATTAGCCAAGGGCGGAACCCTACGTGCCAGGCCACGCCAGCTGCCGCACCTGCGAGCAAGACCAAGGCGGAGATCAGCAGCGCCACAATAGGACTCAGCAAATGCGTCGGGCCTTGGGATGCAGTATGCACCGGCGGCAGGGCACGCTGAATATCGCCCACGTTCGTCTGATTTTGGGCCGCCATGCCGGAGAGCTTGCCGGCGCCGTCGTCAAGCTTGTCCACGCCTTCCTGCGCCTCACCGACGCGCTTGCTAAGCTCCGCTATACCCTCATTGAGCTCTTGCGCGCCCGATACCGCCTGATTCACGCCATCGTGATAGGCGTAGCCATTGACTGCCAACTGATTGGACAGATCGCGCGAGCCGTCCTTGAGCTTCTTGAGCTGGCCAGTTACCGAATTATCCAGGCGGAAATTATTCACCTGCGCGCGGAGATCACCCAGCTGCGCGCGAATATCCTTCGCTTCTTTGGATTTATTGCCTTCTAGATCGTGCATCGTGCCATCGATGGCCTGCAGGATCTGCCCCTGGACGGCCCCGAGGCCGACCACCTGGTCCACAGCGCCACCTACGCCATTGGCCAGCTCCGTGGCGCCGCCACCGAGCGTATTGGTTCCAGACTGCAGCTGATTGAGGCCGGATACCAGTTCTTGGGAGCCCGTCGCCAGCTTGTCGACGCCCCCTCCAAGCTCATCCGCCCCCTTGTTGAGCTCCCCCGTGCCGTCGTCAAGCCGCTTGGCGCCCGATTTAAGCATGCTTGCCTGTGCCTGGGCGCGGCTGGCTGCTTCGGCGGCTTCTTTCACCTCTGGAGAGGAAGAATTTTCCCGTGGCGCGCCAAACGGCTGCGCGGCGCTAGACCAAGCATGGGCAGGTTCCCACTGCGCGAGGCCCGCCACCGTAGCTCCGATAACCAACGGCAGGGCAAGCAAGAAGATCAAGAGGACGCTGCGCCACCGGGAGGGAGACGCAGCGTCTGGGGAAGCAAGGCGTGAGGTCATGGTAATGAACCTATCCTTGCAGGTCACTCCCCTGCTGCAGGCGCGCCGAGCACCCCACATTGCCGATTACTCTAGAATATATGGCATGCCCCACATTTATTCCCTAGCTCCTTCCCGTTACCTTGCCACCGCGGCCTTCGTGCCGCTGTGCTTTGGCCTTGTTGCCTGCTCCAACGACACCGATACGTCCGCAGAACCCGAGTTTTCCGATGCCACTGCTCTTAGCTCCTCCGCCGAGGAGACCTCCTCCGAAGAAGCCACGAGTGAGGCCACCACGTCGGCAGCCGCAGAGACCACCGCCGAGGCTGAACCTACTTCCGTAGAAGCAGCTCCCTCCTCATCCCCCGCAGAAGCAGGCGATAAAGAGAGCGAAGACCAAGCCGCCGCGCCCGCCGATACAGGCCAGGGCGATTGCTCCCCAGAAGCGCTACAACCCACGGCCCCCAGCATGACAAATATCCGAGTCAGTGACTGCGATGGCCAATGGGCGCACTTCGGCAAGGACAGCACGGACTGGACAGCTTGGGCGCGCTACGACAATGGCCAGTGGGTAGCCATTGAGCCCATTGGCGAAGCCACCTCCGGCATGACCGCCCCGTGCTACGACGTAGACAAGTGGGCCGCCGAGGGGGCGCCCGCTTTCCTTACCGAAAATATGCGCCGCTGCGACTAGCCGCACAGCATAACTTCGCCCCCGTACCGCGCTTTATAACTGCGCGATACGGGGGCGGAGTTTTTAGTGCGGAGGGACTGCCGCGGAAGGATTACTTCTTCTCGGCGTAGACCTCACGCACGCGCTGGCCAAGGGCTGGGTGCACCTTAGTCCAGTAGTCGTAAACGCGCTCCTCAGTTTCCTCAGATACACCTGCCATAGCATTGGTGATATTGGTAACCAAGCGCTCCTTGGCGGCGTCATCATAGACGTTTTCGTACAAGTCGCGCGCCTGCACGAAATCATCATCTTCGGAGTGGCGAACGTACGGTGCACGCACCAGATCGCCGCCGTAGGACTCCGGATTGATATAAAGCTCCGCCGCGGTGGTGGTCTCGAGCTGGGAGCGGTCATTCACAGCGGCGTCGTCAAGCACGCCAGTGCCCTTTTCATAGCGGTTCGGTGAGTACACCGGATCCTCCGGGGCATTGAAAAGGAACTGCATGCTGCCCTCGTGCTGATAAGTATTGACCTCATCCACATTCTGCGGCTGGTTGACCGGCAACTGCTGGTAGTTCGGGCCAATGCGGTAGCGCTGCTGGTCAGCGTAGGCGAAAACGCGTGCCTGCAGCATCTTATCTGGGGAGAGGCCAACACCCGGCACGATATTGGATGGATCGAGCGCCACCTGCTCAATCTGCGCAAAGAAATTGCGTGGGTTGCGGTTGAGCACGAAGTAGCCCACATCGTGCAGCGGGTAATCCTTCTTGGACCAGACCTTGGTTAGGTCGAAAGGATTAAAGCGATAGTTCTCCGCCTCATCCAGCGGCATGATCTGTACCTTGACGTCCCAGACTGGGTAATTGCCCTCCTCGATGGCGTTGTAGAGGTCCTCGCGGTGGCAATCCGGGTTCTGGCCGGCGGTCGTGGTGGCCTCCTCGTCGGTGAAGTTCTCTACGCCCTGGCGGGTCTTAAAGTGGTACTTCACCCAGAAAGCCTCGCCTTCTTCGTTGACCCACTGGAAGGTGTGGGAGCCGTAACCATTTTGGTGGCGGGTCGACTTCGGCGTGCCGCGGTCACCCATGAGGTAGGTGACCTGGTGGGCAGACTCCGGGTTGCGGGTCCAGAAATCCCACTGCATATCCGCATCGCGCAAACCATTGGTGCCCAGACGCTTCTGGGAGTGGATGAAGTCAGGGAACTTCTGGCCATCGCGAACGAAGAAGACTGGGGTGTTATTGCCCACGATGTCCAGGTTGCCTTCCTCGGTATAAAAACGCAGCGCAAAGCCGTGTACATCGCGCCAGGTATCCGGGGATCCCTGCTCACCGGCGACGGTGGAAAAGCGGCCCATCATCGGGGTGACGGTGCCCTTCTGGAAGACCTTGGCCTTGGTATAGGCGGATACATCTTCCGTAATGTGCAGCTCACCGAAGGCGCCGTGGCCCTTAGCGTGCGGGGTGCGCTCCGGCACGCGCTCGCGGTTGAAGTGGGCAAGCTTTTCAATGAGGTGGATGTCATTGAGCACCACTGGTCCCTGCTGGCCAGCAGTCACCGAGGTGTTCTCGGAAGGAACTGGTTGGCCAGACGGGCGGGTGGTATTGCCCTTGCCAGCGGGGCGCTGGCCCTTGTTCAGGATGTCATCAGCGGTGAAATCAGTCATTTTGCCTCCTGGCAATCAGTGGATATGTACCACCAGTGTGGCAAAAGAATCACCGGTTGTCAGGGATCTAAAAGGAGTGTAGGGGCTACTGGTAGATTCATTCAGGTGACTCACCACTCCGCAGCAGATGACGCCCGCGTCACCGACCTTGCCCTTCGGGCCGGTCGCGGTGACCGTGCGGCGCTGACGGAGTTTATTAGGGCTACCCAGGATGATGTGTGGCGTTTGCTAGCGCATTTAGGCGGGCCGGAAGGCGCCGACGATCTCACCCAAGAGACCTATCTGCGCGTGATCAGCGCCCTGCCACGCTTTGCGGCCCGGTCCTCGGCACGCACGTGGTTGCTGTCTTTAGCCCGGCGGGTGTGGGTGGATAATATTCGCCACGATATGGCCCGGCCGCGCAAATCTGCCACCGAATACGAAGACGCCATGGGTGCGGCACCAGAAGAGTCCACGGCATGGAGTGAATGGATAGATGCCCGCGCGCTTATCGACGCCCTCCCGGCCGACCGCCGCGAAGCCCTCATTCTCACCCAGGTGCTGGGCTACACGTACGAGGAGGCGGCCAAGATTGCTGGCGTGCGGGTAGGTACTATCCGCTCCCGCGTCGCGCGCGCCCGCAAGGATCTGATCGCAGGGACAGGTTAATACCCCCATACCGGCCCCTTGAGGCGGCGAGATAATTTCACCTGCAAATTGTTACGCTCTGGTTACCTTGCACCCCAAGAGCCCCAATTTTTGGCATTTAGCTGCAGGTTGTACACCGGATACTGGGTGAAGGAGGCCACAATTAGGGCGATTCTTGCCCGAAAGATTTGTCCAATGTGTGGTTTATTAGATGTGTACACACGTGATAAATCGACCGTCGATCCGGGCCCGTGCGATCCCAATGCCGGGCCCGGCGCGTGTGAGTAAGAGAGTTTCTCCCTTTCATGTTAAAACGCGCAATCGGAATTTCCATGGCGTTTATCGGCGTCGTCGTGGGCGCAGGCTTTGCCTCCGGCCAGGAGGCCATGCAGTTCTTCGTAGCCTTTGGCGAGTGGGGTCTGTGGGGCATCGCCCTAGCCGCTGGCCTGATGATGATCACCGGCGTGTCCATCCTGCAGCTCGGCTCGTATTTCCAGGCCGAGGAACATACCGCTGTCTACGACAAGGTCGCATCGCCGTTTACCGCCAAGATTTTGGACTGGTCAACACTAGTTACTCTGTTTTCCATCGGCTTCGTCATGTTTGCTGGCGGCGGCTCTAATATCAATCAGCAGTTCCCCTCCGTTCCGGTATGGGTGGGCGCCACCGCGATGCTGATTCTGGTACTGCTCGTCGGCCTGATGGATGTTGACCGCGTGACCGCGGTCATCGGTACCATCACCCCGTTCATCATTATCTTCGTGGTGATTGCCACCGGCTACACCATTCTCAACGCAGATGTTGATTTTTCTTCCCTCAATGACTGGGCAGTAGCTAACGTCGATACCTCGCTACCTAACTGGTGGCTGTCTGCGTTGAACTACACCGGCCTGAACGTTATGACGGCTGTGTCCATGTCCATCGTCATTGGCGGTAACTTCCTGGATAACCGCGCAGTCGGCATCGGCGGCCTCATTGGTGGCCTGCTCTACCTGATCCTTTTAGCCCTGCTGGTCTTCGCCCTCTTCTTCGAGGCCGAGACCGTCAACGGCGAGGATATGCCGGTGCTGGCCCTCATCACGAGCATCCACCCGGTATTCGGCGTGTTCATGACCTTCATCATCTACGGCATGGTCTTCAATACGGCTATCGGTATGTTCTACGCCTTGGGCAAGCGCTTGACCCGCAATAATCCCAAGCGCTTCTACCCTGTCTACGCTGTTTGCTGCATCATCGGCTTCATCCTGTCCTTCGTGGGCTTCCAGACGCTGGTCAGCAATGTTTACCCAATTCTGGGTTACCTGGGTCTGTTGATGATCGTGGTGATGGTCTTCAACCGCATCAAGAACGGCAGCAAGCTCTCGGATGAGTCCGACCGCCGCATGCGCGCACACGAGCTGGTTTCCCGCCGCTTGGATCCACGCAAGCGCTTCACCAAGAAAAATGAGCGCGAGCTGCGCAAGCTGGCTGCGGCTTCCAATATGGAAACCACCGAGTTCGTCACCAATATCGCAGAAGAGATCCACGAAGAGCTCGAAAACGATGACGACCTTGACTACGACCGTGAAGATCCGGAGCCATCCGTGACCTACGTGCAGCACACCAAGCCGGAGGTTCCGTCCTCCGATAGCGACCTTGACTTTGGCAAGAAGGATGCTGCCGCTGATAGCGGCAAGGCTACGGGCACCGCCAAGCCAGTCTCTGAGGACTAGCCTTCTCGCCCACGTCAATCAAGATAAAAGCTCGGCGCCCTCCTTATCCCGTAACGAGGAAGGAGGGCGCCGAGCTTTTTGTGTAACCTGCGACGAAGCGGAACCTGCTTAAACGAGTAGCTCCGCGATCTGGATGGTGTTGAGCGCGGCCCCCTTGCGCAGATTATCGCCGGCGACAACGAGCACGAGGCCCTTGTTATCGTCCACCGTCTGGTCCTGACGGATGCGGCCTACCAAGGATTCGTCGATGCCGGTGGCAGCGAGCGGGGTGGGGACGTCGGCAAGCTTAACGCCCGGGGCACCGCTCAAAAGCTCGGTGGCCTGCTCGGAGGTGATTGCCTTGTCGAACTCGGCGTGGATGGTCAGGGTGTGGCCGGTAAAGACCGGGATGCGCACGCAGGTACCTGCAACCTTCAGCTCCGGAATGTCTAGGATCTTGCGGGATTCGTTGCGCAGCTTTTGCTCCTCATCGGTCTCTAGGGAGCCATCATCCACGAGGTTGCCGGCCATCGGCAGCGCGTTATAGGCAATGGGCGCCACATAAGGGCCAAAGTCCTCGTCATTGAGTGCAGAGCCATCGTGGACCAAACCCACATTGTGCTCACCAACCGAATAGACCTGCGCGGCCAGCGCCTGCACGCCGGCCAGGCCGGAGCCGGAGACCGCCTGGTAAGAGGACACATGCAACTTGTTCAGGCCCGCGGCATCGTGCAAGACCTTCAGCACCGGCATAGCGGCCATGGTGGTGCAGTTTGGGTTCGCGATGATGCCCTTAGGGGTGTTCTTGGCTGCCTCGGGGTTGACCTCGGAGACGATGAGGGGAACCTCTGGATCCTTGCGGTAGGCCGAAGAGTTATCCACCACGGTCGCACCGGCCGCGGCAAACACTGGAGCCCATTGCTTGGAGGTAGAACCACCGGCAGAGAACAAGGCGATATCAACGTCGGCGACGGATTGCTCGGTAACCTCGGCGAGGTCCTCGACGGTAATCTGCTCGCCGCGGAATTCCAGCTCGGTGCCGGCGGAGCGGGAAGAGGCGAAAAAGCGCACCTTATCGGCCGGGAAATTGCGTTCTTCCAAGATGGAGCGCATAACGCGGCCGACCTGGCCGGTAGCGCCTACTACTGCAACAGTGGTCATGACTATAAATCCTCTGTAGTTGCTGTGGGTGTTTAACGTCCGGTTCCAGCATAAACCGTGGCTTCTTCTTCGCCACCAAGCTGGAATTTCTCGTGCAGTGCACGGGCGGCCTTTTCCAGGTCAGCCTCGCGGGTGAGCACGGAGATGCGGATTTCAGAAGTGGAGATGAGCTCCATATTGACGTTGACGTCGCGCAGGGCCTCGGTGAACTCTGCGGTAACGCCCGGGTGGGATTTCATGCCGGCGCCGACGAGGGAGACTTTCCCCACTTGGTCGTCATACAGCACATTGGCCCAGCCTCCTTCAGATTTCAGCTTGCTCAGCAGCTCCATGGCACGCGGGCCGTCGGCACGCGGGCAGGTAAAGGTGATATCGGTGGTGCCGTCCTCCAGGGAGGAGACATTTTGCAAGACCATATCGATATTGATCTCTGCATCGGCAATGACGCGAAAGACCTTCGCAGCCTCCCCCGGGCGATCCGGGATGCCCAGGACGGTGACCTTTGCCTCGGACTTATCGGTTGCTACACCAGTTAGTACTGCTTCTTCCACGGGGATATCCTCCATCGATCCGGTAACTAGGGTGCCGGGGTCATTTGAATAAGACGAGCGAACTCGCAAGGGTACATTGAATGCGCGGGCGTACTCCACGCTGCGCAGGACCAAAATCTTGGAACCTACCGCGGCCATCTCCAACATCTCCTCAAAGGAGAGCTTGTCTAGCTTCTGCGCGTCTGGGACGATGCGCGGGTCTGCGGTGTAGACGCCATCAACATCGGAGTAAATCTCACACACGTCCGCGTTTAGCGCGGCAGCAAGTGCCACCGCGGTGGTGTCGGAGCCACCGCGACCCAAGGTGGTGACATCGCGCGATTCCTTATTAACGCCCTGGAAGCCGGCGACGATACAAATCTTGCCTTCGTCCAAAGCCTCGGTCAGGCGGCCCGGGGTGACGTCCACGATGCGGGCATTGCCGTGGCGCTCGGTGGTGAGCACTCCGGCTTGGGAGCCGGTAAAGGACTGGGCGTGGGCACCAAGCGATTCCACTGCCATGGCCACCAGAGCATTAGAGATTCGCTCGCCGGCGGTGAGCAACATATCCATCTCTCGCTGCGGCGGGACAGGATTGACCTGGGCGGCAAGGTCGAGCAGCTCATCGGTGGTATCGCCCATGGCGGAACACACCACGACAACGTCGTTGCCCTGCTTCTTGGTGGCCACGATGCGCTCCGCAACGGCGCGGATGCGGTCTGCGGATTCGAGGGATGAGCCGCCATACTTTTGCACGATCAGGGCCACGGTAAGGATGCCGCCTTTCGTCGTTCAAGGCATCCCTGGCGTGTGTGTACACGCCCGGAAATACCTGTCGTTCATTAGTCAAAGACCCATGCTACCCCGCAGGGTCTTTGCCCTCATCATAATTCCTAGACAATGCTTAATTTTTATTCACACGCCCCCAATGTTAAGCGCACCACACGCTCGCTTCCTCAGCGCAGAAAAACGCGCGCCATGCAGGGAAGAATATGCATATAGCAGGATTTTTTACTACCGTTGAGCGGGTGTTAAGCAACCTCCTCGCCATCTTTTTCGCGCTCGCATCCGCGCTGACGGTTGCTTGGGGCACGGTCATCCGCCACCGCATTGCCCTCGACGCCGATGATTCGGTCATGCGCGCCGCCATGTCCAACCCCTTGTGGTGGGTGGGCACCGCGGCCGCCATTGGCGCCTATGGCCTGCAGGTCATCGCCCTCGGTTTTGGTACCTTGCTGGTGGTCCAGCCCATCTTGGTGCTGTCCTTAATGTTTACCCTGCCGCTTTCGGCGTGGTATTCCGGCCGCAAAATGCCTTTCCACGAGGTCTTTTGGTCTATTGCATTGACCATCGCGGTGGGCATCATGGTCGTCTACGGCCGTCCGGTCGCAGGAAACCCCCGCCCGGAATGGAGCGATTGGTGGCCGGCGCTCCTTGTAGGGTTGGTCACCCTCGCCCTACTTGCTGCGGTAGCCACGAAGCTACCGGATAACCGTCCCTTAGCGTTGGGCACGGCCTGCGGCGTCATCTACGGCTTCGTCGCCCTGCTATCAAAGGCCGTGGTGGACATTTTCACCCACGAAGGCCTTGCCACGCTACTGGCAAGCTGGCAGTTCTACGGCCTCATCGGTCTCGCGCTCACCGGCACCGTAGTGCAGCAATATTCCTTTAATGCCGGCCCCCTAGCCCATTCCCTGCCGGCCATGACCATCTTTGAACCCATCGTGGCCTTCGGCTTGGGCTACATGGTGCTGGGAGAGAAATTCCTCATCGATACGGCCGTCGGTTGGGCAATTATGCTCATCGCCCTTACCGTTATGGTGCTCTCCACCATCGTGCTCTCCCGCAGCCCGGTAAGCCAGCGCGGCTAAATGGCCCACTCAAATACGCCGAGCATATAGGCCGAAAACCACGCCCCGAACAGGGCCCAGGCGCCAACCGCCACGCTTGCCGACGTCCCCTTTTTCACCCACGGCAACAACACAATCACCGCCGGCAGGAGCAGCCGGGGCCGCGAGTGCATAATGCCATCAGAAAGCAGCACGTTCGCCATCAGCACCGCAGAGAATAGCCAGGCCGCTAACGGCAGGCGGCGCCATGCCAACACAAGGAAAACCGGGGCAGCGATCATCACGCCGGCGCTGAGCAGATATCCACCGTTAGTAGCCCCGCTAAGCGTCTCCCAAAGCCAGATAACCGTGGCTTTGCCGCCATCAAAGCTGGAGTTCCAATGTTCTTTCTGGATCCCAAAATAACCGCCAACTTCTTTGAGATGGCTGCTCGACCACCACAAATACCCCACCAGCGGCACGACCGAAAACACCACCGCGGCCCAGGCCCGCCAGTTCTTTCGCGCCCGCAGCAGCACCATGAATGCAAAGACCGCAACGAGATCCACCGCGGTAAGACGCACGAGTCCGGCTACAAAAATTAGTGCCGCGGCAGCCCACCATCGCTCATCTACGAGCGCCACCACCGCCCATATGGCCAGGGCCCCAAAAAGTGCCTCGGTATACGGCATGGAAAACACGATGGACATCGGCGCACAGGTCACCATCACAGCACTGAGCACCTGGGCCCACTTCCCCATGCCCATGCGCGCAGCCAAGGCCATCACACCGGCAGCCAGCGCGATGCTAAAGAGCACATTGAGCGCAATGGCCGTGCCCGCTTCGTCGGTACCAAAGATGCTGCTTAACCCACGCACGAGGAAGGGGAATCCCGGGAAGAAGGCCATGGTCGTCTCATGGACCGGCCCATCCGTAGAAATATCCGCACCAAAGTACCCGCCGCGGGCGATTTCTACGTAGTGCTTAGCGTCCCACTTATTGAGCAGCCCCCACAGCTTATCGTCCTGCGCGGCGGCCACCGCTGCGAGTACGCCTACGCGCAATGCGGCTCCAATGAGTGCAACGAGTGCGGCAGGCGCCCACAAGGAACGCAATATGGATGATGTTTGGGGCTTGGCATGGCGGGGATTAGACACGAAAGGCATGGTACCCCACCACCACCGCGTCTCATTGAATGAAATCTCTTGCCGCACAGTGAGAAAGCCTGTAGTGTGACCGATATGACACAGCGGAATGACCTACTCCTTATCTGCCGCGGCGGGATTTCGGCCTAAGCACTGGCCAGCGCCCCGTCGCGGAGTCCGGCTACCCAAGCCCAGCTGGCCGTCTTTCCCCATAGACACCAGAAAAGGAAACCGCACCCCATGTCCCCCACCGACTCTTTTATCAGCGCCCCGCGCGACATCACCACCCCCACCGGCCCACGCCGCGAAGGACAACCCGCGTGGAATAAGCAGCGCGGCTCCGCCATGCCCCACGAGCGCTATCAACCCTTCGCCGTCGAGGTAGAAAACATCGACCTGCCGGACCGCACATGGCCTAGTCAGAAAATCACCCACGCTCCCCAGTGGTGCGCGGTGGATCTGCGCGATGGTAACCAAGCGCTGATTGATCCCATGAGCCCAGAGCGCAAGCACCGCATGTTCGACCTGCTGGTCAAGATGGGCTACAAAGAAATCGAGGTGGGCTTCCCCTCTGCCTCCCAAACCGATTTCAACTTTGTCCGCGAAATCATCGAGGGCAATAAAATTCCCGATGACGTCACCATTCAGGTCCTGGTACAGGCCCGCGATCACCTGATCCGCCGCACCTTTGAAGCTTGCGAGGGCGCCAAGAACGTCATCGTGCACTTTTATAACTCCACCTCGAAGCTGCAGCGCCGCGTAGTCTTCCGCAAAGACAAACCTGCCATTAAGAAGCTGGCCACCGATGCTGCCACACTCATTAAGTCCATCGCCGCCGACTACCCAGATACCACTTGGCGCTGGGAATACTCCCCCGAATCCTTCACCGGTACCGAGCTGGACTTCGCCCGCGAGGTCTGCGATGAGGTGGTAGACATCATGGATCCGTCCCCAGAGAATCCAATGATCATCAACCTGCCATCCACCGTGGAGATGATTTCGCCCAATATCTACGCCGATTCCATCGAATGGATGCACCGCAATCTTGCCCGCCGCGAGGACGTCGTGCTCTCACTGCACCCGCATAATGACCGCGGCGAGGGAATCGCCGCCGCCGAACTTGGCTTTATGGCGGGCGCGGACCGCATCGAAGGCTGCCTTTTTGGCAACGGCGAGCGCACCGGCAACGTAGATCTCGTCACTTTGGGCCTGAATATGCTCACCCAGGGTGTGGACCCGCAGATTGATTTTTCCGATCTGCCGCAGATTCGCGAAACCGTTGAATACTGCAACCAGCTGCGCGTGCCGGAGCGCCACCCCTATGGCGGCGAATTGGTCTTTACTGCGTTCTCCGGTTCCCACCAGGACGCAATTAATAAGGGCTTGGACGCGCTGGCAGCCACCATCCGCCCCGGCGCGAATAATACCGAGGTCTCGTGGGAAGAAATGCGCGAGGCCATCTGGGAGGTTCCTTACCTGCCCATCGATCCAAAGGACGTGGGCCGCGACTACCAGGCGGTCATCCGCGTCAACTCCCAGTCTGGCAAGGGCGGCGTTGCCTACATCATGAAGACCGATCACGGCATCAATATGCCTCGCGCCATGCAAGCGGAATTTTCCAGCGTGGTCCAGGAAATCACCGACTCCGAAGGCGGCGAGGTCAATTTTAAAAACATGTGGGATATCTTTGCCACCGAGTTCCTGGACCGCGAGGATCCGCTGACCCTGGAGTCTTTCCATATGGACAATGCCCCAACAGAAGATGGGGATGCATCGGTGACCGCCACCGTGGCTTTCCACGGGGAAAAGTCCACCGTCTCAGGCAGCGGTAACGGACCCATTGCGGCTTATGCCAACGCCCTGGAATCCCTGGGCATCGACTTCGAGGTCATGGAATACTCCCAGCAGTCCCGTTCCGCCGGCGACGACGCCGAGGCCGCCTGTTATATCGCCGCCGACGTCAACCAGAACAAGGTCTGGGGAGCGGGCATCGCCGGGTCCACCACGCGGGCTTCCATCAACGCGATTAACTCCGCCGTCAACCGCGCCCTGGCCTAGGCCTGCTCGCCGGCGCCGCGGCCCGGCGTGGTAGAAGGGTGGGTATGCCTTCTTCTACCTACCTCATACCGCACCGTGGCTTGGGCGCCGTGCAGGCCCTGCCCATCTACGATGCGCAGACGAAGGAAAACCGAGAGTTCACCGTCACCTTGGCACCCCGCCCAGACGGCGGGTTGGAGGTGCGTACCGACTCCACCATCGGGCACATCACCAGCGCCGACCGCGCGGAGTATCCCGAAATAGATCTACTATTTCGCGCCGGGCTGACCCCTGCAGCCACCGCCGCGCCGCAGCCCGATGGCTCTCTGTCGCTACTGCTGCCCCGGCCGGGCCTTTGCCTGCCGGCGAATAATCCGCCAGCGGGCCCGTGGACAATGCTGGGCTATGCCCCACCCATCGACATCGCCGATCTTCCCGCGGATCTGGACATTCCCGCCCACGCCCGCATGCACGTATTGGTTACGCTCTCGCCCAGCAGCACCGGTTCCGGCACCGATGCTTATATGGGCCCGCAGTTTGTGGGGCGGTTGGAAGGGGTGGACGTCGCCAAGCAGGGCATAACCCTGGCCCATGCCTATCATGCGCCGCGCAACACCGGCCGCGTGCTCAGCATCTACGCGGGGGCGCCGCTGCCGGATTCGAAGGAAGCCTCGCTTGCCGACGCCGCCCCTACCTCCCCCGCCGCCACGGAAACCTTCGAAACTACGAGCTTCCGCGCCATAAGCACCGATGACCCCGCACCCCGCCGCCGGTGGTGGCCCGCCGTCATGGCCCTACTGGTGATTGCAGCGCTCATCGCCGTGCTCATTTTTATTCTGTAAAACTTTCGGGCAGGGTAACACCCTTGTTCACCAGCCGGGGAAATTGGAAATGGCCCACGGCAGTGCCTAAAATACAGTGTTACTATTACCCCCTATCGAAAGGCCCCAATGACTTCGCTGGATTCCGCCACCTACGTGGTCCCTGACCACGGTTTTGGCGTGATCCATAATCTGCCCATCGAGGATGTTTCGCCAGAAGTTTTCAGCGAACTGCTCGAGTCCACCGCCGCAGAAGGCGGTTACCTCTCTGCGGAGCTCGGCCCCCGCACCGCCCAGGACGGCTTCGCGGTGTGGATCGGCGATTCTCTCCTTGGCCGTCTCAGCGCCGCCGATTCCCAGGCCTACGCACTCTTTGACTGGGTTCTCAGCGCCGGCCTACGCCCACGCGCCACCGCCCACGTGAGCATGACAGATGCCTCCGGCGAAGAGTGGCCCACGCTCAACCTGCTCCTGCCGGCACCGCACCTGTGCATCCCCGCCAATAACCCGCCGGCGCAGCGCTGGACCATGCTGCCGGGCGAGGCTGCCGCCACATTGACGGAGTTTTCCAAAGACGTCACTGGCTTTCCGCACACCGACGAGCACTACCTCGTCTCCTTGCGCACCCGTGGTTTCCTGCGGCGAAATACCGTTGATGTCTATGTCAATAGCATCTTCTTAGGCTCCCTCCCGCGCGATGCCGCCCGCGAGATTGCCCCCGCCGTGCTCGACTGCACCAAATCCGGCCGCCTCGCCATTGCCCACGGCTACTTCCACTACGACGCCGATGACCGCCCCGCGCTGACCATCTACGCGCACAACGCTGCCAATAGGCACCACGCCGGCCTAGTTCTGGGCGTTGTCGCCGGTGGCGCCGCCGTCATGTCCGCGGCCACCGCAGCCCGCGCACAGGCCGCAACCAGCGTTCCCAGCGGCCCCACTGCCGGAATCTCTGCCGCTGGCACCTCCTCCACAAGTGGTTTTGCCATCACCTCTGCCGCCAATGCCGCCGGCGTTTCTGGGGCCGTGACCTCGAATCTGCTGGCCGCAGCCGGTGTCGCCGTGCTAGTTGGTGGCGGCACCACCGTGGCTACCCACATGCTTAGTGAGGACGAAGCTCTTTCGGACACCCACTCGCATTCCACCGACGATTCTTCCCATTTCGATGGCATTGGTCCCAAGCGCCCCGCGCACCCCGCCACGCCCCGCATCCACGATGCTGGTCCCACCAGCGGTGTCGCCGCGCCATCCCGCGCGGATTCCCCGACCCAGCACCCGCTTGCCGACGCCCCCTCTGAGACACCACCGCAGCACCGCCACGCCCCCGCGCCCCAACCGTCTAAGCAGGCGCGGCCGACGCACACCCCTCAGACTGACCGTGCCACGACCCCTGCCGCCGGCCACCACGGCAAGCACCGTGGTGAGGACCATGGCGAGCACCACCGCCAGGATTCCCAGGCAATTTCCCGCGCCGCCTCCGCCGCAGCCGCTGCCGCCGCCGCTGCGGCTAATAACGTCGAATCGACCCCGGCTTCGACTCCGGCCGCGGCGCCATCTTCCAGCTCTGAGCCGGCGCCGCAGCTAGCGGCGAAGGAGCCGACTGCAACCTCCACGTCTTCGTCATCGGCCGAGCCTTCCCAGACAACGCAGACCACGGAGCCCGCGCAGACCACGGCATCTACGGATTCTGCAACTTCGACGTCACCATCGAAGGCCACGACGTCGACGGAGGCTACCGCACCTGCCGAGCCGTCCGACCTACCTACTTCAAATACGCCTACTTCGGAAAAGACTTCGGCTGAAACGACCACAACTGAAGACGGCGCCACCACCTCGACGGATAAGCAGACGCCACTGCCCGCACCAGAGTCCTCAGAGCCAACGCCTGCGGAGCCGACTGCGCCTACAACGACATCTTCGTTATTGACCTCGGAGCCCCAGGCTGAGCCGGCACCGGATACCACCGTGCCAAGCACCACTATCCCAGGTTCCGAACTCGAGCCAACGCCAGAGCCGGAAACTACTGTCCCAACGACGACGATCCCTGGCTCGGAAATCGTGCCCACCCCGGAGCCAGAACCAGAGGTCGAACCGGAACTGCCCACGGGAGACCGCGGCGCGCCGGACGGCTCGGATGAGCCCCTCGTACCGCTCGAACCAGAAGAACCGACAGAGCCGGAAGAGCCGAAAGAGCCGGCTGAACCGCAGCAGCCAGAGACACCGGGGCACCCTGAAGAACCTGAGGAACAAACAACCCCGCCGAAGGTCATTGTCGTCGTTGTAGAAGATTAAGCGGCGCGCCCTGTCCCCCTGCACGAAATGCGGGATACTACACTGAGTTTAATGAACAACACACCTGGCCCCTCCCCGCAGCACCCGTCGGCGTCGGCCCCAGCGCCGTCGCCCGCGACGGTAGCTTCGCGCCACGCGGCCAGGTCCACAGCGCCCAAACCAGGCATGGAACAGCGCCGCACTAAGCCCCGCCGTGCGGTCCGTGCCTCCGGAGAGCCAGACGCCCCGAAACCCAAGCCGAAACCGAAACCGCACCCACCGGCTCAGCAACAGCCGCAGCAGGCCGACTCGTCCAATGAGGCAGCGGACTTTCCCTATGTGGCGCTGACCATCCAGACCACCGGCATCCATCCCAGCACCGGGCGCATCGTTACTATCGACGCCATTGCGTTCAACGAAGCCGGCGAGCAGGGCCAGCAATTCCACGCCGTCCTCAAGCCCGATATCGATGCCGGGCCGCGCCACCTCCACGGGCTGAGCACCACCGATATTGAGCAGGCGCCAGCTTTTGGCAAGATCCTCAAATCGCTGGACAAGCTTATTGACGGCCGCACACTCATCGTCCACGACCTCCCCTATACCTGGGGTTTTCTCGTCGCCGAGGCCCGCCGTGCCATGATGGCCGCCGCCCGCCAAAATCGCGCGCGCAACCGCGGCCGCAACAAGGGCCGCCGGCGCCGCCAGAAGGTCGGACACGTCCCCACCCCCGTCCGCATCATCGATACTTTGGGCACCTCCTATGCGCAGCAGGTGCGGTCGAATGATGTGCGCTTAGGGGGTGTCGCTAAGCAGAGCGGCTTGGACGCTTCGCCACAGGCCTCGGTGGAGCGCGCCAAGCGGCCCGAACCCGAGACTTCGCGCGAACAAACCGAACTGCTCATCGCGCTCTACCGCAAGCAACGAGGTGGCACGGTGCGCAGCTATGCGCCCGAGGACGTGCGCGCCGACCGCTTCGGCCTGCAACGCTCCCACGTGCGAGTCGACGCTGCCGAAGCCCCCGTCCAACACCACAACCCCGGCAAATACGAGCCGGGCAAGGAACTGCGCCGCGGCATGGAAATCGTGGTCGCTCCGGAAATCCTCGAGGACCCGGACGCCATCATCGCCGCGCTCATGCGTGAGGAGCTCAATTATTCCGAAAAGCTCACCCGCGAATCCTCGCTGGTCGTGTGCAACGTGACCACTGACTTGGTGGGAAAACCCATGCACGCCCACCGCAAGGGCATTCCGCTGATGTCCGATACCGCGTTTCTTGACGCCCTCACCCGCATCGAAGACGCCGTGCCGGAACCCGAATCCGGCAAACCCACGCCCCGGCCCCAACGCTCTTCCCACAACAACAAAAAAGGCGGCGCTAAGAACCAAAAGCGCCGCCGTCGCCGGGGCGGCCGCGGTGGTCGCGGCAGGGGCCGACGAAATTCTGGCGGCTCGGCGGGGAAAAAGAACGACTAAGCCGCCCGCGCGACTACCCTAGGGGACATGAGTTTTAGAGTCCCGGGTGCGCTGAGGAAGTTGCGCACCACCACCGCCACTACCGCCGCGAAGCTGGCCACCACCGCTTCCCGCGCCACCGGCCGTGGCGCCGGCGGAATGATCGGTGGTCTAATCGCCAATGCCATTGACCCTTCCATCATGACCAACCTGGGCGGTGGGCGCCCGGCCGTGCTAGTGACCGGCACCAACGGCAAGTCCACCACCACCCGCATGCTAGCCGCCGCAGTCCGCGCCGAGCACACCGTAGCCACCAACGACGGCGGTGACAACATGGATGCCGGCATCATCTCCGCACTCATGGCCGGCAAGGACGCCTCCCACCTGGTACTCGAGGTGGACGAGCTCCACGTGCCCCACGTAGCCGATAACCTGAACCCGCAGGCGCTAGTTCTGCTCAACCTCACCCGCGACCAGCTCGACCGCGTGGGCGAGATTAATAAGATCGAGCGGGCTCTGCGCGGCGCTGTGGAAGCCCACCCGGACATGCTCGTCATCGCCAACTGCGATGACGTTCTGATGACCTCCGTGGCCTATGACGCCAAGAATGTCATCTGGGTTTCGGCCGGCGCCGGCTGGCTCGGCGATTCCGTTACCTGCCCGCGCACCGGCGGGCACGTCGTGCGCACCGAGGATGACTGGTACGCCGTCAAGCCGCTTGCCGACGGCCGCGAATTCCGCCGGCCGCAGCCAACGTGGGGCGTCGATAAGCATGGCATTATCACCCCCACCGCTAAACGCCCCCTGAACCTGGCGCTGCCTGGCCGTGCTAACCGGGGCAACGCGGCCCAAGCCATCGCTGCCGCCGTCGCAGGCTTCGGCGTGGACCTCGACAAAGCCATTGCGGCCGCCGAAAGCATCGATGA
This sequence comes from Corynebacterium sp. KPL4072, assembly GCF_037908395.1. Lineage (NCBI taxonomy): Bacteria > Bacillati > Actinomycetota > Actinomycetes > Mycobacteriales > Corynebacteriaceae > Corynebacterium > Corynebacterium sp. KPL4072. Next base: position 106,783 of record NZ_JBBMGE010000010.1, read on the forward strand.
TGTGGCCGGTCGCTACTCCACCATTCACTGGCGCGGCCGCGAGATTCGCTTGCTGCTGGCCAAGAACCCGGCCGGCTGGCAAGAAGCGCTGTCCATGGTGGACCGCAGCGCCGATGGCTTGATCATCGCCACCAACGGCCAGGTGGCCGATGGCATTGACATGTCCTGGCTGTGGGACGTGAAATTCGAAGGCTTCAATGGCCTCAGCGTGAAGGCCGCCGGCGAGCGCGGCACCGACCTGGCGGTGCGCGTGGTCTACGCCGATATCTCCCACGAGCTCATCCCGGATCCGCTCGATGCGCTCGCCGCCTGCCCGGAGGGGCGCATCGAGGTCCTCGCCAACTACACCGCCTTCCGCGATTTGAAGAAGGCGCTTTCCAAGGAGGCCACCAATGCTTAATATCGGCCTAGTGCTTCCCGACGTCCTCGGTACCTACGGTGACGACGGCAACGCCCTCGTCCTGCGCCAGCGCGCCCGCATGCGCGGCCTACAGGCGGAAATTCACCCGATCCGCTTGGGTGAGCCCGTGCCTGAGACACTGGATATCTACACCCTCGGCGGCGGCGAAGATACCGCGCAGATCCTAGCCGCGGACCACCTGATTTCCGATGGCGGCCTGAGCCGCGCCGCCAACGCCGGCCGCCCGGTCTTTGCCATTTGTGCTGGCTTGCAGGTCCTGGGCGAGTCCTTCCGCGCCTCCGGCCGCATCATCGACGGCGTCGGCCTGCTCGATGCCACCACGGCCGGCATGCAGGACCGTGCCATCGGCGAGGTGGCTTCCAAACCCACCCACGCTGGAGTTACCGCGGACCTCACCGAGCCGCTGACCGGTTTTGAAAACCACCTGGGCGCCACCATCCTTGGCCCCTCCGCGCAGCCCCTCGGCACGCTCACGCGTGGCAATGGCAATGCAGACCAGGCCGCCACCGCCGACCTTGCCGATGGCTCCACCCAGCGCACCTACGAAGGCGCCGTCCAAGGCAGCGTCATCGCCACCTATATGCACGGCCCGGCACTGGCCCGAAACCCGCAGCTGGCCGATCTCCTCCTCGCCCAAGCGATGGGCGTGGCCCTCGCGGATCTTGAACCGCTTGAGATCCCGGCCGTTGACCGCCTGCGTGTCGAACGTTTCAACGCCTCCGAGCCCCCGCGCTCCCAAAGATAGGCCCATAACTGTGGATAACTGCGCCCGACGGCCCTGAAATCCCGAGTTATCCACAGGCCCGGCCGCTGCCCCTTGTAGCCGCGCATCCCACGCCAATAGGCTACGGGGCATGACGTTATTGGAGCAGCTGGGCGACATCGCTAAGCGCGGCGTGGATCTTCTCGAAGAGGTCCACGCCGCCTCCAGCCTGCCCCTGCCCGCGGACCAAGCGCGCACCCTGCGCCGGACCGCCGCGGCCTTTCTCTCGCCCACCAGCCATTCGCGCTACCAAGCCCGCGCACTGGCCGCCGCGCGCCGCAATCACCACTGCCTAGAGACCCTCGCGCTCATCGCCCGTCGCTCGCGCAGCATTAGCGACCCCACCAAGCGCTGGCAATTCCGCGAGCAGCTCTGCGCCACCGCCGGCACCACCGCGCACGTCTCGCGCGCGGCTACCCGTCTGCTGCGCGAATTCAACCCTCCGCCCGAGCGCGAAGACGGCGGACGCCGGATTATGCACGGGGAGAAAACCACCCTGAGTTTCACCGGCCCCGCCGCACAAATGGCCGATATCTGGGCCGCCGCTAAATCCGACCCGCTAGCCTGGCTTAACGGCTCCCGCGCCACCGCGCCCGCTACCGTGACCACCAATGTCATCATCGAGCTGCCGGATTATCTGAAAATCCTCGCTGGAAACGGCGAGGATATCCGCCTCGCTATGACCAACGGCGCCACTATCACCGGCGCCGAACTAGTCCGCCGCACCCTAGCCGGCGCGGGACTCTTCACGCTCATCCATCCCGAGCGCGGCCCGGTCAACCTCTACCGCACCCGGCAGGCCTCCGCCAAGCAACGCCGCATGCTCGAGGCCGAAGGCGCCCGCTGCGCCTGGCCCGCTTGCCGACGCCCTACCTCCGAATGCCAAGCCCACCACCTCATCGAATACTCCCGCGGCGGCCACACCCATCCTGAGAACATGACGCTATTGTGCCCGTATCACAACTCCATCAACGGGCTGCCGGGCCGCGGCCGGATGGCGCGTATTCGGGGCCGGATCGCCTGGCTCCCGCCCGCTAGCCAGGACAGGCATACACACATGGGGCACAGCAACGAACCCGACAACAGGCGCAGCGGGCGCAGCAGCAGATGCAGCACGACGACAAAGGAGGCGCACGGCCCGCCGGTATTCACCGGCCGAGCGCGAACCGGGCCTACGGCCGCCGTGCCCTAGCCGCTGTAGCTCCGCATTCGCCCAGTACTGGCCAGGGCGCTCAACGTGCTATATGGTCAGGCGGCCGGAAAGCGCGCGAGACAAGGTGAGCTCGTCCACAAACTCCAAATCGCCTCCGAGCGGCATGCCGGAGGCCAACCTGGTGATCTTCAAATCAGGGAAGTCGCGCAGCAAGCGCACCAGGTATGCGGCGGTCGCCTCGCCCTCCGTATTGGGGTCGGTGGCGAGGATGACTTCGTGGATGGTGGGGGTGGCGTCGTAAAGCGGGGTTTCGGGGGTGGAGTCTGCAAGCTCTCGGTCCGGCAACACGCCGCCTAGGCGCTGCAGCAGTGTGGAGATATTCAAATCACGCGGACCCACATTCGCCAGCGGGTCCAACGCGCCGCCCAAAACGTGATAGCGGCCCTCATACTCGCCGGTGCGCTCAATAACCTGGATATCCTTAGGCTCCTCGACCACGCAGATAGTAGAGGCGTCGCGCTGCGAGTTAATGCAGATGCGGCAGACATCCTCACGCGAAATATTGCAGCAAATGCGGCAGAAGGTCACGCCGTCGCGCACCGCGCCCAGCGCGTTTTGCAGCCGCTCGATGTCCTCGGGTTCCATGTGCAAAACGTGAAACGCGATGCGCTGCGCCGACTTCGGGCCGATTCCCGGCAGGCGCGAAAACTCGTCGATGAGGTCTTGCAGAGGTCCTTCAAACATCAATTACTCCCAAAATCGGCAAAAGCCGCCGCCCCACCCCGGGGCAACGGCCTTATATCGTATCGCGCGGGCTACTGGTTGCCGCCGAAGACATCCTCAAAAGACGGGCCGCCCTGGCCACCCATGCCTTGGGACAGCGGGCCAATCTTTTCCTGTGCCAGGCGTCCGGCCGCAGCGTGGGCCTCCTTGAACGCACCCATAACCAGGTCCTGCAGCGTATCGACGTCCTCTGGATCCACGATGGACTTATCAATCTGCAAGTCCACGAGCTCGGCGCCGCCAGTCATGGTCACCTTGACCAGGCCATTGCCTGCCTGGCCCTCGACGTTGGTAGCGAGGATTTCTTCCTGCGCCTTCTGCAAATCCGCCTGCACCTGCGCGGCCTGCGCGATGAGGTCGTTCATGTCATTTGCCTGCTGCATTGGGTCTTGGTCAGCCATGGTGTTTCCTTTCTAAATCAACTTTAAATTTCGCTACCGCCCGAGTGTACCGTGCTCGCCGCCTAGGCACGCCGCGCGCCTAGTTCCCGCTCCAGCAATTCCATAGCTACCTCGGTAGCGCTGCGATGATCCATTTCACCGGTGGACTGCGCGGCCTCCATCATGTCGCGTTCTTCGTCATCGCGGGTATAGGCCGGCGGTTCCTCGGGCGGTACCTCATCGGGCTCCGGCTCGGGTTCGGGCGGCAGCGGCACGCCGTTGCTGAACTGCGATTCATCGCGCTGCTTGGCGGCCTGCGTCGCCCGTGCGATGCGCGAGCGCCAGCCCGGCGTGTTTTCCTGCTTACTCTCCGCCTCCTGGTCGTCGGCAGGCTCGCGCGCGGGCTGATTCGGTGTCCACGCCTCCTTGCGCTGCGCCGGCCGTGGGGCATTGAAACCGGCGGTCTTCGGGTCAGTGCCTACCACGCAGGTCACGGCCACATCGCGCTGGAACTCCTCCTTGAGTACCTCCACGATAACGGCGTTATTGGCGGGCGCATTGATTCGCTCGGCAAGGGCACCGGTGGTGTGTCCCAGCGTTAGCGTGCCATCGCGGAAGCCAAGCACGCGGGCTTCGGCAAGCATAATTTCCGCTACCTTATTCCGCTTTCCGACGCTCCCCCTCAACGCCACCCATTTCTCCCTCACGGTTTCCGCAAAGTCGCCTTCCGGCTCTTGCGTTGCCTGCGGTTGCGCCGTTTCCGACACTCTTTCCGACGCCGTCTCCGCAGCGGGCTGGCCCCCAGATCGCGCCGTTGCTTCCTGGGCGGATTCCTCCGCGCGGGCCGGTACGGGTTTCTCCAATGGCTCGCGCTGCTCCTGCCGCTCCTGCTGGGCCGGCGCCGACTGCGGTATGCGCCGTTCGCGCTGCCACGGATCCTGGGACTCTTGCGGCTCCGACTGCGGCTGCTGTTGTTGCTGCGGGGTTTGCTGCTCGGCGGACGATTGCGCGGTCTTAGCCGGGGGCTGGGTTTGCGTTTGCGGCTGAGGGGCGGGCTCAGAGCCAGCGGAGTGCTGCTCCTGGGACTTGGCGCGACGGCGCGCGATAATGGCGGCCGCAGCGGACTGGGGGTCTTGGGCACCTGCGACAGCTGAGGTTGCCGCGGCGGCACCGCCCGGGGTCGCAGGGCCGGCAGGCACGGGCGCTCCGGGTGCGGCCGCGGGGACGGTGGCGCCGGTGGCCGCGGGGCCGGTGGACCCGATAAGCAGGTGCGCGCACATGATTTCCAGCAGCAAGCGCGGCGAGGTCGCACCGGTGAGATCGCTGATGCGGTCGTTGACCGTGGATGCCAAGTAGGTCAGCTGCGGGCCGGAAAAACGCTGCGCCTGGGCGGTAAGCACAGAAGCGCGGTCGGTGGGCGCGGAGACGAGGCCGGCCTCGATAGCGCCGGGCACGGCCTGCAGGATCATCAGATCGCGCAGGCGGTCGAGCAAATCGATAGCGAAGCGACGCGGGTCGTGGCCGGCCTCGATGACATGGTCCACCATCGCGAAGAGGCCGGGTTTGTCTTGGTTGGCGAGGGTGTCGATGGCGTCGTCAAGCAGCGAAACATCAGTGACACCCAAAAGCGGCCGGGCGAGGTCATAGGTCAGGCCATCGGGCCCGGCACCGGCCAGCAGCTGGTCCAGCAAGGACAACGTATCGCGCGGGGAACCACCGCCCGCCTCAATGACCATGGGGTATACGGCGTCCTCGACATGCACGCCCTCGGCCGCGACGGTGCGCTGCAGCAAGCCCTTCATGGCCGGCGGGGTCAGCAAGCGGAAGGGATAGTGGTGGGTACGCGAGCGAATGGTGCCGATAATTTTCTCCGGCTCCGTGGTCGCGAAGATGAAAATGACGTGCTCCGGCGGCTCCTCCACTACCTTGAGCAGCGCGTTAGCGCCGGAGGGCGAAATCATATGCGCCTCGTCGATGATGAAGATGCGGTAGCGCGATTCGGCCGGCGCGTAGTAGGCGCGATCGCGCAGCTCCCGCATGTCTTCCACGCCATTATGCGAGGCGGCGTCAAGCTCCGTCACGTCCAAGTTTCCGGGGCCGCCGGGGGCCAGGGAGACGCAGGAATCGCACTTGCCACACGGCGTCGAGGTCGGCCCGTGCTCGCAGTTGAGCGAACGGGCCATAATTCGCGCCGAGGAGGTCTTGCCGCAGCCGCGCGGGCCGGAAAAGAGATAGGCGTGGTTGATGCGCCCCGCATCGAGGGCGGCGGATAGCGGCGTGGTGACCTGCTCTTGGCCCACGACCTCCGCAAACGTTGCTGGACGGTATTTCCGGTATAAAGCCACGGTTAGCCAGTTTACCGGCTAACCCTCGCGCGACCAGTCCAGCAGGTCAATGCCCTGCTCGGCCACTGCCCCCTGCAGCTTGCCGACGCCCTCTTCTACCCCAAACGCATATTCCGAATCCGTCAGCATGACCAGCTGCAGGATGAGGGTCAGGCGGCCCTCTTCGCGAAATTGCGGGGTCTGCCCGCCCCACAGGTACGGCGCGATGAAGAGTCCGTGGTGCACGGTAATTCCCGGCGCGTCGAGGATGGACGGCAGCATCACGCCCGGCTGCGCCGGAAGCAGACCGTCGGCCTTCTCGAAAGTATCGGCCGCGGCATTTACGGCGGCAGCCACCTCGGGCTGCCCGGTACGCGCCACCGTCAACAGCTCGCAGCGCACATCGGTGCCGTCGTCCTGGCTCTGCAGGCCGGTGTCGGTGTTGTTGAAGGTGGTGGTGAGGGCGAGCGATTGGGCGTCGGCAAGCGCGGCGAGGCCTAGCCGGCGCTCATCGACGTAGCGGAACTCCAGCGGCGCCGGGATAATCTCGCTCAGCCACAGGGCAGACTCGTCGGCGTTGATTTTAGGCCCCCAGCTTCTCCACGGCGGCAAGCAGCACACAGGTAGCGACGCCGTCCATCGCGGTCTCGACCTCTTCCTGCGGCGGCAGGGTTGGGGCGAGGCGGATATTGCGGTCATTGTCGTCCTGGCCATAAGGGAAGGCCGAGCCCGCCTGGGTAAGCAGGATGCCGGCGTCGCGCGCAAGCTCCCAGACGCGGTTGGCGGTGCCGTCGACAACGTCGAGGGAGATGAAGTAGCCACCCTTCGGGTTGGTCCACTGCGCCACCTCGTACTCGCCCAGGCGCTTTTCCAGGATGCGCAGCACCGCATCGAACTTCGGCTTAATCAGCGCGGCGTGGCGGCGCATCACCGCGCGCACCCCTTCTGCGGAGCCGAAGAACTCGTGGTGCGCCAGCTGGTTAATCTTATTCGGGCCGATGCCGCGAATGCCGGCATGCTCTAGGTACCACTCGAGGTTATCCTCCGAGGTGCCGAAGAAACCCACTCCCGCGCCCGCGAAGGTGATCTTCGAGGTGGACGACATGGCCCAGAAGCGGTTCGGGTGGCCTTCTTCCGCGGCGATATCCAGAATCGGCAGAATTTCCGGGAACTCTTCAGTCAAGGTATGCACGGCGTAGGCGTTATCCCACACGATGCGGAAATCCGGTGCGCCGGCCTGCATGCGGGCGAGGCGGCGGGCCTTGTCCTCAGAAATCACGGCGCCGGTGGGGTTGGCGAACATCGGCACCACCCACATGCCCTTGACTGTCGGGTCCGCCACCAGCTTTTCGACGGCCTCTACATCCGGCCCGTCTTCTTCCATCGGCACCGTCACCAGCTCGAAGCCAAATTGCTCCGTGATGGCAAAGTGGCGGTCATAGCCCGGCACTGGGCAGATCCACTTGAGTTTTTCTTCCTTGCTCCACGGCTGCGCGGAATCATTGGTGCCGAAGAGGAACGCCCAAGAAATCAGGTCAAACATGATGTTCAGGGAGGAAGAATCTGCGGCCACGAGCAGCTCGGGGTCCATGTTGGTCAGCTTGCCCCAGATGTCGCGCAGTTCCTTGATGCCCTTTTGGTTGCCGTAGTTACGCAGGTCGTTTCCGGCCGCGTCGGTGTAATGGCCCAGGCCTGGCAGGGCGAGGAGATCGTTGGAGAGGTCTAGCTGCGCCTTCGCTGGCTTGCCGCGGGTCAAATCCAGTTTCAGGCCCTTAGCTTTAAGGTCCTCGTAGTCCTTACGGACCTGAGCGGCGAGCTCAGTTAGTTCGGACGATTCCAAAGTAAGAAGCGACATGCGTATGTCTACCTTCCATGTATAGGGCGACTTTTAGCCCCCAATAGTAACGCACGCCATACAAAAAGGGGACCCCGCGCACCCGTCAGAGCCTCCTGACCCTTGCTGCATTCCTGCCCTGGGGGAGTTCAGAGGATGGACGCCACGCGGAATCCTGCCCCATACTTTAACGCCCGAGCGCCGGTTTAGCCAAATGGGACTCCGGCCGCGCAGCCCTCCGCCGCTCGCGGGTACCGCTCTCGATACCTAGCCACCACACAACGGTTAAAATTCCCCGAAAACACGCCCTGACCTGGCGATTGGTAAAATAATTGCCACGGCTGCTAATGTTTCTTCTCGGAGGATTCGACTAGCGGCCTATGTCACACGCCTGGAACGCGTGCGGGGTTCACGCCCCTCGTGGGTTCAAATCCCACATCCTCCGCCACAGGAAATCCCGGCTCCTGCTGCATAGCAACGGAGCCGGGATTTTTGTTATACCTGCGCTCGGCCGCGCTAGCCGACGCCGCGCTAGCCGCTAATCGATGACCGGCGGTTCGTAGCCGTCTTCTTTTAGCCACGCAATATGCGGCGGGGTGTTCATGCCCCACTCAGTGCGCGCCCAGAGGAAGGCCTGGGCGACCTCGGCCTCGGGATAGCCTCCGTCGCGCAGGTACTGCCGGAAGCCGTTCGGGCCTGAGTCTTTGATCCACAGCCAGACGTAGTCGTCGAGGGAGTCGTCGGCAAGCAAGCCTTCCATCCCTTCTGGAACGTATTCACGCTCGGTGCGCACGCGGTCCGCTAGGTCCTGGTCAAGGAAGTCGTAGAGGTAATCCAGCGCGTCCTCAAGCTGCGCATAGTCGAAGGCATTCATGCCGCCCAGCCTAGTGGCGCTTGGTGCCTAGGACCATGCGGTCGATTTCTTCCAGCACCTCGTCCACGATGGCCGGGTTATAGGCGCGGTAGCCGCGCATGCGCAGCAGCTCCTCCTGTGCCGCCGTCAGAGCGGTCCGGCGGGCCTCCAGAGCTACGTGGCGGAACTGCCAGGCGCGTTGCTTGCGGGAGTCTTCGGAAACATCCTCGCCATCACCAATCCGGTCTTCCAGCCATTGGATAACGTTGGCGGAAATTTCCGGATCCACCTTTTCGGCGTCGGGCGCGATATGCCCATCCGGCCGGAAGTTCGACAGTGCCTCGATGCTGGCCGCACGCGCACGGCCAACCACGGCAGCGCGCATCTTATCGCTGGCAATCTGGGAGGCTTCCGTGAGGTCGAGTCGCTCCATCAACCACGGCAAGAGCAGGCCGGGCACCACCATCGTGGTCAGCAAGACCGTCAACGCGATGACGGCGAGCTCATGGTGGAAACTAAACACGCCCGCCGGGATGGACAAAACCAGCGCCAAAGTGACAAGTCCACGCATGCCGGACCACGTCATCAGCAGTACCTCTTGCAGGCGCAGCGGCGCAACCCGTGGGCGGCCGCGGGAGACGTTGATGCGGTAATAGGCATACATCCACACCAAACGGACAACAAAGGCCACGAGGGACAAGATGACGCCCACGACCACCGAATGCCACAGGTCCGAGCCCACTTCGCCGATGGCGGTATTGACCGTCAGGCCAATGAGTCCGAAGGCCACGCCAGTAAAGAGCAGTTCGATGGTCTCCCAGAAGGACTGACCGGATAGGCGGTCCTCGGCCTGGATATCGGCCCGGGAATTAAGTTCTACGGCCGCGATGACCACGGCGATAACGCCGGAGGCACCGAGTTCCTCCGCGATGAGGTAGACGGCAAACGGCGTCACCCAGGTCAGCGCGTTGCGCGCGGTGACGTCGTGGACGTGGGTGATAAACAGTGCCACCAGCCGGCCGACGATCCATCCCAGGCCGCCCGCGACGAATGCAGAGTAGAAGAAGTTCAGCACGCCGCCGCCAAAGGAGAGCTCATCGCCTTGGGTTACGGCCGTCAAGGCAAGATTGAAGGCGACGATAGAGGCGGCATCGTTAAACAGGCCTTCGGTCTGCAAGGTGGTGATGATGCGCCGCGGGATGCCGGCGGGCTCGGCCACGGCATCGACTGCGACGGGGTCCGGTGGGGCGATGGCCGCACCGATGAGGATGGCGGCGGCCAGGCTAATGCCGGGCAAGAAGGCGTAGGCCGTGGCACCGACGGCCAGCGTGGTGGCGACAACCAGCAGCACGGACAGGCTCAAGATAGTCACCCATTGTTCACGGATAACGCCCCACGAGGTGCGCCGGGCCAGCGCCCACAGCAGCGGCGGCAGGAAAATCGGCAGGATGAGCTCGGTGGGCGGCTCAAACCTGGGTAGCCCCGGCACGAAGACGGCGCAGGCAGTAATGATCGTCAGCAACGCCGGCCACGGCAGCCCAATCTTGTCACCGATGGCGACGACGAACACGGTCAGCAGCATGAGCCCAATGAGCACCAGAAGAACGTCCATGGGCCCAGATTTTACCCGCGCCAGATATAGGGATCAGGGCTTAAGCGGTCGGGCGCGAATTGCGCGAGCAGCTCTGCGGCGCTGCCGGCTTCATACCCCAGCGAGGCCGCCAGCTGCTTGACGACGTCCCCCTCCTCCCCCATCTCCCGCATAGTCACCGCCCCATCGCGCTTAGCCAGGCGCTCGCCGGATGCATTGAGCACGAGCGGGACGTGGATAAACTCCGGCGCTTCGATGCCGAGCAGCGAGGCGAGGTAGGCCTGGCGCGGCGCCGAGGAGAGCAAGTCATCGCCGCGGACTACCTGGTCGATGCCCTGGAAGGCATCGTCGACGACGACGGCCAAGTTATACGCCCAACCGGTGTCCTGGCCACCGCGGCGCAGGATGAAGTCATCGACGTCGCCGGTATAGGTTCCGTGGAGGGCGTCGTGGATGGTGAATGTGGGGACGTCGGCAAGCAGGCGAAGGGCGGGCTGGCGATTCTGGGCCGCCAGCTCGGCGCGCTTGGCCGCGCGCTGGTCTTCGGTGAGGTTGCGGCAGGTGCCCGGGTACTGGCCGGGGATGGCGTGCGGGGCCCGGGAGGCCTCGCGAATGTCCTTACGCGAGCAATAGCATTCGTAGGTGGGCAGCTGGGCCAAGGCTTGCTCATAGGCAGCGTCGCGATCGTGCTGGTAGATGACCTCGCCGTCCCAGTCCAGTCCGAGCGCGCGCAGGTCCGCCAGCTGGCGCTCGGCCGATTCCTGGGAGGAGCGCTGCTTATCGATGTCCTCCACGCGCACCACAAAGCGCCGCCCCGTCGAGCGGGCAAAAAGCCACGCCAGAAGCGCCGTGCGGAGGTTGCCGAAGTGCAGATCCCCCGAGGGGCTCGGCGCGTAGCGGCCGGCGCCGGTGGTCGCAGAATTCATGCCAACAGTCTACGGGCTGGCACAATGGCGGGCATGGAAAAAACGAACGGCGCTGAAGTGCGCTTCATTCCCGTCCGCTCTACTCTCTACCCTTGGCTGGTCACCGTGTTTGTGGTGACCTTCCTGATTTCCAATATCAACGCCACCAAGGGCGTCCAGCTCGGCCCGCTGGTGACCGACGGTGCCTTCTTTCTATTCCCGCTGGCCTATATCGTCGGCGACGTGCTCTCCGAGTGCTATGGCTTTAAATCCACGCGCCGCGCGGTCTACATCGGCTTCGCGATGGCCATCTTGGCGGCCGTGTGCTTCTATATCGCCATTTGGCTGCCGGCGGCCGATTTCTATGAGGGCCAGGAGGCCTTCGCGGCCACGCTTGGCCTGATGCCGCAGATTCTGGCCGCCTCGCTAGCCGGCTATCTCGTGGGCCAGCTACTCAATGCCTGGACGCTGACTGCGATGAAGAAGCGCTCGGGCGAAAAGGGGCTTTTCGCGCGCCTTATCGCCTCTACCGTGGTGGGCGAATTCGGCGATACGCTGCTGTTTTGCGCCATCGCCGCGCCGGTAATCGGCGTGGATACGGTGGGTGGTTTCATCAACTACGTCATCGTGGGGTTCGTGTGGAAGACCCTGATGGAGGCCGTCATGCTGCCGGTGACGGCCATGGTTATCTCGTGGGTTAAAAAGCGCGAGGACTACTTGCCGGCGTAGTAGCGGCCGAGGAATTCATCGCGGTAGGCCTCGTAGTAGCCGCCGTCGATGGCGGCGCGGATATTATCCACCAGGCGAATCATGAACTCCACGTTGTGGATGGTGCACAGCGTGCCTGCGAGGAATTCCTTCGCCTTGAGCAAGTGGTGCAGGTAGGCGCGGGAGTAATTCTCAGATACGTAGCCGCCGAATTCCTCGTCGACCCCAGCGAAATCGCGCTTAAAGCGCGCATTGGTGAGGTTCATGCGGCCGTCGAGGGTGTAAACGCCGCCGCGACGCGCCAAGCGGGTCGGCGCCACGCAGTCGAAGGTATCGGCACCGGCCTCGACGGCGGTGAAAATATCGTCCGGCTCGGAGATGCCGAGCAGGTGGCGCGGCTTGTCCTCGGGTAGCTCATCGCAGACCCAGCCAACGATGGTGCCCAGGTTTTCCTTCTCTAGCGCACCGCCGATGCCAAAACCGCCAAAGCCGCGCTTGCCTTCCTCGCGGGCGGCGTAGTCGAGGTCGAGCAGGCCACGGGTGGCCTGGCGGCGCAGGTCCTCATACTGCGCGCCCTGAACGACGCCCCACAAGGACTGCTTCGGCCGATGGGTGCGCTCGCGAGTGAGGCGATCGTGCTCATCCAGGCAGCGCTTAGCCCAGCGGTGCGTGCGCGCGACGGATTCTTCCTGGTAGGTACGCGTATCAACGAGCGTGGTCAGCTCGTCGAAGGCGAACATGATGTCTGCCCCCAGCCCGTGTTGGATCTGCATGGACTTCTCGGGGGTGAAGCGGTGCTTGGAGCCGTCGATAACGGATTTGAAATCCACGCCGTCCTCGTCCACCTGCGCCATGCGCTCCTTCTTTGCCGCGCGGATGTCCTTATCGCTAAGTTCCGCGATATCCATCGCGAGGACCTTCTTGAAACCTACGCCCAGCGACATCACCTGGAAGCCGCCGGAGTCGGTGTAGGTCGGGCCGTGCCAGTTTTCAAACTCGGCCACTCCGCCGGCCTCGTCCACGATGTCGTGGCCTGGCTGCAGGTAAAGGTGGTACGCATTCGACAAAATGGCTTGCGCGCCGGTGGAGCGAATCTGCTCCGGAGTCAGGGTCTTTACCGTGGCTTTAGTGGCCACCGGGATGAAGGCCGGGGTCTGAATATCGCCGTGTGGGGTGTGGATGACACCGCTGCGGCCGTGCTTGCCGGGACCTTCGGGCAGGCGCTTGCCGATGTCGAAGCTCAAGTCCATTTCTATTCTTCTTCCTTGTCTGCAGGGATAGGGGCTGGGGTGGCGTGTTTAGCTTCCCATTCTTCTTCCAGGGCGGTGCCTTCGATGTCCAGGGTGGGCAGAATCTTGGCCAGCCACTTTGGCATCCACCACGTCGCGCGGCCCATAAGGAACATGGTGGCGGGGACGAGGGTCATGCGGATAAAGAAGGCGTCGAAAAGCACGCCGGCGGCCAAGGCAAAGCCGAAGATCTGGATAAATGGCAGCGGCTGGTTAATAAACGCCACGAAGACCGAAATCATAATGATGGCTGCGGCCGTTACCACGCGGGCGCCTTGGGTAAAGCCGGTGATGGTGGCCTCGTCGACGGCGCTATAACGCCCGCCGGTGCCCTCCGGGTGGCGAGAAATGTGCTCGCGCATGCGGGTGACCAGGAAGACCTGGTAGTCCATCGCGAGGCCAAAGGTCACGCCGATGAGGAAGATGGGCATGAAGGAAATCAGCGGGCCCGGCGCGGGCACCAGGTTCCACAGGCCTTCCTGCCAGACCAGGACGGTCAGGCCGAAGGCGCCGCCGACGGACAGCAGGAAGCCCAAGCCCGCAACCAGCGGCACCAAGATGGAGCGGAAGACCAACAGCAGCAGCACAATGGCCAGACCCACGACGATGGCCAGGTACGGCACCATGGCTTCCTCGAGGCGCTCGGTGATATCGAGCTGCACGGCCGTCAGGCCGGTCAGGCCGATGTCGGTACTGGTGGCGTCCTCGATCTCGCCGGTGGCCGAGCGCAGCGCGTGCGCGACGTTCACCGTTGCAGCGTCCGTGGGCGCGGTTTCAGGGGTAACCATGATCTGTGCGGCGCGCTTGTCCTGGCTCAGGCCGACAATCTGCGCGTGCTTCACCCCGCCCAAGCCCTTGAGCTGATCCGCGGTGTAGAGGAAGGACGCAAGCGCGGCCTTGTCCTCTGGGGAGGCAGCGTCGGCCGCATCTGCGGAGGTGTCTACCACCTCAGCGGCCGGGGCGATCTCCGGCTCGGCTGCGGGCTGGTCCCCCTGCGGCTGCTCAGGCATCTCCTCTTCGGGGGCAGCATTCTCGGCCGCATCCTGCTCGGGAGCGGGGGCTGGTTCGGGTTGGGACTGGGCGTCGACAAGCGGGGCCAAGGCGCCGGATTCCGCGTTGACCGTGTGGGCATCGACCACGGCGAGGAAAGGACCGTTGACGCCGGGGCCAAAGCCCTCGGACATGATGTCGGCGGCCCTGCGCTGGGTGGTATCGGGGTTCGACGTGGTATCGGCCGGAAGGGCAAGCTCCATCTGGAGTACCGGCGCGGTCATAGCCCCCAAGGAGAGCACGACCAGCGCCATAGCCAGGCCGGGCATCTTCTGGACTAAACGCACCCACCGGTTGCCCATGGTGGGCCCGCGGCGGCGCTTGCCCTTGCGGGTCGGGTTGCCGGCCACGCCGGGGATTCGGCCATGGAAGGCCTTATCGCCCAGCAAGCCCAGCATCGCAGGGATGAGCGTGAGCGAGACCAAGACGGCGATCGCGACGGTGCCGGCGGCGGCCAAGCCCATGGCTGTGAGGAAGCCAATGCGCGCAATGATGAGCGCGAAGAGCGCGGTAAAGACCGTCGCGCCGGCAAAGACCACGGAGGAGCCGGCCGTACCCACCGCCATGCCTGCGGCATCGGGCCCATCCATGCGGCGGCGCTCGGCGCGGTAGCGCGAAAGAATAAACAGCGCATAGTCGATGCCCACAGCCAGGCCGATCATGATGGCCAGAACCGGGGTCATATTATTGAGCTCAATCCAGTGGGTGGCAATAAACATGCCCAGCGCGCCGAGTCCCACGCCAATGACGGCGGAAACCAATGGCATCCCCGAGGCCACCAGCGAGCCGAAGGTAAAAATGAGCACGAGGAAAGCGACGCCCAGCCCGATGATCTCGGAGGTGGAGTTGACCGCGATCTCATCGCCAAAGCCTGCGCCATTGCCTTCGACGGTAAGGCCGCGGTCGCGGGCGATATTCATCGCCTCCGTGACGGTGTCTTTATCTGCTTGCTCCACGCTATAAGGCGACTCGGCGTCAAAATTGAAGGTGGTATACGCAATGGTCTCGTCATCGTTGACCATGGCGAGGTTATCCGCATCAGCGCGGGCAGATGCTTCCGGCAGCCCCATATCCGTGAATTGGTGGATGACCTGATCTTGCAGACGGGGCGAGACCTCAAGCGGGTTGCCAAAGCGCGTGGTATCGCCCATCTTCAGGTTGTCTTCGAGGTAGGAGATGGTGGCGTCGATGGCCTCGCGGTTTGCTGGATCAGAAAGCTTCTGGCCATCTGGGGCCTTGAAGACCACGTTGACCGAGGGTGAATTGGCAGGGTTGCCGCCCTCTGGGAAGAGGTCCATGGTCTTATAGGTGGCGTCGATAGATGGGGTTCCCTTGATGGAGAACTCGCTCGTCATCGGTTTCATCAGCAAAGCGGCGGCACCGCCAACGGCGGCGAGCAGCAGCAGCCATGCCACGATGACCTTCCACTTATGGAGGAAAGACCAGCGCCCAAGACGATAAAGCAATGTAGCCACGGGTAGATGTACCTTCGCATTCACGTGGGGGACGGGGTGAACTTCGCCCTAGTGTAGTGGCCGCACCCTATAATCCCCTATCGCGAAGCCACCTGCGTCCCAGTTTTCACAGCTGGCGGCCAGCCGGGCCCCTCCCCCGCGCCCCGCGGCCTAGCCGGGAAAAAGAAAATCCCGGCCTGCGCAAACAGACCGGGATCTCGGTGCGGTGGCGGCGGGATTTGAACCCGCGGTTGGGGGTTACCCAACAATCGCTTTCGAGGCGATCACCTTCGGCCGCTCGGACACGCCACCGCGTTCCAGACTACGGGAGTGCGCCCGAGCGACAAAATCGCTGCGCCAGCGGGGTGCCAGCGCAGCGATATGCAGAAATACGGATGAGGATTAGTCGTCCTTCAGGCCGCCGATAACCTCGTTGGCCTTGTCCTTGAT
>NZ_JBBMGE010000011.1:0-95692 GCF_037908395.1 Corynebacterium sp. KPL4072
ACCACCGCCCTCTTCCTTGCGTTTTACCAGCCCACCCAGCTGGTGGAGGGCCTCAGCTGCAAAGCCAAGAGTACGGCACTAGGGCGTCCGCGGAGCGTTCAGTAACGCAATGGGCGATTAAGCCTCCTAGTATCCGTTCGCACGCTCGTACAACTGCGCGGCCGGTCGGCGGTGAAGAGTTGTGGAGCGTTGCGGGGGCGAGTGGCTTTCCACTGTGGGTGGTCCTGGCAATTTATTTGCGTTCAGTAGGATCGAGCGCCGTCTCATTGAACCGGTCTGGGCGAGCGATTTTGCTAGCGCTGTATGGCTCACGCTGCGGCAGCGCAAGAGGTTCTAAATTCCGGCTTTTTCGTTTGGGGTTGTAGAATAGGGCCGGTATTTCTGTGCTAGTTCCAACCAAGAAAGGGTAGGGCTGAATGTCGGAGCGCAATCACAACGGGCGAGGTGGACGTGACCGTAAGCCACGCAATAACAAAGGCCGTGATTTCAAGGGCGATTCCCGGAAAAAGAAGTCTTTTTCACCGCAGCGCTCCGGTTACCGTGAGGAACGCATCAATCGTCGCATGAGTGACCCAGACATCCCGGCCGAGGTGGATGTTAACGATTTGGATCCCTTGGTTTTGCAGGACCTAAAATCGCTCTCGAAGGAGAACTCCGAGGCCGTCGCCAAGCATATGATCATCGCTGCGACCTGGATGGAAGACGATCCCAAGCTTGCCTTGCGCCACGCACGTGCTGCTAAGGACCGTGCCGGCCGCGTGGCTATCGCCCGAGAGGTCAATGGTATTGCCGCATATCGTGCTGGCGAGTGGAAGGAAGCGCTGGCTGAATTGCGTGCTTCCCGGCGTATTTCCGGCGGGCCTGGGCTGCTGGCCGTAATGGCTGACTGTGAGCGCGGCTTGGGACGCCCAGAAAAAGCGCTCGAGCTTGGACGCGCGGATGACGCGGCTGAGCTCGATGAGGAATCTAAAATCGAGCTAGCGATTGTTTTAGCCGGAGCCCGTCTAGATATGGGCCAAGCCGAGTCAGCCGTTGTAACTATCCAGCGCGCTCATCCTGATCGAGATGCACGCGGGATAAGCGCATGCCGCCTAGCATATGCCTACGCCAACGCACTGCTGGAAGCTGGCCGGAAAGACGAGGCCAAGGATTGGTTTGAACACGCAGTGTCGATTGATGAGGGCGACTGGACCGATGCAGCGGAGCGCTTAGAGGAGTGTAAGTAGTGACGGTTCTAAGCAAACACGATGCTCTTCTGCTCGATCTAGATGGCACCGTGTGGGAAGGCGGCCGCCCACTTTCTAACGTGGTGGACGTCATCAATACCTGTGGTGTGCCGGCGGTGTACGTGACCAACAATGCTTCACGCAGCCCAGAAGCCGTGTCGAAGATGCTGGCAGACATCGGGCTCGAGGCGACCACGCAGCAGATTGTTACCTCTGCCCAAGCAGTCCTTCAATTAGTGGCGGATGAAGTGCCAGCCGCCTCGAAACTCCTCATTATTGGTGCTGATTCCTTCCGTGATTTGGCCCGCGAGATGGGCTTTGAGGTGGTCTCCAGCGCTGATGACAAGCCTGCCGCTGTTGTGCAGGGTTTTGACCGTTCTGTTGGCTGGGAGCAATTGACTGAAGGGGCTCTGGCCATCCGCCAGGGAGCGAAGTTTTTCGCATCGAACCTAGATACTTCTCTGCCTATCGAGAGGGGATTTGCCGTGGGCAATGGTTCCCTCGTGGCCGCCATCCAGTCCGCCACCGGGGTAGAGCCGGTGTCTGCAGGAAAGCCCTCGCCAGCCATGTTTACTTTTGCGGCGAAGCAAATTGGTGCGAAAAAACCGCTTGCTGTAGGCGACCGTTTGGATACCGATATCGCCGGTGGTAATTCCGCTGCCATGAATACCTTCCATGTGCTTACCGGTGTTTCTGGGGAACTAGAACTTATTGAGGCACCTGTGGAGGCGCGCCCCAACTTTATTGGTGCAGGTATGCATGAACTGGCTTTGCCGGTCTCTGTTGCCCGACCTGGAGCACAGGGTGGATTTACTGCTCGGTGTGATGGACATGATCTTCTGCTGGAAGGCGGCGACGAGAAGTCCACGTCAGTGCAGGCATTAAGAACTGTGTTGGAGGTGGCGTGGGCCATGCCGTCTCCTCCGCGCTATATTCAACCGCGAAGCGAGCGCGCGGAAAAGGTTGTTGCGCAATGGCGGTAAAGCCGCATGATTTTCGCGCCGTGAAGGAGCCGGCGGAGATCGATGCTGACGTAGCAAAGATTTTAGGAGAAAACGCAGCGGATTTGGCCGCTGAGGTGGAACAGCTGGACCGCGCCCACAATGTGTTGCGCGATGCTTTGCAGGAGAATTAATGCCCCCACAACGTCGTAGGTTAGACGCGGAGCTGGTGCGCCGGAAGATTGCGCGCTCTCGTGAGCAGGCCCGGGAAATGATCAAGTCCGGCCGTGTCACGGTCGGTGGTTTCAAGGCACAAAAGCCGGCGTCGATAGTAGAACCAGAGGTCTCCATCAAGGTGGAGGAGTCCGAGGAAGATAAGTGGGCCTCCCGCGGTGCGCACAAGCTTTTGGGAGCCTTAGCGGCGTTTGACGTCGATATGAATGGTCGCATTCTTGATGCCGGCGCGTCTACCGGTGGCTTTACTGATGTGTGCTTAGAATACGGCGCGCAGGAAGTTCTTTCTGTGGATGTCGGCTACGGACAGCTGCTCTGGCGCCTCCAAAACGACGATCGAGTAAAAGTTCTCGACCGTACCAATATCCGGAATCTGACGCTCGAGCTTACCGACGGCCCTTGTGACGGCATGGTTGGAGATCTGTCCTTTATCTCCCTCCGGCTCGTATTGCCAGCCATTGTGGAATGCCTAAAGGATGGTGCCTGGTTATTGCCCATGGTGAAGCCGCAGTTCGAGGTGGGCAAGGACCGCCTTGGCAGCGGTGGTGTCGTTCGATCACCGGAATTGCGCAAGGAAGTAACCAAGGAGGTCGCTCAGTTTGCCCTGTCGCTCGGGTTGAGCATGCACGGTGCTGTAGCGTCCCCGCTGCCTGGGCCAAGTGGCAACGTGGAGTATTTCCTGTGGCTGAAAAAGGACGGCGCGCCCACGGATCTGGCTAGAGTAGAAGAAATGATTGACCGTGCAGTCGAGGAAGGCCCGCAATGACCCGTGAGATCCTGTTGGTGCCTCATGCCAACCGCGAGCAGAACCTGCAGGCAACGTCGCGAGCAGCGGAGCTGCTACAAGATGCCGGGATTACTGTTCGAGTGTGCGCGGACGAGAAGGTCTTGCCTGGGCTAAAGCACGTCCCCCACACCGAAGACGCGGCTTCGGGGTGCGAATTAGTCCTGGTACTCGGTGGAGACGGAACCTTCCTCCGTGCAGCGGATATGGCACGTTCTGTGGATATTCCGGTGCTAGGAATCAACCTCGGGCATGTGGGATTTCTGGCTGAGTGGGAAGTCGAATCCCTAGATCAGGCCTTAGTGCGGGTCATAGACAAAAGGTACCGCATTGAGGATCGACTCACCATCGATGTCACTATCTTTGACGAGGAAGGAACCCTTCTCAATCGCAGCTGGGCTTTGAATGAGGCTTCGGTAGAAAACCAAAATCGCTCTGGAGTATTGGACGCAATTTTGGAAGTTGACCGCAGGCCGGTGTCTTCCTTCGGTTGTGATGGGGTGCTCATCTCCACGCCTACTGGGTCGACCGCCTATGCGTTTTCGGCTGGCGGGCCGGTGCTGTGGCCCTCGCTCGACGCGATTTTGGTAGTACCGAATAATGCGCACGCTTTGTTTACTAAGCCCCTAGTCGTCTCGCCCAATTCTTTAGTAGCCGTTGAATCAACCATGCGTACAACTCCGGCGACCGTGATTTTGGATGGTTTCCGTGAGCTCGCCATGCCTCCAGGAGCTCGCGTGGAGGTAGTGCGAGGCGCGCGTCCGGTGCGATGGGTACGCTTGGATGACCAACCTTTTACTGACCGTTTAGTCTCGAAGCTGCGCCTGCCCGTAGAAGGGTGGCGCGGGCCGAAGGAGAAGTAGTGCTCGTCGATATTTCCATTAATGACCTGGGCGTTATTAGCCAGAGCTCCGCGGAGCTCTCTACTGGTCTAACCGTGCTTACTGGTGAAACTGGTGCGGGCAAGACCATGGTGGTTACTGGATTGCGGCTTTTAGCAGGTGGACGCGCGGATGCCTCCCGGGTGCGGGATGGGGCGAAGAAAGCGGCAGTAGAGGGGCATTTTTCCTCGGGGAAAGATTCTATCCGCGAGTTGGTCGAATCAGTAGGTGGGGAGCCCGATGAAAATGGAGAATACATCGTCTCCCGGACGGTTTCTGCTGCAGGTAGATCGAGGGCCTATTTGGGTGGTCGGGCGGTGCCTGCGGCAACCTTAGACGAATTTGCCCGCGAACTTATTACGGTCCATGGGCAAAATGATCAGCTGCGTTTGCTTGCTCCCGAGGAACAATTGGGTGCAGTAGACCGTGCGGATCCTACGTTGGCCGAGGTACGCCGTCGCTATACCGAGGCTTTTAAAGAATGGCGCCGTTTGGCAAAGGACTATAAGCGGCGTACAGAGCAGCGCCGCGAGCTCGCGCAAGAGGTTGATCGCCTGCAGTTCGCGGTGGATGAGATCGACGGCGTTGCGCCGGAGCCGGGTGAGGATGAGGAGCTGGTGCAGCTGGTTCGCAAGCTGCAAGACGTCGACGGTCTTCGCCAATCCGCGGAAGTTGCACTGGCTTCTATCGACGGCACCGAGGAACTGGAAGAGGCTGCCTCGGCGTTGCTGGGCCGGGCAGTTTCGGCATTGGCGGGGACTACCGACAAGGAATTGGCCGCCTTGGGCGAACGGCTCAGTGAGATTTCTTCACAACTGGGCGATATTTCCGGCGAGCTGGGAGGGTATCTGGCCGGGTTGCCGGCGGATCCGCAGCTTTTAGAAAAGTCCTTGCAGCGCCAGCAGGAGCTTCGTACACTGACCCGCAAATATGCCGGGGATATTGACGGAGTTATAGCTTGGCGGGATGAAGCTGCAGCAAAGCTCGAATCCATGGATACCTCAACTGAAGCCCTAGAGGAATTGAAAAAGCAGGTCAAGGACGCTGAATCGGTGATGGTTGAGCGGGCTGGGGAGCTGACAAAGGGGCGTCGGCAAGCGGCGAAGGCTTTGGGGGAGCAGGTCACGCAAGAGCTGCACGGCCTAGCCATGCCGAATTCAACGTTGACGGTTGAGTTGACGCAGGCGAAATATTCTAAAACTGGCGCGGACGCGGCCGAGCTGCAGCTGAACGGAAAGCCGATCGCGTCTGCAGCTTCAGGCGGCGAGCTTTCCCGTGTCATGTTGGCCTTGGAGGTGGTGCTAGCGGATGAGGACGGCGCCACCCTGGTCTTCGATGAGGTAGATGCCGGTGTGGGCGGACGCGCGGCGGTGGAAATTGGCCGCCGCCTGGCACGTTTGGCCGTGCACAACCAAGTTATCGTGGTAACACACTTGCCGCAGGTAGCAGCGTATGCCGATGCACACCTGCATGTTTCGAAGGAAAAATTCACTTCTGGTGTGGCCGAGCTTTCGCAGGACGAGCGCGTGGAGGAGTTGGCGCGCATGCTGGCAGGCTTGGATGATACGGAGACTGGTCGCGCGCACGCGCAGGAGCTTTTTGAGCGGGCACAGCAAGAAGCTTCCGCGCGCCTAACCCACTAGAAACAATAATCACGTCACAATAGGGGTCATGGCTCTGTTTTCCCGTAACCCCGAGCAGCCTGGTGCACTGCGCGATTGCACTCCGGGCGCTAAGGGGATGAAAAAATTTAGTGAAGGCGATGTCGCCGTAATTGATGCGGCTAATATCTCTCGCCACGAGGCCCAGACCCTCGTTGACCTTAAACCCTCCGCCGTGATTAACGTGGCGGAGTTTTCTACCGGTACGGTCCCCAATTATGGTCCGCATATTTTGCTTGACGCCGACATTGCCCTCGTTGAGGGCGTTGGCCAGTCCTTCGTGTCTGAGTTCAAGGATGGAAAAAAGGCGCGAATCGGGGAGGATGGCACCGTCTTTAGCGGTGATAAGGCACTTGGCACGGGCCGTGTGGTTACTCGCGAGCGAGCAGAAAAGAACTTCACCGCGGCGCAGGGTGCGCTGATTGACCACATGGAATCCTTCTTTGGCAACTCCATTGATTTTATTAACTCTGAGGGGCCGCTGCTTATCGACGGCCTCGGGGTTCCCGCCTCTGGCTCTGAGATTGCGGGCCGCAAGGTTGTGCTGTTTTCTCCGACAGACAGGCACCGCGAACAGCTCAAACAGCTGCGGAACTTTATCCGCGAGTATGAGCCGCTGCTGATTGCGGTGGGAGAGGCTGCAGATTCGTTGCTGGCACAGGGGTATAAGCCAGATTTCATCATTGGTGATCCCAATAGCGTCAGCGATGAGGCCCTGCGTTGTGGCGCCCGTGTGGTTGTTCCTGCGGATCCAGAGGGCGAGGTAGAAGGCCTTGACCGCATCCAGGACCTCGGCATCGGTGCCATGACTTTCCCGGCAGCGACGCATTCAGGTACCGATTTGGGTCTGCTTTTTGCTGATTATCACGGCGCAGACCTCATCGTGCAGGCAGGCGGTGGGGTAGACCTTGATGATATTTTTGCGGATCGCACCAACCCATCGGCGGTGCTTTCCCGGCTTAAGGCCGGCACCAAGGTGGTTGACGCGGATGCGGTGATTAACCTCTACAGTGCACCTTCGTCCAACCTTGGCTGGCTGTGGGCACTGCTGGGAATCCTGGTAGCCATTGCGGCGGTTATCCTCATCGTCGGTTTCGGCGGAAGTCAGGACTTTGCAAGTAACCTCAGCGAAACCTGGTCCAGGCTCTTTGGGGGCGCATAGAGCATGGCAAAGACTGAGCTAGTAGCAGGCTTGGGCTTCGGCGCCGCGGTAGGCGTGGCGCTGGGTGCCCTGGTCATTGCTCCCAATCTGACCACCGGCATGGCCGATGATGATCCGATCCGTGAGGAGCACCGCAAGGTCGTCCAGGACAATAAGATTTTGCAGACCCAAAATGAGGCGAGCGATAAAATCGTGGCTGATTCCGGGGCGGAACTAGTAAACGGGGCATTGTCTCAGCGCCCCGTGCTCATCGTCACCACCGACGATGCTAATGGCGGAGACGTGGACGCAATCCGGAAGCTCTTGGAAACTTCCGGTGCCACGGAGGCCGGCGAGATTAAGCTGACCAAGGACTTTTTGCGCCCCGAAACTAAAGACAAGCTTTTGCCCATCCTGAAAGACACTGCGCCTAAGAAGGCAGACACCAAGGATCTGGATTCTGCGGGAGCGCTCAGCGGTGAGGTGCTCGGCACTGCATTGTCTATGGATCCTGAGAGCACGAAGCCCATGGCATCAGTACAAGAGCGTGCGGATGTGCTCCATAAGCTGCGCGACGAAGGCTTCATTGACTACGAGGATGGGACCATCGTTCCTGCCCAGGCCATTATCGTCGTCTCTGGCAATGGCCTGCGCGGCTACCCTTCCGATGCTTTGGCGGAATTTGTTACCGGGTTGGATGATGTCAATGGTTCTGTAGTGTTTAGCGGGCGTACCAAACAAACTCAGGACGATAAGGCACTTGCCCAGGTGCGCGACCAAGATGCGAAGCTGTCCACGGTCGATGGCACCGAGCGTGCAGTCGAGCGCATTGCCGTTATTTTGGCCACCGAGGAGCAGCTCGATGGTGGTCAAGGCGATTATGGTGCCACAGAGACCGCGGATTCTGCCTTACCGGGAAAGGACTAGCTCATGGCGCATGATTTCAAGGTGCTTGACTCGCAATTGCTTGTCGACGCCCCCATTCTCGCTCTCCGCCGCGACGAGGTTGTCATGCCCGGCGATGTTTCTGCCTCCCGCGAGGTAGTAGAGCACCTAGGCGCGGTGGCAGTGGTGGCACTGGACTCGGACGAACGAATTGCCATGGTGTATCAGTATCGCCATAGCGTGGGCAAGCGCCTGTGGGAATTACCGGCAGGTTTGCTCGACGTACGCGGCGAAGATGAGCTAACCGGCGCGAAGAGGGAGTTACAGGAGGAAGCTGGTCTGAGCGCGCAGACGTGGTCAGTGCTGACGGATTTGGTAACTTCACCGGGGTTCTGCGAAGAAGCGGTCCGTGTTTTCTTAGCCTCCGACCTTTCTGAGGTGCCGCGTATGGAGGCTACCGGGGATGAAGAAGCTGATATGGAGGTTGCTTGGGTCCGGCTCGAGGACGCCGTCGACAAGGTAATGCGAGGCGAAATCGTCAATTCCATCGCCTGCAGCGGCATTTTGGCGGCTTATGCAGTGCTGCGCGGTGGCAAGGCGACCCGCAGCGTGGATGAGCCTTTCACGTTGCGGCCGACGTCGATGAGTGCCCGGCGCACGGGCGCGGACCTGAAGCAGCTGTGAGCGCGGTCGAAGATATAGCACAGACGTGGCTTAATCATCTAGCGGTTGAGCGAGGCGTTTCTGCCAATACGTTGAGTAATTATCGCCGTGATGTTCGGCGCTATGTCACTTGGTTGGAGGACAACGGGGTAGAGGACCTGCGCGCGGTAACGCGGCCTATGGTGGAGGCTTATCTCAAGGATCTGCGGTCAAAAATGGCTGCGTCCTCGGCTAATCGTGCTCTCATCGTAGCCCGCGGGTTGCATAAATTTTCCGTGGCAGAAGGCGTTGTAGACGTCGATGTTGCGGTGGAGGTTACCCCTCCATCAACTGGACAGCATTTGCCTGAGACGTTATCGGTGGACGAGGTCAGCGGCCTTATTGAGGCAATTCCCACTGAAACCCCGGTGGATGTGCGCGACCGTGCCCTGCTGGAAATGCTCTACGGTACTGGCGCGCGAATTTCAGAAGTAATCTCCCTAAACGTTGATGACGTTTCCTCTGCGCAAGAGGTAATCCACCTGCACGGAAAGGGCGACAAAGAGCGGATTGTGCCCTTGGGGTCGCATGCCCGCCAGGCCATTGACGGCTATTTAGTGCGGGCTCGTCCGGTGCTGAGCAAAGGCACAACGCCGGCGTTGTTTCTCAATACCCGCGGCGGGGCTTTATCGCGCCAAAGCGCGTGGGCAGTGTTAAAGACAGCTGCACAGCGTGTAGATCTGGGAAAGTCCATTTCTCCCCACACCTTGCGGCATTCTTTTGCGACGCACCTGCTTGAAGGCGGCGCAGATGTGCGCACCGTGCAAGAATTGCTGGGACATTCATCCGTGACGACAACGCAAATATATACCCACGTCACTGCCGACTCCTTGCGTGAGGTGTGGCGCACTGCTCACCCCCGTGCCTAAGAAAGGACATATATGTTTTCTACTCGTGTAGCCGGCGCGGTACTTTCTACCGCGTTGCTTTTCCCCGCGGTGGCGCAGGCACAGCTGCCACCGGAGGTAGAAGCCGCTATTGCCGCGCCTATCCCGGTTCCGGCCGGCGAAACCACGACCGTGAGCCTGCCAGTGCCGGCCGAGGCGAGCTACTCGGGTGATGGGTGGAACGTTTCTGCCTCTGGTACCTCTGCTACCATCACCGCCCCACCAGAGGGCGGCCAAATCTCTGTTCCCGTCTCCGCCCAGGGTATGAATGCAGCTCTCACGCTGGTAGCCGATGGTTCGGTGGAGCAGGAAGACATTCAGTAAGAAATCGACGGTGCAGAGGGTGCTCCAGCGCCGAGCCCGGCACCGAATAGGCCGGATGACGGCGGCAATCCGCCGGCAGACAAGGGGGCCGAAGGTGGGGCGGAAAAGCCCGCGCCGGCGAAAGAGAACGAAAATCTCCCGGTAGTCCCAGGCGAAAAACCGGAACGTAAGCCGGCAGGGGAAGCCAACCTTAAAGGTGCGGAATACGTCAACCTTGAATCTCATATCGAAGGCAATACGATTACCGCGAAGATGGGGCTCAAGCAGGCCTACGACCTCTACCAGCAGTTTAAGGACACGGAGGAAAACGACGTTAAGCTGCGCTACCTTGATGGTGAAGGCAATATTATCCAAGGCGTAAAGCGCGACGTGGATGCTTCATCACGTACCCTCACTCTGACGTATCCAGAGGGGGAAGCGCCTGATAATCCCTTCATTATGCAGTTGCTGCGCAACGATGGCTCTGGTGCCGCCCTCATCGTCACTTTGCAGGACCCTAATTATCAATCTGCGTCAGAGAACCTCGATAAGCGGCAACAGGAAGAACCCAAAGATGATAATGAGAGCTCGCATATGGGCTGGATTATCGGAGGGGCAGCTGCGGCGATACTTATCGTTCTGATCGCTCTAGTGGCCGCACTCAAACGACGTTCTAGTCAACGCTAAAAGCTTGATATAAACTAAGTCTCGGTACTTTCTTGCTGTAGCGGGTACGCTTTAATGACAACGTTGTAATCAACCCTAAGCCAAGTGTCATGGTCCGGAACTTGGCGTCAAGGAAGCAGGTGTGACTGTGAGCGAAGAGGGTCTCTTTTCTGCCTCTGATGTAGAGGTGGGGCTGACCGGTCGTCCTATCCGCGAGTTGCCAGAACCCGCACCCTTGGAAAAGCATGGGCCGGCCACCATTATTTCGATGTGTAACCAAAAGGGCGGCGTGGGTAAGACCACCTCCACCATTAATATGGGAGCCTGCTTGGCTGAGTATGGCCGTAAAGTCCTCTTGGTTGACCTTGACCCGCAGGGTGCGCTTTCGGCAGGTTTGGGGCTCACACATGACGATATCGAGGACACTATCTATGACGTCATGCTCGATAGCCATACCTCTATTCACTCCGCTATCCAGCACACTGGTGTAGCAGGCTTGGATTTGGTACCGGCGAATATTGACCTTTCTGCTGCGGAAATTCAGATGGTCAATGAAGTAGGCCGCGAACACACGCTAGCTCGGGCCCTGCGCCCAGTGCGGCGCGATTATGACTTCATCATCATCGACTGCCAGCCCTCGTTGGGGCTGCTTACCGTCAACGCGCTTGCCTGTTCCCAGGGCGTGATCATCCCAATGGAGTGCGAGTTCTTCTCCCTGCGTGGTTTAGCGCTATTGACTGACACGGTGGAAAAGGTCTCTGACCGTATCAACTTTGATCTTGAGGTCATGGGTATCTTGGTGACCATGTTTGATCGCCGCACGAAGCATGCTCGGGAAGTTATGTCCCGAGTGGTGGACTATTTTGGCGATAAAGTCTTTGACACCGTAATTACTCGGACCGTTCGTTTCCCGGAAACGTCAGTGGCCGGAGAGCCGATTACTACGTGGGCGCCAAACTCTCCTGCTACGCAGCAGTATCGCAACCTGGCCAAAGAGGTCATTGAGCGCTCGACCGTTTAAGGTATCGTGACCCAGCCGGAGATTACGGGCTTTCGCATTGCACTGCGAAATTTTGAGGGCCCATTTGACCTGCTTTTGCAGCTTATCCAGTCCAAAAAGATGGACGTGACTGATGTTGCGCTTTCAGAGGTAACGGACGAGTTTGTCGCCTATACGCGGCAGCTGGGCGAGTCTGCGGATTTGGATGAGACCACTGATTTCTTGCTGGTGGCAGCGACGCTTTTGGACTTAAAGGCGGCGCGGCTCCTGCCTCGCGGTGATGTCGACGAGATTGAAGACTTGGAACTGCTGGAGTCGCGCGACCTTCTTTTTGCTCGTCTTTTGCAATATAAGGCCTATAAACTAGTAGCGGACCAATTCGCGGAGTGGCAGCGCGAGGCCCAGCGGAGCTATCCGCGGGCGGTAGCTATCGAGGAGAAGTTTGCGGAGCTACTGCCTCCTGTCTCCCTCGGCCATACGCCAGCCAGTTTCGCAGAGCTCGCCGCGGGAGTCTTCCGCCCAAAGCCGCCGGAAGAAGTGGCCACCGGCCACGTGCACTCCGTGGCGGTATCGGTACCAGAGCAAGCCGGCAAGATCCTGGAAACCCTAAAGCTACTGGGCGCCGGTCAATGGATGAGTTTTGGTTCCCTGACCCGCGATTGCACGGTTTCTATGCAAGTTGTGGGCCGTTTCTTGGCTCTTTTGGAGTTGTACAAGGCCAAGGCGGTTGACGCACAACAGGAAGAAGCGCTGGGCCAGTTGGACCTTTCGTGGACGGGTTTGGACGTTGACCCAGCGGTAGTTGCCGCCGCGAACTGGGACTAAGGACGCTGCTGGATAAACTTCAGCGTCTCCGAGGCAAGCTCGCGATCAGAATAAACGCGTACGTCAGGCTCATCTGGGTTGTCCTCGGTGCCTACGCGGCGGCCTTCCCACACTTGTTGGAGTCCTTGCTTTTCAATGACCCGGATCGCTGCTGGGTGGTTGGTCGTCACTCGGGCGGTGATGGGGGATTCAGGATCAACCTGGTGAATGCTCTTTAGCGTCGCCGAAGGGATCTCTGTAGCAAATCCTGAGCCCCAGTGAACAGGGCGGAGGCGGTATTTGATGTCCCAGAAATTTCCGTCTTCGACAAAAATGGCCCCACCAACTCCGACGAACTCAGAAGGATTATGGCGCATGTAGGCGGCCCATGGTCCAAAATGGTGGGCTTCCCACGATTGGGAGGAGGATTGCGCGAGTGCACGGGTGGTGCGGATATCGGCAAAGCGCCCGTTGGGTCGGTGGCTCCAAATTCGCCCGTCGCTGTAGACCTTGTGGGTCTCTTCGATATTGGCGGCGGACAGTGGGATGAGAATGAGTCTGTCAGTGCGGGTAATAGTTTCCATTGCAATATGTTATCCGCCTCACAATAGGAACCGAAAGTGATTTAGGAAATTTCAGGCGTCGTTTTCCGCTACAGTAAGCTTGGCGTCTATGGACCTTCCCCTCATCTCGCAGCTCCGTTCCCGCCTTGAGTCAATCTTGCTCGTGCTTGATTCCCCAGCTTCGGTGGAGTCCTTGGCGCGTGCTTTGGGGGCGGAAAGGGACGTCGTCAGTGATTGCCTGCGCGCTGTCCAGCGCGAGCTGAATGATCGTGGTTCTGGTATCGAGTTGCGCGAGACCCAAGAGGGGTGGCGCTTTTATACGCGTTCCGAAAACGCAGGCGCGGTAGAAGAATTCCTATTGGATGGCGCCCAGACAAAGCTCTCGCGTGCGGCCCTGGAGACATTGGCGGTGGTAGCCTACCGCCAGCCCGTAACCCGCCAGCAGGTTGCCGCTGTTCGCGGCGTCAATGTCGATGGTGTTATGCGGACCCTAGGCCTGCGCGGATTGGTGCGGGAGCTGCCGCAGGATGATTTTGAAGGTGCCGCGCACCGCTATGAGACGACGGAATTGTTCCTCGAGTTATTAGGGATTGATTCTTTGGAGCGCTTGCCGGACTTGGCGCCGCTATTGCCTGACGTGGAGGCGATCGACGAGGAGTACTAGCGTGGGGTAAGATTGCCCAGGTAATTTCATATCTTCGAGAGAAAAGGACACGTACGTGACTCCTCCCGCTCGCCGTGACGGCACACCGGATAAGAAGCAGCGAGACAGTGACATCATTGTCTCTAATGCTAAGCCGGCCCGTCACCAGCATGTGTCAAAGAAAAAGCAGAAGGCTACTGCAGAATCCGTAGCCCGAGAACTGGGCGCCGATTGGCTGGTCGATGAAGACAAGCCTAAGGGGGAACGTCTCCAAAAGGTGCTCGCTAAGGCAGGCGTTGCTTCTCGTCGCCACGCTGAAATCCTCATCGATGCCGGCCGTGTTGAGGTCAACGGCAAGATCATTTCCAAGCAGGGCGTTAAGGTAAACCCCTCTGTTGACGTCATCCGAGTAGATGGTGTGCGCGTCAATGTCAACGAGGAGCACGAATATTTTGTGCTCAACAAGCCGCGCGGCATGCAGTCCACTATGTCTGATGACCTGGGCCGCCCGTGCGTAGGCGACGTGGTTTCGGAAAAGGTTGCTGCTGGCCAGCGTCTTTTTCACGTAGGCCGCCTCGACGCCGATACCGAGGGGCTGCTTATTCTCACCAATGACGGCGAGTTGGCTAACCGTTTGATGCACCCTAAGTATGAGGTGACGAAGACCTACCTCGCAACTGTTTTGGGTGAGGCCGACCGGAAGCTTGTGCGACAGCTCAAGGAAGGAATCGAGTTGGAGGATGGCCTGGCAAAGGCAGATTTTGCGCAGGTTGTAGATACCAACCAGGGATATTCTTTGGTTCGTCTTGAGCTGCATGAGGGGCGCAAGCACATTGTGCGCCGCATGTTGAAAGAGGCGGGCTTCCCCGTGCAGCGTTTGGTGCGTACCAAGCTTCATACGGTGCAGTTGGGCGATATGAAGCCCGGTGGTCTGCGAGCTCTCAATTCCAGCGAATTGACTAGTTTGTATAAGGCGGTGGAGATGTAATGATTTCTAATATGCCGAATCAGGGCCTCATCCTGGCTGTGGATGGCCCTTCTGGGACTGGTAAGTCGACCACGTGCCGCGCCCTAGCCAAACAACTCGATGCAAAGTACATCGACACTGGTGCCATGTACCGTGTAGCAACTCTTGCCGTGTTGCGTAAGGGAGTGGACCCTGCGGATACGTCCGCGGTGATTGCTGCTACAGCCGATCTGCCATTGGAAGTTTCCGATGATCCAGATTCCACCGAGGTTCTTCTCGGCGGCGAGGATGTCGCGCGCGTTATTCGGGAAGACGAAGTCACTCGCAATGTCTCCGCCGTATCTGCCATTCCGGAAGTTCGGGAAAACCTGGTAGCCCTGCAGCGCAAGCTAGCCCGCGAGGCACATCGCGCTATTGTAGAAGGGCGCGATATTGGCACTGTTGTGCTTGCTGATGCCCCTGCTAAAGCATTCATGACCGCCTCTGCTGAAGTCCGAGCCCGCCGACGTCAGGCGCAGAACGCAAGGGCAGGAATCGCTTCAGACTACGAGACGGTACTCGCAGACGTGCAGCGCCGCGATGCGGCAGATTCTTCACGCAAAACCTCGCCGTTGCGCCCAGCAGACGATGCAACCTTAGTTGATACCTCGGATATGAGCCCTGAGGATGTCATACAGGCCCTGATTAACGTGGTAAAGGAGTCGGTCAATGACTAAGCATGATCCCCAGGAAGAGTCGGAGACTCAGTTCCATTACCCGGCCGGAAAGTTTGATGATGAGGTGGTAGAAGCCTCTCCTGGTTGGGCCGCTGATGACTTCAATGCCGAGGAATTTGACTATGAGTTCGATGACTCGGAATTCGGCGAGGCCGATTTTGGTGAAGAAACAGAAGGAGAAGAGCCGCTAAGCGAAGAGGAATGGGAGGAACTCTCCCGTGCTTTTGGTGTTGAGTCCGATGATCACACCGAAGAAGCTCTGTGCACGGTAGCCATTGTGGGTCGCCCTAATGTGGGCAAGTCTTCTTTGGTCAATCGTTTCCTTGGCCGCCGCGAAGCAGTGGTAGAAGACCACCCGGGCGTTACCCGTGACCGAATCTCCTATGTAGCGGACTGGAATGGGCAACGCTTTTTGGTACAAGATACCGGCGGTTGGGATCCGAACGTCAAGGGCATCCATGGCGCAATCGCTCGCCAGGCAGAGGTGGCGATGGAAACTGCTGACGTCATCGTCATGGTGGTAGACACCAAGGTGGGAATTACTGCGACGGATGAGGTCATGGCCCGCCGCCTGCAAAAATCCCCCGTGCCGGTGATTCTGGTATCGAATAAGTTTGATTCCGATAATCAGTATGCGGATATGGCCGAGTTTTATGCGCTGGGCTTGGGCGATCCGTGGCCGGTATCTGCTCAGCACGGCCGCGGCGGCGCGGATGTGCTCGATGAGATTTTGCGGGTATTTCCGGAAGAGCCGCGGCAGACCGCGATTACTTCTGGTCCGCGCCGCGTCGCTTTGGTGGGCAAGCCTAATGTGGGTAAATCCTCCCTGCTCAATAAGCTGACCAGTGAAGAGCGCTCCGTGGTGGATAATGTCGCGGGCACCACCGTGGATCCGGTGGACTCTTTGGTACAGCTGGATGAGCAGCTGTGGAAGTTCATTGATACTGCCGGCCTGCGCAAGAAGGTCAAAAACGCGCAGGGACATGAGTACTATGCCTCCTTGCGTACGCGCGGCGTTATCGATGCTGCCGAGGTCTGCATTATGCTTATCGACGCCTCTGAGGAGATTTCTGAGCAGGATCAGCGCGTGCTTAATATGGTGCTAGAGGCAGGCAAAGCCCTCGTTATCGCATTCAATAAGTGGGACCTCATGGATGAGGACCGCCGCTACTACCTAGACCGCGAGATCGATCAGCAGCTGAGCCACCTACCGTGGGTTACGCGTGTGAATATTTCCGCCGAAACGGGCCGCGCCCTGCAGAAGCTGGAACCTGCCATGATCGAGGCGCTGGAAAGCTGGGACCAGCGCGTGTCTACGGGGCAGTTGAATAACTGGTTGCGTGAGGCCATCGCAGCTAATCCTCCGCCGATGAAAAATAACCGCCTGCCGCGCGTTTTGTTCGCCACGCAGGCATCCACGCAGCCGCCGACGATTGTCTTGTTCACGACAGGATTTTTGGATGCGGCCTATCGCCGCTACCTCGAGCGCAAGTTCCGTGAGCGTTTTGGCTTTCATGGAACGCCCATCCGCATCGCAGTGCGAGTGCGGGAGAGGCGCGGCAAGAAGCGCTAGCAGTATGCCCGTTACGCTGGGATTATAGCATTCAGGCGAGCGATTTTTGCACTGAAAACGGTGTGAGAATTAGCTCGCCTGTCCGTTTATGTCCGTTCATGTGGGGATCGATAGGATATAACCAGTTATAGATCCTCTCGTGATGGAAGGCTTTGTATGTTAGCCAGCGTAATCGCGCCAGATTCAATTCTGGCCATCGTGCTCCAGATCATCATCATCCTTAGCGCCCTGCTCTTGGGCACTCGCTATGGTGGCATCGGGCTGGGACTAATCTCCGGCATCGGTCTGATGCTCATGGTCTTTGTTTTCGGCCTCGCCCCGGGCGAGCCTCCGGTGTCAGTGATGCTGACCATCATCGCAGTCATTGGTTGCGCGGCTACCTTGCAACAGGCCCGCGGGTTGGAAGTGATGATGCAATTTGCCGAAAAGTTCCTTCGCGCCCACCCAGAGCGCATCACCATCCTCGCGCCGCTTACTACCTGGTTCTTGACGGTCCTATGCGGTACGGGCCACGTGGTGTACACGATGTTTCCGATTATTGAGGACATTGCGCTGAAAAAGGGCATCCGCCCAGAACGCCCGATGGCTGTCGCCTCGACGTCGGCGCAGATGGGTATTACGGCCTCTCCAGTGTCTGTGGCCACCGTGTCCTTGGCGTCTATCATCGCGGAAAATGCCGGCGCTATCGACCACGCCTATTCCATCCCGCAGATCCTGATGGTGGCTCTTCCAGCGTCACTTTCTGGCGTCATTCTTGCCGCACTGTGGTCGCTGCGCCGCGGCAAGGACTTGGACGAGGATCCGGCATTCCAGGAGCGAATGAAGGATCCGGAGTTTGCCGAAAGCATCAACCAATCCACTGGGTCGCTTATGGATGAGGAATTTTCGCCGGAAGCAAAGCGTGCGGTAGTTATCTTCCTCGTCGCTATCGCCAGCGTTGTCGCCCTCGGCGCCTTTGAATTCCTTCGCCCGCTTGTTCCGGGAGATGATGGCGAGCTAAGCCCGCTGTCTATGAACCTGGTTATCCAAATGGTCATGCTGGTAGCCGGCGCAATTATCTTGCTCAGCTGCAAGGCAGACCCAAAAAAGATCGCTTCCACCCCGGTGTTTAAAGCCGGCATGACCGCAGTATTCTCCGTGTTCGGTGTGGCCTGGATGGCGGATACCTTCTTCGAAGCCCATATCGACGCTTTGGAATACAACCTGGGCTCCGTAGTGGAGGCCGCCCCATGGGCCTACGCCGTGGTGCTGGTCATCGTGTCTAAGCTGGTGAACTCGCAGGCCGCGGCCTTGGTTGCAATTGCTCCGATTGGCCTGCAGCTGGGCATCGACCCAGCCATCATCGTCGGTTTCTACGGCGCGGCCTACGGCTACTTCATCTTGCCCACCTACCCCTCGGACCTTGCCTGCATCGGCTTTGACCGCACGGGAACGACGCACATTGGCAAGTTCGTCATCAACCACTCCTTCCTGATTCCCGGCGCCATCTCGGTATTTACTTCCTGCGTCGTGGGCTCGCTCCTAGCGCAGATCCTGCTTTAATCCGACTCCCGTACCAGCACGAAGGCATCCGTGCGGTACGGGATGTGCAGTTTTTGTCCGGGCGTATATCCCAAGTGCTCGTAGAGGTACCAGTCCAGGTTGTGGGTCATGCGCTCATGGATGGCTTCGCCGTTGCGTAGCCAGTAAGACCGGGTATGCATTAGCTGGTGAAGTTGTTCCGGGGTAAGTTCGTGCTCCCAGGTCAGGCGGAGTTCTCGCTCTAAAGACCACGGCGCCGTATAGTCCGGGTAGAAACCCGGTTTATGTACATCGCCAGAGTGCATAATGCGAGAAAGCCGCAAAACCCATGGTTCGGCATTGACATCGAGCGTATTCCAGACCAAGAGGATTTTTCCGCCCGGCGCGAGGACGCGGTCAAGCTCTGCGCAGGCGGCTGCCACATCAACCCAGTGCCAGGTTTGGGCGAGGCAGGCTGCGTCTAAGGAGGCGTCGGCAAGCGCGGTGTTTTCGGCCGTAGCACGCAGGACCGGCAGGTGTAGACGGGAAGCGAGAACTCTCGCCATATCGGCGGAAGGCTCCAAGGCTATAACCCGCTCATTGGGAAGGGACTCAGTGAGCTTTCCGGTACCTGCACCTATATCAGCTACGGTGTGGGCAGGGGCGATAAGGGCAGTGACTTCGTCCGGATAGCCAGGGCGTACATCGTGGTACGTGCTAGCGCCGCGGCGGAAGGCTTGGGCGGAGGCGGTGCGTTGCGCGGCAGTGCGGAAACCGGGGCCTTGCTTCGTGGAGGCCTTGCGGTAGCTAGGAAAGTGACGGGGATCTGGGCGGCGAGTCGACATAGCTCATCTAACCTACCGCGAATTAGAATGGCTGCCTATGAGGACACTTCCCGCAGCATCAGATCCCAGGTGGCTGCTGAAGACGGTCTTTTCCCGCCCTGCTCTTACTGTGCCGGCAGCGCTATGCATGGTTGTGTCCTTTCTGCTTAACGCCACCACCCCAGTGATAGTGGGCCATGCCATCGATGAAGCCGTGGAGCAGGGATCCATCCACCGGCTGGGGCTATGGCTAGCGGTATTAGTAGCCGCATTCGGTCTTAATGCCCTAGCCGCCTGGTACGGGCGCGGGCTGAATGCCCGAGCCATGTTGGTAATTGGCCACGATGTCCGCATGGCCATCACGGATAGGATTCAAGACCCGCGTGGAATGGCGGGCAAGCCCCGCAGCGCCGGCGAGTTGCTGGCTATTGCCTCCACGGACGCTAGGCGGGTGCAGAATGCGGTGATGATGACGGTATTCCCCGTCGCAGAGATTAGCGCCATTGTGTATGTGGCTATCATGACCAGCCGCATCAATCTACCCTTGGGCATTGCCATTTTGTGTGGCGGCCCGCTCGTGGTGTCGGGCTCGGTGCGCGCGGCACAGCCACTGCGCGCCCGCTCAGGAATCCGCCAGGCGGCGTTGGCCAAAGCCAGTGCAATGGCCACCGATCTGGTGCACGGCCTTCGGATACTCAAAGGCTTGGGTGCGGTAGCAACGGTGAGTATGCGCTATGCCCAGGCCTCTGACACTGCCTATGAGCGAACGGTAGACGCCAATGCCTCCCAAGCGCGCCTCAATGCTGCTACGGAGATTTTGGGCTCGGTGTATGTCATTGCGGTGGGCCTTGGGGCAGGTGCGCTGGCAATGCATTCCACTATCAGTGTGGGTGAGCTTATTACGGTTATTGGTCTGACGCAGTTCGTCATCACGCCGATGACGATGTTGGGACGAAATATTGCCTCGCGCTGGGCAGCCGCGCAGGCAAGTGCTGCCCGCATTACAGCCGTCCTTGCTGCTCCCAGCGTGGAAGGCAAGAAACCGCAGCTTCCGGCCCTCGCCCCTGGAGTGAGCGTGGTGGCCGAGCCTGTCCCAGGTGATCTAGTTTTTCTGCCGCGGGAGCGTTTCCTTGTTGCTCCGCACGATACGCTGCTTTTTGAGGGAACCGTGCAGGAGAATATTTCTTCCGATAGCGCGGTTGCCAAACGGGCGCTTTACACGGCCGCGGGGGAAGATATCCCGGGTGGTTTAGATCGCGAGGTGGGGGAGGGCGGCCGGAATCTTTCCGGGGGACAACAGCAGCGCGTGGCGCTAGCACGAGCAATTGCGGCGGACCCTGCGGTCCTTGTTTTAGCCGATCCCACTACCGCCGTGGACTCGGTGACTGAGCAAGTCATTGCGCAGCGGGTAGCACACCACCGCGGTATAAAGCCAACACTCGTTTATACCGCTTCGCCGGCATGGACTGCTATGGGATCGAGGCTATGATGCGGTTTCCTACGGCTTCTTGGCGCCAGGTGCGCGAAGAAATTAGCCGGCAACTTTCCGACGTCCCCGGTTCGCGGCTGCAGGCTGCCGTGGCCCTTGCCTTACTCACCGCGGGCGCAAGCGCCAATGTAGCGATCCCGATCCTGCTGGGAAAGATTGTTGATGCCGTCATCACCAAAAGCGCAATTTCTACTATTGGCCTTTCGTTGATAGTGGTAGCCGTCGTCTCCGCAGTGCTCTCCGCAGCGGGGTTCTTTCTTCTCTCCCGCCTTATAGAGCGGGTGATTTCGGCTTTGCGTGAAGACATGCTGTCTACCGCTTTGCGCTTGCCCACACATCGTGTGGAGGAAGCGGGCACCGGGGATTTGGTCTCTCGCTCTACCGATGATGTAGCAGAGCTCTCGGCAGCGGTCACCGAGACCGCACCAGTGTTGGCCAAATCTGCTTTTGCCATCACCACCACCGGGGTGGCGCTGCTTAGCCTCAATTGGCAATACATACTGGTAATAGTTGCAGTTACGCCGCTATATGTAGTCGCCGCTTGCAGGTACCTGCACCGAGCCCCTGGCCGCTATGCCGACGAGCGTGCGGCCATGGCTGAGCGCGCGCGCAGGCTTCTTGAGGCGATACGAGGGCGAAAGACCGTGCGCGCCTTTGGACTGGAAGGGCAGATGCATGCCGGCATCGAACGTGCCTCCGCGCAAGTGGTAAAGGATGGCTACGCAGCACGTAAAACCATGATGGTTCTACAGCTGTGGATGACTGGCATCGAGCTCACCATGCTGTGCTGTGGTCTTGGGGTGAGTTTTTGGGCGGTGCAAACGGGAGCACTCACGGTTGGCGCCGTAACCTCAGCCATGCTTCTGCTCATCCGTTTGCGGGGCCCACTCATGGGATTGATGCGGGTAATCGACACCGTACAATCCGGCTACGCCTCGCTGTCTCGCATAGTCGGGGTCGTCGTTGACCCGCCGCGGGCGGTGCCGGATTACGGCGCTCCAGCCCCATACGGAGAAGCCGAAATGCGAAATGTGAGTTTTAGCTACGGCAACGGTGGCTGGGCTGTACGAGACATCAGCCTCAATATTCCTGCCGGGCATACGGTGGCTTTAGTCGGAGCCTCCGGCGCGGGTAAGACTACCGTGGCCGCACTTTTGGCTGGCTTGCGGGTTCCTGAGGAAGGAAAGGTCTTGGTCGACGGGGTAGAGGTAGCACTTCTTTCGGACGCTGAGCGCGTGGCGCGATTAGCCATGATCTCCCAAGAGGTACACGTTTTTTCAGGCACCCTCCGCGAGGATCTTTCTTTGGCTGCCCCTCAGGCAAGCGACGCACAGATGCTTCAAGCACTCGACCGGGTGGGCGCACGCTGGTTTGCGCAACTAGACGAGGGCCTAGATACGGTTATCGGCTCACAGGGAGTCCAATTAGATCCTGTGGCGTCCCAACAACTCGCGCTAGCACGAATATTGCTTTTGGACCCGAAAATCGTCATTATGGATGAGGCCACTGCGGAGGCGGGTTCGGTGGGAGCCGAAGCCCTCGAAAAGGCCGCCATCGAAGTCACCCGTGGGCGTTCGGCGTTGGTCGTGGCGCATCGGCTCGACCAAGCAGCACGGGCGGATAGAATCATCGTGATGGATAATGGCCGCGTGGTTGAACAGGGAAGTCACCACGACCTGCTAGATTATGGTGGCCGTTATAAGCACTTATGGGACGCATGGCAGAAGGGAAGACAAGGATGAACGCGAGGTCACTTCGGGCCGTGCTCGGTGCGGTAACTGTGTGTTTCCTTGCCGCTGCTGGCACTTCGTGTTCTAGCGAATCAACAGAGTCCCCGCACGCGGCAGAGACCACCAACACCGTTAACCTAGGAATCCCTACCTCCGCACCCTTGAACGGCCCTGAGCCGGGCTCTTTTAGGACGATCAACCTGCCTTCCGGGCGTTCCTTTATCCTCAGTGTGCCCAAAGACTATTCTGGGGATAAAAAATGGCCTATCGTCCTCGCCTTTCACGGGTGGGGTCAGTCTGCCGAAAACCTCCGTGGTTATTCTCGTCTTGATGCTGCAGATGCCATCATGATTTTCCCAGAAGGCAAGAAAAAGGCGTGGAGCCCCGCTCCATATGCCAAGACCTCGACAACGGAAGATAAGAAGTTTGTGCGGGAAATAATTGATGCGGTCCGCGCTACTTACCATGTCGATGATGGTCGAATTTTTGCCACCGGTATGTCTAATGGCGGCGGATTCGCTGCCTATCTGGCCTGCCAGATGCCCGATACCTTCAAATCCGTTGCCACCGTTTCCGCTGCCTATTATGAAGACATTCTGAAAAACTGTGCGCACTCTCCCGTCGGGCGGCTGGATATGCACGGCACCGTAGACCCTGTGGTGGGCTATTACGGAGGCACTCGCCACAAGACCAAGTACTACTCCGTGGAGTCCGTGCTGGAACAAGACCGCAAACGCAATGGTTGTTCGACCAAGGTCGATACCACCCGCTTGGTCAATAATGCGCTCGATATGAGGTGGAGTGGTTGTACCGCACCGCTCGAACATATCCGTATCGCCGGGGGTTCGCACGTGTGGCCTGGAGGCACGGCGGACGCGCACAACGAGGTAGGTAGGTTCTTCGCTACCGATCGCGTCTTAGATTTCTTCGGAATTCCTGGTCGTCCATCCGGTACCGCACAAACCTAGAACTGCTTAAAGACCTGAAAGGTAGCACCTGGAACCTTGCGCACCCTTTCCATGCAAATATCTGCAACGGTAGAAAAACCAGCGCGGTGAGCCGTGCTACGCGGGGAGGTAGGCTCCGGAATTTGCGCTAGATGGAAAGTCCTGGACCCCCCATCTTCGGCGTTGAGCTCTATAACCGCCTGCGCTGTGGTGCCGGACCCAGCAAAAAAGTCTAAGACGCGAGCATCCTTGCCACCACCAATGGACAGAAGGTGTTTAATCAGGCGTACCGGCTTTGGAAAATCGAAGATGCCCTCTATACCCATTGCTTCCTCCGCATCGCGTCGGCCGGTGCGGGTCACTCCAAAGCGCTCGCCGTCCAGGATCGAACGTGGGCGTGCTCCTACCTTCTGGTAGTTCTTGGTGTAGACAAACCCTCGACGGAAAACCAGCTCATCGTAGAACTGTTCCACCTTGTCGAGGCTCCATCGCCAGCGAGCGACCTTTTTCTTTCCCACCGGTTGGTCTGGCCAATACTCCTTTCCATCGGGCCCTGAAATAGGAAAATCTAGAGAAGGAAGGTAACCAAGGGTTTTAGAATCTAGGCGTACCAAGGAGTATTTTCCCTTGTCATCCTCATGGTTATATTTAGTGGAGGTATGACCTTGGATATCGATATTGAAACCGGGGTTGTCTGGAGTTCGGGCATAACACAGGATGTATTCGTGCTCTACCACGGCGTATTTTGCATCATTTTTGCCAGTACCGGCCTTCTTCCAAATCAATTGGCCGGCAAAGCATCCCTCGCCAAAAACCTCATCGAGAACCTTGCGGGTATTGGCTACCTCGTCTTCGCCAATGGAGACGAAGATGAACCCCTCAGGGGACAGTACTTCACGAGCCAAAATTAACCGGGGGAGCATCATCGACAGCCATTCCGAGTGCCATTCCGCATAGCTACCTGAACGCATCTGGCGACGTAAACGATAGTTATCGCGGTAGACGAAGTCTTTGCCCGTGTTATAAGGGGGATCGATATATATGACGTCGAAGACTTCCCGGCGGGCGGCTAGCTCTTTTAAGACTGGAAGGTTATCTGCGGCAAAAATCCTATTGAGGGAGTCACCCGGTGTACTAAGAGCAGAATCGAGCGGGAAATTCCGCGCCAAGGGCGTATGTGCGGCTTCTCGGGCTGCGTCTTTGCCTGGCCAAACTAAGCCAAAAAATTCCCCGCCCGTATCCGGGTGTGATGGGCGCGGTGGGTTAGCAGTAGCCATGGTGCAAAGCCTTTGTCAGGGGAGGAAACGTCAATATCGTCTAACGCTAGCATTCGCATGAATCTGGGCATTTGGTATTAGCCAAAATGCTGCCGCTGCCTAATAGCATGGGGCTTTGGAGTGCGGCTAAGCCAGTGGCCTGACATGGTCGTCAGGCTGTGGGGCCTCCATTTGTCATTCTGAGAAGAACTCCGTTACAGAGCGGAATTGCTTTTGGTTTAGCGGAAAAGAATATTTGGTCTAGTGACTCAATCGCTCGATTTGGTGGCATGGAGCTAGAAGTATCGGTACGTTGGGATGTGTTGCCGGACACGGCAATAATTAGACAAAGCTAGAACTAGAAGAAAGGATAACCACATGGGTATCTTCGATAAGGCCAAGGATGCACTGAACTCCGACAAGGGCGAAGAGTTCACCGATAAGGGCTTGGACAAGGCTGCTGACGCAGCTAAGGGCAAGCTGGGCGAGGACAAGGCAGACCAGATCGACAAGGCTCGCGACGCTGCTGATGGCAAGCTCGGCAACGAGTAAATAGCGTTCGCCTGCTAGACGGGTGAACAGTTAGTTTTTATTTTGGCCCCCAACCCGTCAGGGTGGGGGCCAAAATTGTATCGGGCTTGAACGCAGTGATCTGCAATAGGTCTATCCCAGTGATGTCACCTTTTTGTGGGTGAATTGAGCTATAAAATGGGCGAACCGGGCTGAATTTTTGCAGGAAATCGCTAGGATTATTTGTGTGAACAATCTTGAAGGCTCCGTCTCCCACGCGGGCTCCGCTAAGCAGCGCTTGCTGGAGCAGAGTGCTCGTATCCTGGCCAAGGGTGGGCGCGACGCTTTACAGGTTTGTGCTGTCGCGGAGCAAATCGATGTGCCAGTCGATGAAGCTAAGTCCTTTTTTGAAGACGACCACGACCTATATATTCAAACCAGCCGATTCCTGGATGAAAGAATCCGTGTGGCAGCGTTTAAGGCACTAGATAGGTTGCCGGATGATGCTGCGGCTATTGAGAAACTTCGTGAAGTAGCCAAGGTTTACTTTAACTTAGCTATTGAAAACCCGACCTATTTCGCTGCTTATAATAACTGTCAGACGGCGACGAGCTTTCCCAACTTTGAAGACGGCATTGAGCAGGCGGAAAGCTTCGACGCATTTCCTCCCATCTTCCGCTGGGTACTCGAGCACATGCGGGATGCGGCAGTTGCCGCACGGGGCGAGTTTAAGCACCGGCTGGTAGTTATCCAGTCGCTCTCTTTCTTGTGTGAGCTGCAGGGAATTACCCACTTGGCCACGTTTGGAATTATGCGACACCTTTCGCCGACGGCGAAGAAGCAGACCTTTAATGCTTGTCTTGAGACGTTGTTTTCCGGCTTGGAAATTTGCTTGCGCGACGGGCAGATAGCCCCCTTCGAACCAGAGGCGCTTTCTGGGGAACCGCCGGTCCCGTTTACTACTGCTGCAAAGGACATGCCAAAGTGCACGGCGGAGGAAAAGCGCGCAGCCATTTTCCGAGGTGCGGCGGAAGAAATCGTCTACAATGGGCTTCCTAATCTGCATCTGGGCTCAGCAGCTGCACGGGCGGGCGTAGATCTGCCAGATGCCGAGCATCTCTTTAACGGCGATTCTCACCTGTTGCGTGCTTTGGAAGAATCCTTGGATGAAGCTAATACGCTGGCAATCATGCGCCAAAACCAGGTTCTGCCTGAAGGCTCCCACGGACTTGCTTATATCAAGGCAACCGGCTTTGGGTACTTGGAATATGCGCTTGAGGATCCCATTGGGTTTGTTGCCCTCATTGAGGTCTCTAGCCGCTCAATCGTCCCCGTTTCTTTCGACGAGACCGGCGAAACTGAGCAACCATTTGATATGGGCAAGGCATTTACCTTCATCATGAATTTGGTGCGAGATGCCATTTCTGAGTCTAATGGACCACGTTCGCCGTGGATTCTTTTTACCCAGATTGCAGCTTTGTGGGCTTCCATCCACGGCCTCTCGCAGCTAAGTACCGTAGGGGCCTTGCGCTATCACTCGGCTAATTTCTACTTCAACCTGGCTTCTAAGGTGATGGATATAATCCTTCAGGGCATGGTTAATGTGCTCGAGCTAAAAAGGCCCGATTAGGCATATACAAGCAACAGGGGGATTTCAGCACCGGGGCCGCGTTTTATTAAAGCCAACCTTGTGCTTGCGCAATGGTCGCTGCCTCAAAGCGATTTTCAGCCGCGGTTTTAGCGATGAGCGAAGATACAATATTGCGTACCGTGCCATTGCTCAGGTGCACCTTGCGGGCGATCTGGTGAGTTCCGCTACCTTTCAAGACAAATTTTGCGACTTCCTGTTCGCGTGTGTTCAGTGGATTTTCCTGAATGAAAATGGTCTCTTGGGCGAGTGCTGGGTCAATGACCTTGAGACCGGAGTGCACCCGCCGAATGTCTTCGGCTAGTTTTTCTGGCGGGGTATCTTTGACTACGAACCCGGAAACTCCGGTCTCCAGCGCCCGTTTCACGTAGCCACCGCGGCCGAAGGTAGTGACTATGAGGCTGCGGCAGCCCGTGCCTTGCAGTTCAGCGGCGGCATCTAGCCCGTTCTTGCCGGGCATTTCAATATCCAGCAGAGCAACATCGACGC
This sequence comes from Corynebacterium sp. KPL4072, assembly GCF_037908395.1. Taxonomy (NCBI): domain Bacteria; kingdom Bacillati; phylum Actinomycetota; class Actinomycetes; order Mycobacteriales; family Corynebacteriaceae; genus Corynebacterium; species Corynebacterium sp. KPL4072. The sequence goes on from NZ_JBBMGE010000011.1 coordinate 26,971, forward strand.
TATGCTTGGCGACGAGCCCCGCAACCTCCGCACCCGTTGCACACTGTGCCACAACGCTAATGTCTGGCTCTGTTTCCAAGAGAGCAACTAGCGCGCCTCGCACCAATGATTGGTCCTCAGCAATGAGAACTCGAATGGTTTCAGGCATCGCCTACACCTCCGTCGGTGCTAAGAGGAAGAAAGTCGTTGTCTCCGTCCATAGTAACCAAGGCGAGCGTGCAGTCATTGCGGCGCGTAAAAAGCAGCTGCCCGCCAGCTTTTGTCACGCGTTTGCGCAGACCACTAAGCCCTCCTTGGGGACGGAACAGGCTTTCTTCTGCACCGAATCCGCAGCCGTCGTCTGCTACCTGCAGTTGGTGGTCTGTCACTTGGACCCAGCAGTGGGTGGCACCGGAGTGCCGGACCACGTTGGTGGTCAATTCGCGCAGAGCCCAGGAAAATTCGGCGTCATAAAGGCCAGAGGCCTTAGTAGCCGAAGGCAAATAGGGCGTAATACCCGCGGTTTCGAGCGCCCTCCGGGCGGCGTGGATTTCGCCTTCAAAGGTGGGCATGCGCATCCGAGTCACTGTGGAGCGGACTTCCGCCAGACCTCGGCGAGAAAGCTCACTTACCTCTTGCAGTTCCTGACTTGCCCGCTGTGGATCCGTATCTATTAGCCGGCGCGCCAGCTCGGACTTAAGATTAATCACGGTAAGAGAGTGCCCCAAGAGATCGTGAACATCGGTAGCAATATCCTCGCGCTGGCGTGCCAGCTCCAATCGGCGTTCTAGCTCTGCGCGACTATCTTGACGCTGGGAAAAGGTGCCGAGCAGCACTAAAAATATTGGCCAAGCGAAAAGGACGATGAGGACCCAGCCGATATTTTTGGGCGTAAGGTACCAAGTGGCAGCAGCCACCACAGCCCCTGTAAGAAGGGTGAACGCTAAGCTGTGGCGCAAAGGAAGGTTAAAGCCGAGCAATGCCGCCAAGTACGGCGCAAAAATGACGGCAATGCTCCCGAAGAAGACAGTCGACAATACCGCGATGGCTGCAAGTGCAAACCAATACAGCCCGATTCGCTGCTCTACCCGCCATCCGCGGGGGTAGTAGCCTCCAGCGCCGAAAGCGAAGAAATAGACAAGACCGAACACTAGAGCGCACGAAAGGGCCCCGGTTTGATTAGTAAGGGTCATCCCCGGCGCGGCAAAAGTGCTCCCCAGTCCGGGAATGAGGAAGACTAACCACACACTGGCAAAAAGCGCACTTTTGAGGCTGAAACCGCGGAATGGCTCTCGGAGAGATGACATCAGCGCCGAGCTTTGTCGCGGGAGCGTAGCAGGAGACACGCGGTCAGGAAGATTGTCGTCCATACCGTGAAGTTTAGCCACGCCATCCACAACGGGTGCGTAATCGTGCCTTCATCCCCGTTGAGAAACTGGCTTCCTTCTGCCAGAGGCCACTGGGCTAGTACAGCTGGACCGAAAAGGGGAGTGAAGCGGCCCCACTCCATTAGCGGCTTGGTCAGCGGTGTGAACACATTCGCCGCGAAAAGAAAAAGAACAACAGACGTCGAGGCGATTGCGACGGAGTTGTCGGTGGGCAACGCCATTGCCCACACCAAGCCATAAAAGCCCAAGGGAATGGAAACTAGGAGGCAGGAAATGAAGCTTAAGATCCACTGGTGTGGCTGCATTTCCGCATGTGTAGCGGCGCCAGTCAAATATACTGCCGTAATGGGTAGCAGGGCTTGAAAGCCTATGGATATGAGGTTTGCCCATAGCAGCTGGCGTGAGCGTAATGGAGTAAGCGCTAGTTGGCGTGCCCACCCAGTCTTGGCATCGGTGACGGCGGAGCCAGCGGCTGCAACGGAACCAGCGACGCCGCCGTAGAGTGCCATGCTGATCATTTCTAAGGCAGCATAATTACCTCCTTTAAAGGGGGTATCGCCAAAGTCCATCATGGCGCCGAAGAGGAGATAGAAAAACACCGGCAAAATGGTGCTGAAAAATATCGGGGTGAAGTTTCGACGCAGGCGCAGCAGGTTATGGGCAGCAAACCGCAGGGTTCGTGCAGTGGTGGTTGCAGGTTTAATCGTCATGGGAGATTCCTTGTGTAAAGGTTTACTGGAAGTGGCTGGTTAAGGTTGGGGCGCAGTCATCGCTAAAAATGCGTCCTCTAAGGAGCGGTTCCGAATTGTGATGTCGCGCGCCGAGGTGTGGTTAAGGAGGTATCTTGCAAGCGCATCAGAGTCACTGGTTACCATGCGGGCGTAGTCGCCAGACTGGGAAATCTCGGCAGAAATCGGTAGCTCGTCTGTAGAGGGGACTGGCCCTGCGAACTTCGCCTCGACAATGCGCTGGGCCGACTGCTCGCGAAAATCCTGGGCGCTTGCATCCGCACGTAGTTTGCCTTCATGAAGGAGAATAATCCTTTGCGCAAAATTGTCCGCCTCCTCCAGATAGTGGGTGGCAAAGACAATAGTTCGTCCCATCTCTGCCTGGCGGCGCATGGTGGTCCAGAATTCGTGGCGAGCATTAGCATCCATTCCTGCAGTAGGCTCATCGAGCAAGAGAACGTGGGGATTGCCTAAAAGCGCGAGGGCGAAGCGTACACGCTGTTGTTCGCCACCAGAACATTTGCCCACCTTTCGGTGAAGGATCCGTGTGAGGTCGGCTTGTGCGGCTATATCCCCGACTGGCAGTGGATGTGGAAAGGTGGCGGACATCATCTGCAGGGTGTCAAGGACTGTGAGCTCGGGTAGGAGGCCGCCGGTTTGCAGTACGGCACCGATTTCTGAGCCTTGGACGGCGGCCCGTGGGGTGCGGCCAAGCACGGCAATGTTGCCTGCGGTGGGGGTGGTGAGCCCTAGGATGAGGTCAAAGAGGGTGGTTTTACCTGCACCATTGGTGCCTAGGAGCCCTACGATCTCGCCTTGGGAGATACTAAATGAAACCTCGCTCAGCGCACGGACTGGCTCTGAGCCCCTCGTGGTGAAAGTTTTACTCACTCCGGAAACTTTTATGGCTGGTGTGTGTTTAGCCCTTAGGTCTGTCGTGCTCATACCTGAAAAGTATCCGGGGCCAGCCAGAATAGTGAATAGGATCTGTCATGAAATTTTCATGACAAGTGTCATGGTGCGATAGGCTGGGTGAGTGCTTACTACTCTCGCAGCGGCCGCTGGGCTATTTGTGGCCACCAATATCGATGACATTGTAGTGTTGTCCCTCTTCTTTGCCCGTGGTGCTGGGCACAAGGGTACAACTGCCGCAATTTTGACGGGCCAGTATCTCGGTTTCCTCGGCATACTGGTGGCCTCTTCCGTTGTCGGATTGGGCTTCAACGCCGTTATACCGACCGATCTCATTCGCTACTTTGGCCTCATCCCGTTGTTATTGGGCCTGTGGGCGGCGTGGCAAGCATTCCGAGGTGAGGATGACGATGAGGATATTTCCGGCAAAAAGCTGAGCACGCTGGCGGTCGCCGGAGTCACTTTTGCCAATGGAGGGGACAATATCGGCGTATACGTGCCCGTTTTTACTACCTCTACGCCGGCCGAAGTAGCAGTTTATTGTGCCGTCTTTCTTGCGCTTGTAGCCCCACTTGTTTGGGCGGCGCGGTTTGTGGCAACCCGGCCAGGAATCGCCGAAGCGCTGGAGAAGTGGGAGAGTGTGCTCTTTCCCGTGGTGCTCATTGCGCTGGGAATCGCGATTTTGCTTGCAGTATAAGAAAAACCAGCACCGTGTAGGTGCTGGCTGCTTTTTGTCGGGCTAACAGGATTTGAACCTGCGACCCCTACACCCCCAGTGTAGTGCGCTACCAAACTGCGCCATAGCCCGCCGTCGCACTGTGCGACTCATCTAGATTACATCAGTAGGATTCTACTGTGAAATTTGGGGTGTAACCTGCGTTAAAGCTCGCCGGTGGAATACACCCACGTACCGTCGAAGCGGCGGAACGAGGAACGTTCGCGCTGCGAACCGACAGCTGCTCCCTTATAAAACGCCTCAAATTCCACTACGCCGGAACTATCCATAAGGCCGCCGCCTTGGGTATCTAGGATATCGAGGCGGTAGAACCTAATGGGGGAGTCTGCCAAGTCGAGGGCCTCAGGTCGAGTGACAGGATCCCACGTGCGCAGCAAGTACTCCTCGTCGCCGGTAACAAAAGCGCTAAACCGGGAGCGCATGAGCGCTTCTGCGGTGGGCGCATTGCTACCGGCATGGTACTTGCCGCAGCACTCGCCGTAGGAAAGGCCGGTGCCACAAGGACAGCGGCGCGAGGAGTCATAAGCAGGCATTAGTGTGCGTCCACGATGGTGACGTTGCCTAGCATGCGCTCGACATCAGTATCCTTCGCGGCAGAGTGCAAAATTGATACCTCTTCCGCTGAGAGGTTACCGGCGAGTTCGATACGGCGCTCGAAGCTGGCAGGGCCGGTTTGGATGATGCTCACATGGACGTCGTCAAGCGCGAGCTTTTTGCCGGCCTCCTTGATTGCTTGGGTCGACGCCGCGGCGAGGGCAGACATAAGAAGGCCCTCGGCGGTAAAGCCCTTGCCCTTGCCGCCGTTCTTTTTAGTGCGGTCGGCGCTAAGGCTATGGTCATTGTGGCGCACGACCACGCCGAATTTGGTGCCGGTAGCCGGCTGCGCAACAGCGGCGTCGGTACCTACTTCTTCCGGCGTGTAATCGGGAACGATAAATTGCTCGGCCCATGCCCCGATGAGGTCCGCTGCACGAGCGGCCGTACCTTGCTTGGTGAGCAGGTGGTCGGCCTTGTCGAGGGAGACCAAGGACTTGGGGTAGCGCGTGAGGAGGAAGATATTCTGCGCATTATCGATACCCACGGTTTGGTCGATGGGAGAGTGCAACACCATCAAAGGCTTGCGTAGCTTAGGCAGATATTCCTCGGGGTTGGTATCTGCCAAGTCCTCCAAGAACTTGCGGGAGATGATGAGCCCGCGGCCGCCGAGGACGACTTCTACTTCACCATTGGCGTCGACCTCGCCAATCTTATCCGCGTAGTGAAGCACGGAGTGGGCTGGATCAAACGGGGCGCCGAGGGTAGCTACCGCTTTGAGGGACTTCATGGTCGTAGCTGCCTTCAAAGCGGCGGCTCCGCCCAGCGAGTGGCCCATCAGCAATTGGGGTGCAGAATAGTGTTCCGTCAGCCACGCGGCTGCGGCGTGGATGTCATCGACGTTTTGGCTAAAGGTAGTATCGCCGAATTTACCGGCGGACTGGCCCAGGCCGGGAAAATCAAAGCGCAGCGTGGCGATGCCGAACTCGGTGAGCTGCTTCGCGGTGCGGGCGGCACCAGGGGTATGGCGGGAGCCGGCGAAGCAATGGGCAAAGATGGCGTAGGCGATCGGGGGAGAATCCGGGAAGTCGATGGTTCCAGCCATCTCAGTACCCCGGCTCGAAGGCAGCTTTACATTGACGGATTGCATGAGAACTAGAATAACGGGCCTCTTTCCCGCAAGCCATACGAGGTTGACTACAGTCGATAGGAGCAATCCATTTAAGGAGGATGAGTCATGGGCGCGTTTGATTGGTTCTGGAAGGCAATGGGCTCGCAAAGCGAGCGTAATAATAAGAAATCCAAGGCCATCGTGGGTTCGGCAGACGAAGCTGCCCGGACATTGAGCCAGCACGATGACGCAGCTGTGGCCCAGGCCGCGCGCGATGCCGTTCAGTCCGGTGAGATAGTGGACAAGGCGCAGTTCCTCGCGGCCCTGGCAGTGGCCTGCGAACGCACCCTGGGCATGAACCCCTTTAACGTGCAATCACAAGCGGTCCTGCGCCTACTCACCGGAGACGTCATCCAGATGGCCACCGGTGAAGGCAAGACACTGGTGGGTGCCATGGCTGCCACCGGCTTTGCACTGACCGGAAAGCGCGTCCATGTAGTTACCGTCAATAACTATCTTGCTGCTCGCGACGCCGAATGGATGCGCCCCGTAGTGGAGTTCTTTGGCCTGAGCGTTGCCTCGGTAACAGAGGGCATGACTCCGGACGAGCGCCGCGTTGCCTACGCACAGGATATTATCTATGCGCCCGTGAACGAGCTAGGCTTCGACCTGCTGCGCGATAACCAGATCACTGACCGTTCCCACACCGTGCAGGCCGCCGGGGATGTTGCCTTGGTGGACGAAGCCGACTCCGTCTTGGTAGATGAGGCCCTTGTGCCGCTGGTACTTGCCGGAAACCGACCGGGCGAAGCACCCACCGGACATATCACCAATGTGGTTTCCCACCTGCGCGAAAAGCTGGACTACATCATCTCTGAGGACGGCCGCACCGTTCAATTGACCGAAGATGGTGCGCGCCGTGTGGAGCAAGAATTGGGCATTGATTCGCTCTATTCCGAGGAAAATATCGGCACCATTTTGGTGAAGGTTAACCTTGCCCTGCATGCCAAAGCGCTGCTTATCCGAGACATTCACTACATTGTGGTTGACGGCAAGCTGCAGCTTATCGATGCCTCGCGGGGCCGCGTTGCCGACCTGCAGCGCTGGCCCGATGGCCTGCAAGCGGCGGTAGAGGCCAAGGAAGGCCTGGAAGTCTCTGAAGGTGGGCGCATTCTCGATACCATCACCTTGCAAGAACTTATGCGGCGCTACCCACTGGTGTGCGGGATGACGGGCACCGCGGTGGAGGCAACCGATCAGCTGCGCCAGTTCTACGGTCTGCACGTCTCTGTTATTGACCGCAATAAGCCGCTGCAGCGGTTTGATGAACAAGACCGTATCTTTGCGACGGTCGAGGATAAATCTGCCGCTATCGTGGAAGAAATCGCCGCCATCCACGCCACGGGACAACCCATCCTGGTGGGCACGCAGGATGTCGCCGAATCGGAGGATCTGGCAGATGCACTGGGCAAGCGGGGCATTGAGGTTAATGTCCTCAACGCCAAAAATGATGAGCAAGAGGCGCGGATAGTCGCCGAGGCCGGAGATATCGGGCGCGTTACCGTTTCTACCCAGATGGCCGGTCGTGGTACTGATATCAAGTTGGGCGGCGCTAGTGAGGCCGACCATGACGCAGTAGCGGAACGTGGCGGCCTTGCGGTCATCGGTACCTCGCGGCACCGCACCGCCCGCTTGGACAACCAGCTGCGCGGCCGTGCGGGCCGGCAAGGAGATCCGGGGCTTTCCCTTTTCTTTGTCTCCTTGGAAGATGACGTGGTTCAGCAAGGCGGCGACGGCGAAACTGTCCGCGCCCAACCGGCGGAGGACGGACGTATCGAGTCCAAACGGGTCAGTGATTTTGTAGCGCACTGCCAGCGCGTGACCGAGGGGCAATTGCTCGAGATCCATGCCCAGACGTGGAAGTACAATCAGCTTTTAGCTGATCAACGCATCATCATCGATGAACGCCGAGCCAAGCTTTTGGATACCGATCAAGCCTGGCAGGAGCTTTCCCAACGCGCCCCAGAGCGCGCAGCAGAGCTTGCGGAGGTTCCCGAGGAAGCTCGCGTTAAGGCCGCACGCGAAATCATGCTCTATCACTTGGACCTTGCATGGGCCGACCATCTGGAGCTCATGGACGATGTCCGTGAGTCCATTCACTTGCGCGCTATCGCCCGCGAGACGCCGATCGATGAATACCACCGCATTGCGGTAAGGGAGTTTAAGGACTTGGCCCAGCGGGCCGTCGAAAAGTCGGTGGAAACCTTCCACACAGTGCTTATCGACGCCGCCGGGGCGCACCTTGATGACGCCGGCCTAGCCCGCCCGAGTGCTACGTGGACCTACATGGTTTCCGATAACCCCCTTGCGGGCAAGGGAAATTCCGTGCTGAGCGGTATCGGAAACATTTTCCGGTGAAATAAATCTCCACCAAAGGGTCGCGGACCCAAATAAGTCGCTAGTATTGTCATAAGTAACTCGTAACTAATCCCCGGAGGTAACAATGAGCGAGAACACCGGAACCCCGGAACCACAGGTAGAGACCACATCTGTATTCCGCGCAGACCTGCTCAAGGAGATGGAAAACGGCGCGAATGGCAACGAGACTGCCGTTGCCGGTACCGATAACCTGGCAGAGGGCCAGGCACTCTTGGTGGTCAAGCGCGGCCCGAATGCGGGTGCCCGCTTCTTGTTGGACCAGGCGACTACCACCGCTGGCCGCCATCCCGAGGCGGACATCTTCCTCGATGACGTTACGGTATCCCGCCGTCACGCGGAATTCCGCAAGAATGACGATGACAAGTTTGAGGTAGTTGACGTCGGATCCCTCAACGGAACCTACGTGAACCGCGAGCCACGCAACTCCCAAGTGCTCGAGGTGGGAGATGAAATCCAAATCGGTAAGTTCCGTCTGGTTTTCATCGCTAACCAGAGCTAACTCTTTCGTAGACCGGCCGCGCTTCCTTTCTAGGAAGGGCGGTGTAGTCTACGTATGGCACGATAAGAACTTTTTCAGGACCCCTAAGAGATAGACACAGTGAGCGCAGCAGATTCTTCGGCAGCAGCAGTACGCCGTACCAGCCCCAAAGCTAAAAAGGCTAAGACTATGTCCATTGGCGTGGTTTTGGAGACGCTGAATCAGCAATTCCCAGACGTCACGGTGTCCAAGATTCGCTTCCTTGAATCAGAGGGGCTTATTAGCCCGCAGCGCACGGCCTCGGGCTACCGCCGCTTCACTCAAGAAGATGTGGACCGGCTGCGTTATATTCTTACTACTCAGCGCGATAACTATACGCCGCTAAAGGTTATCCGTGAGCAGCTAGAGGCCATGGATTCCGGTCAGGTCACCGCCATTGTTTCTGCGGGCCATGCCGAAACCCTCCTGTCCCCGCAGCAGTTTAAGGCCCCTGTCGTCACGCGCTTGACTGATGTAGAGGTAGCCACGCAGGCGGGGTCCAGTGAAGATGACGTCGCATCCTTAGTGAAGTACGGACTCATTCGCCCAGATGCTGCTGGGTTTTTCAATACCGATGACGTGGCTATTGTCTCAGCCGCCGTGGCCCTCAAGGCTTTTGGTTTCGGTGCCCGTGAGCTTAAGTCCCTGCGCAATAACGCGCGCCGGCAGGCTGACCTGATTTCCCAGGCCGCAGCTCCAGTGGCACACTCAAACTCTGATACTGCACACCAGAAGGCGGAAGAAATCTCCCAGCAGATGACCGCGCTCGTGGTGTCTTTGCATGCGACACTGGTGAAATCAGACCTACGTGACGAATACCAATCTTAATACACCGTCATTTCCATCTTTGTGGGAGAGTGGTAGTCATGAGTGATGTAACCCTAGAGTTCCACGGAATCCACCAAGTCGGTCCTGAAGATGATGTCTGCGCATTGTTGCGCTGGCCAGAGGAAAACCGCTTGATCCCCGTGTGGATTTCTCCCATTGAGGGCATGCAATTGGCCGCCGCTTTAGATGGGCACCAGCCAAACCGGCCCAACTCGCACGACCTGATCTGCGAGATCCTTGAGGCAACAGGCGGGGTGGAATCCATAGACGTTGCCAACTACCACCAGGGAACGTTCATGGTAGACATTAAGGCTGCGAACGGCGAGGCTTATGATGCTCGGGTTAGCGATGCGCTAGCTGTATCCGAATTTTTCAATGTCTCCATTTCTGCCGAGGCGGAGCTCCTCGCGCAGGTATCCGTTTATGCCAGTGATGCGGATCTGAAAGAATATTTCGACTTGGAGATTTCTACCCCTTCTCAAGATGACTCGGAAACTGGCAGCGAAAGCGCGGAGTCTTCCACATCGGCATCAGGGAATGCGCAGGCAGATGCGGATTTCGAGGCCATGATGAGATCTTTGGGAATGGAAGAAAAGGATTTCCTTTCGGGGGATGATGAAGAAAAAAGTTAATGACACGCGTGTGACTAATGGTGACAATGTGGTTTTAGAAGTCTAAAGTTGTACTTGAAAGTTGAGCCGGCAGCGCTTGACGGGTGCATGCGCTTGGCTTTTAATTGATCTTTAGAACTTCCAACAAACCCCATTGGAGTAATTACGTGAGCATTATCGAGGACTCCCAGTCCGAATCCACCTACGTGCAGGAATCACTTTTTGATGTCGGACCTGATGAGGAAGTGGGCTACCGCGTGCCTATTGCCTGCCAGGTTGCCGGCATTACTTATCGCCAGCTGGACTATTGGGCACGCACCAACTTGGTCAATCCGTCCATTCGAACGGCACGTGGTTCTGGTTCCCAGCGCCTGTATTCCTTCAAGGATGTATTGGTACTCAAGATTGTTAAGCGCCTGCTAGATACCGGCATTTCCCTGCAAAATATCCGTTTGGCCGTTGAGTCTCTGCGGGATCGTGGTGTCAATGATTTGGCAGAGCTCACTCTCGTATCAGATGGCACCACCGTGTATGAGTGTCGTTCTAACGATGAGGTAATCGACTTGCTTGCCGGTGGCCAGGGCGTCTTTGGTATTGCAGTTCCTGGTATTTTGAAGGAACTGTCCGGCACCATTTCTTCTTTCCCTTCGGAACGCATCGAAGACTTCGCCGAGGACAACGTCGTCGGGCTCGACGAGCTTGCTGCCCGTCGCAAGCGCAAGAGCTCCTAGGCTTCGAACATAAGAATCCACCCTATTTCCCGGCTCACGGGGAAATAGGGTGGATTTTTGATCTCTAAACAACAAGCAGCCTACGTTAAGTGACCCCTCGGAACCTTGTATCTCTGCGCGTCGCCGGGCCCTAGCCCAAGGCGCTCCGATCCGGTTTTTAACACGGGCTCGATTATTGAAGTGCCACCTGTGCCTAGCTGTCGGTACCTTTATGGAGATAGAAGTAAAGGCACCGAACATAATTGTCCGGTGCCGAAGGAAAGGGCGGTTGGATATTAAACGCCTGCGGCCTTAGTTATAGCGCCAGTAAGCTTGGCTTCCTCCGCTGAGTCAACGGTGGTGAAACTATCGGCTGCGGACTTTAGAGCCGCATCCACGTTGCCTTCACCTACGTGCACGACACTGAGGGAAACGTCCTTCGAAGCAGCGTCCTTAAGTGCAGCCGTAAATTGAGCATCATCCATGTCTTGCTCGGTACCTGTAGTCACCACGAGCACCCGCGCCTTGTCGCCGCTACCTGCAGCTTGGTCGGCAGCGTTAGCTACAGCCGCTACAACAGCGCTGCGCGTTTGTGGAACACCGCCGGTACCAAAGCCTCCGAGCGTGCCGGATACGGCATTGCCATCACCAAAGCCCAAGTTCTGGCGGTAGCCAACCGTTGCCGTCTCAGAGATGGGTGAAGAATAATTCCACAAGGACACAGCCCCGCCGTCAGCAGCTAGGTCAGACGCGGTGGTGCCCAAGGCCTGGGAGACAGGACCGTAGATGGGAGCCATTGAGGAGGAAGTATCCAAAAGAAGTAGGGTATTTGCAGCCATCGTTAGGTCGGGCTTGGGTTGTGCTGCGGAACTAGGAGCTGGGGCGGAACTCCGTGGAGAGGAAGAACTGGTAGGCGCGGCGGAAGTGGGGACACTGGAGGTCGCTTTCGTGGTCATCTCCGTTGTAGCCTCGCTGCTGCTTTCAACAGCTGCGGGAGCAGCGGCATCGTTCTCATCGGCGTTGTCCATACCTCGCAAGAGGAAGGCCACCAAGGCGATGATGGCCAGAAGCGCGATGACAGCCACTGTAATAACCCATCCCGCTACCGCGAAGGTATTTTTCCCATTTGAATGCCGTGCCATGTGGTGTGTTCCTCCCAAGCAAACTGCCGTTGTTAGTGGCTTATTGTAGCGGGGCGAGTGCCTGATCTATCACAGCGACAAGCCTGGCTCGCAGCGGTTCGGCCTTCTGCGCCAGGGAACGCTGCCGAGAGACATATTCGGCTTTGCCTTCAGGGGTTTCGATGGGCACTACACCGAGACCCCAATCACGGCAGTCATAAGGAGAGGCTTCCATGTCTAGGATGCGTGCTTCAATCGCCAAATCTAGGCAGTCAAGGAATAGCTTGCCGGGAACCAAAGGGCCCAGCTTCCACGCCCATTTATAAAGATCCATCGTGACGTGTACGCAGCCCGCTTGGTCATTTGCGGGCTGGTCTTCGCGGTGCAGCACGGTGAGGTTAAGCGGACGAGCTGGTGGGGTGAAGAAACGGAAGGCATCGTAGTGGGAACACTTAATTGAGTGTTCATCCACAACGCGGTTTGTGCCTTCTGCACCTAGGCGCAAAGGAAGCGAATGGCGCGGGGTGTCTGTGTGGTAAACCATCGCCCATTCGTGCAGGCCAAAGCAGTCAAAGTGGGCGGGGTTGCTTGCAGAGCGACGAAGCAGATTCGAGATATAACGAACCGAGCTACCGCGGCGTTGTAGAAAGCCAGCCACATCGACGGTTACGCCGTCTGGGGTGGCGTGGTAGTCGCGCCATTCGGCGTGTGGGGGAGTGCCTTCTAGCGCTATTCCTACACCCGGGTGCCAACGCTTCAAGTGGGAAGGCCGGACGGGGTAGTACTCAAAGAGAAAGTCGAAGACAGGGTGATAGCTGCCAGGGTGGCGAAAACGCTCTAAGCGGTCGGTGGCTTGCTTTTCGTGTTGTTGCAGCTGAGCTTGCCAATCATCCGGGCTCAAAGTGTGCACGAGGGCATTCCTCCTTGTCTTAGCGGCCGCGGCGACGGGTGTTTCTACTACCTGGGCGGCGGCGTTGAGATGGGGATTTTTTCTTTGCGGGCTTCGCTTGATTCTGGGGGGTGGCCTGCCCGGGCGGGGGAAGGGCGGGACCATTCGGTTTGCGAGCACCCGTTACCTCCTTGAGCACAGGTGCACCTGCAGGATTATCGCGGCTAGAAATATCGTGCTCAGTAGCCGTGACCCCTGCTTTGTTAATAAGCGCGGATATTTCCTCGCGTTGTTCATCCATGACCAAAGTAACGACGGTCCCCGCCGCGCCGCCACGTGCCGTGCGCCCCGCGCGATGGAGATATGCCTTGCGTTCTGCGGGTGGATCGATATGAACGACGAGGGAAACATCCGCAACATCGATACCGCGCGCGGCAATATCTGTGGCAACCAGCACGGGTACGCTGCCATCGCTAAAGCCTTCGATGGCGCGGGTGCGCGCGCCTTGCCCCTTATCTCCATGTAGCGGATAAGCATTGATGCCAGCACGGCGCAGCTTTTTGACTTGCCTATCCACCCCGTGTTTCGTACGCATGAACATGATGGTTTTGCCCTGGCGAGCAGCAATTCGCAAGGCTACTTCATTCCGCGCCGGACGGTCACCGACGAAAAAGAGATGATGGGACATGGAGTCCACAGCAGCTTGAACCGGAGCGGTGGAGTGGACAATAGGATCGTGGAGGAATTGCTCCACCAGCTTATTGACGTCCCCGTCGAGGGTCGCCGAAAACAGCAATCGCTGACCTGTTGCTGGGGTCAACCGCAGGAGTTTGCGTACCTGGGGTAGAAAGCCCATATCGGCCATTTGGTCGGCCTCATCAAGGGTGGTGATGCAGACCGCATCCAAATGCAGCTTTCCCTGGTTTATGAGATCTTGGGCGCGGCCAGGGGTGGCGACGAGAACATCGACGGGGCGTGCCAGCGAGCGGATATGGTGATTGATATTTACCCCACCCACCACGGCGAGAACTCTCAAGCCAAGCGTTGCCGCAGGTTCATCAAGACGCTGGTAAATCTGGGTGGCCAACTCCCGGGTTGGCGCAAGAATGAGCGCACGGGGATGAGCGGGCTTGGAAGCACCCGTTCCGGCAAGGCGGGCGAGCATGGGTAAACCGAAGGTAAAGGTCTTTCCGGAACCGGTAGGGCCGCGGCCGAGTACATCTTTGCCTGCGAGGACGTCGGGAATCGCGGCGCTTTGGATGGGAAATGGTTCGGTGATGCCTTGGTCACGCAATACGTGCACTAGGCGCTGGGGTAAGCCGAGATCGGCAAAGGTAGTCATTGTTTACCCATACTATCGGCAATAAGGCGGATCGCCGCATTCGTGTGGAAGCGCCTGCTAAATATGGGAAAGGGCCCCGAAGGGCCCCATCAAAGCAATACGAATCTAGTCGGTTTGGGTCAAGCTGCGGTTGCCAGACCACTCGATGTGGAAGGTACCTGGCTTATCGGTGCGCTTGAAGGTGTGTGCGCCGAAGAAATCGCGCTGGCCTTGAATCAGGGCGGCGGGAAGGCGCTCGGCACGCAGGCTGTCGTAATAGGAGAGGGAAGAGGCAAAGACTGGGGCCGGTAGGCCCAGCTGAGTGGCAGCGACAACTACTCGGCGCCACGGATCGATGAGGTCTTCCAGCTCACCCTTGAAGTAAGGATCGAGGATGAGGGCAGGAAGGTCTGCATTATTGTCGTAGGCTGCGCGGATGCGATCCAGGAACTTGGCCCGGATGATGCAGCCGCCACGCCAGATAGTAGCTAGGTCGCGAGGGTCCACATCCCATCCGAATTCCTCGGATCCAGCCTTGATCTCATCGAAGCCTTGGGAGTAAGCAATGAGCTTGGCTGCATAAAGGGCGCGGCGCACGTCTTCAATAAACTCGGCTTTGTCCACGTCCAGCTCCTTGATAGTGCCAGCAGGCAGCTGGCCTTCTTGGGCAGCGCTGCGCTGCGCGGTGGAGGAGGAAAGCGCGCGGGCGAAGACCGATTCGGCGATGCCGGTAATGGGAACACCGAGCTCCAAGCCATTGATGGCAGTCCAGCGGCCGGTGCCCTTTTGGCCGGCGGCGTCTACGATGACGTCGACAAGCGGGGCACCAGTCTCCGGATCCTTTTGGGCCAAAACCTCGGCGGTAATTTCAATGAGATAGGAGTCAAGGTCGCCGGAGTTCCATTCGCGGAATACCTCTGCGATCTCGGCCGGCGCCATGCCTGCACCGTAACGCAGTAGCTGATAAGCCTCGCCGATGACCTGCATATCGGCGTATTCGATACCATTGTGGACCATCTTTACAAAGTGGCCGGCGCCATCTGGACCAATGTGGGTAACGCATGGAGTGCCATCAACATTAGCGGCGATGGACTCAAGAATCGGGCCAAGAGTCTCCCAGGATTCCTTCGGGCCACCAGGCATGATAGCCGGACCATTGAGCGCACCCTCCTCGCCGCCAGAGATGCCAGCACCCACAAAGTGCTTGCCGCGGGCGGCTACGTCCTTCTCGCGGCGAATGGTGTCCGTGAACAGCGCGTTACCGCCATCAATAATGACATCGCCCTCATCCATGGCCTCAGCCAGCTGATCGATGACCGCATCGGTGGCCTTGCCAGCCTTAACCATGATGATTGCCTTGCGTGGGCGCTCCAAAGAAGCCACGAAGTCCTCGATGGTCTCCGAAGGCACGAAATTGCCTTCCTCACCGTGAGCCTCAATGAGCGCATGGGTCTTTTCAGGGCTGCGGTTGTAGACCGCTACGGTATTGCCGTTGCGGGCAAAGTTACGGGCCAAATTAGATCCCATGACCGCCAATCCCACGACGCCAATTTGAGCAAGTTCATTCTTATCAGTCATGCTGCCTATCCTACGTCACTGGGATGCGGTGCTGTCATCAATGGCTAGGCTGGTGGACTATGTCGGATACGCAGAAACTCAATGACTTGCTTCACCTCGCTCATACGCGGGTACTCACTGCAGAAGAATTGGCGTCACTTAATGCCCTCAATGGCGGCCTTGCGGAATTGATAGGGCTGCAATTTACCCATATAGGCCCGCGCGAGGCGCGTGCGAAACTGCAGGTTAAGCCCGAGCATCATCAGCCCTGGGGAGTGGCCAATGGCGGGCTGTACTGCTCCATTGCAGAAACCGTGGCCTCCATCGCGAGCGTGGTGGCTGCCGACGCCCCCGCAGTAGGAGTGAATAATTCCAGTGACTTTATCCGCTCTACGGGACAGGGGGAACTGGAGGCTGTGGCCACACCAGTGCAGCTTGGTGGGCGCACCCACCTGTGGAGCGTTGAGATGCGCCAAGGCGGGGAGCTCATTGCCCGCACCACTTTGCGCACCATGATTTTGCGTTAGCTCACCCGCTCGGCAGTAAAGGACATCCCGTGGGAGGATAGCCGTTCCAAATACGGCTCAGCTAGTCCGGTGGCCGGGGTAAGCACGCCTCCTGTGCGGTCAGAGTCGGCGCGCGATTCGAGAAGGCAGAGTGCAGCCTGGCTCAGCATCATGGCGGTAACCTCGTAGCCAGGGTCGCCTTGTGCTGAGACGGTTGCATGCCAGCGCTCGCCGTCCTCAGTCACGCCGTGGTGGCTGACTTGGAAATGCGCGCCTTCAAGCCCAGGCGTGGGCAGGACCTTTTCCACCACGGGGCGCAAGCGTGATTGGGTGCCATCAAAAAGCAGCTTGGTGGCGAGTGCCAGTCCATAGGCCCGTGCACGACCGGCTAGCCCAGTCCCTGCAAACCACGCTTCCTTATAAAACAAGCGCTTGCCCCACGCCCGCCCAAGCAGAGCGTTGGAGCGGCGCACCACGCGGGTATTAAACATGGACATGAAAAATGGACCCACCCAGCCCACGCCGTCGACTTCTTTGATTTCGAAGTCATTTTGGAGGCCGTCTAAGCGTGGCCCGGCCTTGGGATCCGGGTCTAGTGAGTAAGGATTGTGCAGGTTGCGGGCCACATCTTTATCCGCGTGCGCGGCATGCGAGACCTGCAGGGAAGACTCGATGGTGCCCGGTGAGATTCCGCCTTTGAGCTTGTCGACGACCATCTGCACCCGTGCAAACGGCTTTCCTGCCGCCTGGTAGAGATTGAGCATGCCAATATCCGAGGGGACGGAATCGAAGCCGCAGGAATGAACGATGCGCGCACCTGTAGATTCGGCCACGGCATGGTGGGAATCGATGCTGCGGCGAATAAAGGGAACCTCACCGCACAGGTCAACATAATCTACGCCATGGCGCGCGCAGGCGGCAACGACGTTATCCCCATAAAGGCTGTAGGGTCCGATCACGGTGATTAGTACCTTGGTATGTTCCACCATGTGCTCCACAGCGTCGGCATCATCGGCGGCGGCGATGGCGATGTCCCAGTGCTGATTGAGTTCATCGCGCAGCGCGGCTAGCACCGGTCGGTTCCGGCCGGCCAGAGTCACAGAGGGCGCGTTAATCGAGGCAAGGTAGCGCGCCACCAATTGCCCGACAAGCCCGGTGGCACCATAGACAGTGATATCGCTCATAGAATACGAGCGTACCGCAGTCTTTAGAGCCAGTGGTTCTTTCGGAACCAAGCCCACAGGCCCACAACGACCAAAATCATAATAATAATCGCCATGGGGTAGCCCAAAGCCCAATGCAGTTCCGGCATGATGTCGAAGTTCATACCGTAGATACCGGCCACCAGGGTGGGCGCAGCCCACATGCCAACGACCGCAGAAATGGTGCGCATATCTGAGTTTTGCTGCATGGTTACCTTGGCCACCGAGGCATCGATAAGCGAGGTAAGGCGCTCATCGAAGCTGGAGACCTGGTCTTTGACTACGAGCTCGTGGTCGTTGACGTCGCGCAGATACGAGCGCAATTGCTTAGAAATCAGATCCTTGTGGTCAGAAACCATGGATTTCAGTGCCACCGAAAGTGGGTCGATGGCATGCTTCATCTCCAGCACCTCACGCTTGAACATGTAAATGCGGTCCACATCAAACTTGAGGTTAGGGGTAAAGATTTCTTCTTCCAGCTCATCGACCTCAATGCTGATGAGACGAGAGATCTCCGAGTAACGGTCCACCATCATATCCAGGATCTTCCAGGCCATAGCCACTGGGCCAAGCTCCACCAGATCCTGCTCATCTTCCACCGTGTAGGCCAAGTTGGGAAGCTTTGCCCCGTGGCGCACGGTAATGATGAAGTTGGAACCCATGATCATCTGGATCTCACCGGTAGAAATGATCTGGCGCTTATCCGTTACTTCATCATGGTCGCGATAGTTCACGGAGCGGGCGACGACGAAGAGCTGGTCATCGTAGCGTTCGAGTTTGGGACGCTGGTGAGCCATAACTGCGTCTTCCACGATGAGTTCGTGGATGCCAAACTGTGAGGCTACCTTGGTCATCTGAGACTCATAGGGCTCGTGCAGGCCCACCCAGATAAAACCACGGCCATATTCTTCGATAGCTTCCAAAGCAGAGCTGGTGGAGTATTCACCGGGAAGCGACTCGCCATCAACAAAAACGCGGCAGTGTTCAATCGCGCGTTCCGGCGGTACCGGCAGGGAGGTGGGCTTACTTAGAGGCTCGGGTTTCTTGCGGCCCCTAAAGGGTGAAGGTACGGATGGCATCGTTTCAGCCTCCTTTGCGCGGTAGTGCGGACAAGTTCGCAAAAATTCGACGGCGATTTTATGCAGCGGGTAAATCTTACACCGAAGGCGGGTAATATAATCGAATCTATGCCCACGTGGAAAGAAGTAACCGAAGCTAATCCCGAGCACTCCCATAATTTTGCCCGCAAATGGAAGCTGCTTGCCGCACAAGGCAAGGACATCAATGGCGAGGCCCGGCTTATTGATGCCATGGTCGAGCGCAACTCCACCATCCTCGACGCCGGCTGTGGCACTGGCCGAGTCGGTGGCGAATTGCTTCGCCGCGGCCACAGCGTCGTGGGAGTCGACGTAGATCCCATTCTTATTGAGCACGCAGAGCACGACTTTCCGGATGGCCACTGGTTCGTTGGAGACCTGTGCGAGGAAGAGGTGCCGGAAGGCCCCTTTGATATCGCCGTGTCTGCCGGCAATGTGATGGGCTTTCTAGCAAAAGAAGGCCGCGAGCCCGCTTTGCGCAATATCTTTAATTCTCTCAAACCAGGTGGTCGCCTGGTCACCGGCTTCGGCGAGGGCCGGGGCTGGGAGTTCTCCGACTTTCTTGATATGGCGCAGAAGGTGGGCTACCGAGTCGACTTCACCTTCTCCTCGTGGGACATGAAGCTATTCTCGGAGCATTCCACCTTCCTCGTCGCCGTCCTTTCGCGTCCGGGGTCGGACCTTCTGGCCTAAAAGCGCCTATCGGCTTGGTCGAAGAAATCTACCTCATGGTGGCTCGCTGTGATGTAGGCGCGCTCGGCCCGTGTACGAGTGCGCTCATCCGCCCCGCTGAGAGCCTGCTCGACAATGTCGAGGCTGGCGCGGACTCCGTTGAGGAAGTCTTCACCGCCGTACATGGAAAGCCAGGAGTGATAGGGATGTTCTGGGGAATCGAAATCTGCGAGGTGTAGGCCTACCTCTGCATAAAGCCAGTAGCAGGGCAATACTGCCGCAGCGCCTACCACGTAGTCATCCGTATGAGTTGAACGGATAAGGAAGTCCGTATAGGCGCTAGTAACCCTAGAAGCTGCGGTAGTGATGCCCTCTTGGAGCCAGCCGCGGTGCAGCTCGGCCTCAACCGCCAAGCAATCATGCGCTCCTTCGGCCCAGTGCAGTTGCTGTGCCGCTGCAGGGGCTAGGCTGGCTAGGCGAGCCAAGGCCTTGGAGTAGGCGTTGAGGTACTGGGCATCTTGGTCGAGATAGAACCCAAAGGCTTCTTTATCCAAAGCGCCCGTTCCCAATGCCCGAATAAAGGGCAGAGCCTTGATAGCCTCCCAGTGATTTCCCGCCAGGTCCCACAGACGTTGCGTGTGTGGTCCGGCCGCAGGAACGCGGGGCTGCTCGACTTTTTCTGGTTCCTTCAAGCTGCCGGAAAGGTAGGGCTGTGGCAGGGTAGAGGCCGCCCGCATGAGGCGCTGCGAGCGGTGCAGGTGGTCCACGGGACCGTGCCCTTTGCCCACCTGGAGCGCATCCGCGTGCACAATGGCTTCGTGCAGCCAGTGGGTGGACCACTTAAGCGCTGCGGTGTGGCTATCGCCGGCTCCAAGCCGGGTAGCCAGAGCAGAGGAGAGGGAGCAACCTGTGCCGTGCGTATTCTTCGTGTCCACCCGGCTCGAGGAGACGCGGTGAACGGACCCATCCGGATTCACTACCGCATTGTCTGCGATATCGGAATCGAGGTGACCGCCCTTGACCACAACTGCAGTAGAAGCTTCCTTCGCCCATTGTTTAGCGGTGGCGATGGCCTGCTTGAGGTCGCCTGCCTCCTCGGTGTTGGTGAGAACAGCCAATTCTTTCAAGTTTGGGGTGATGATATCCACCCGGGAACACAGATCTCGCACGGCCTGTTCGGCTTCCTGCTCCAGCAGCCTATCCCCGCTGGTAGCCACCATGACCGGATCCAAGACCACGGGAACATCCTCCGGCAGGCGACGTAGGAAATCTGCGACCTTGGCGGTAATGGCGGCGTCTGCAAGCATGCCAATCTTTACCGCGTCTATCTCCACATCGTCAATGACTGCGTCTAGCTGCTCTTGCAGAAATTCTACTGGCGGGACATGTACGCTGCGGACACCCTGGGTGTTTTGGGCTACCAAGGCTGTTACCACATTCATGCCATATCCGCCCGCAGCGGCAATGGACTTTAGGTCAGCCTGGATGCCCGCTCCGCCCGTGGGGTCTGTACCCGCGATGGACAGTACGCGGGGATAGTTGCCCTTAGCCATGGAAAGCCTCCTTTAATCGGGCGGCTGCTGCTGCAGGGTCTGCGGCCGCCATGATGTCGCTGACTACGCAAATGCCGGCAAAGTCGCTTCCCACCAGTTCGTGCGCGTTATGGTCTTTAATGCCGCCGATGGCGACGGAATCAATGCCGCGTTCCCGTGCGGCGCGGGCGAGGGCCGCTGCTGCATCTGGCCCCATCCCCGCCGGGGCGTTCTTCTTCGTGTTCGTCGAATACACAGGGCCAATACCGATGACATCCGGGCGGGCGTCATCCGAAATGGCAGCAAGTTCGGCGTGGTTGCCAATGGACAAGCCGATAAGTTGCTCATCGGACAGCATCCTTCGGGCTTCCCGGAAGGCCATGTCATCTTGACCAATGTGTAGATGGCAGCCAAGCTTTGCTGCTACCTCCACGCGGTCATTGATAAAAAGCGGTACATCGCCGAGTACGGCCAGCAGTTCCCGGGCGGTGTGTTCAATCTGCTCATCACTAGCTTCCTTATCCCGCAGCTGGACGACGCTAACCCCACCGCGTACAGCTTCCTTCACGATGCGAAGCACGTTTTCTCGCCCGCCTGCCAGATCTGGATCTGTGACAAGGTAAAGCGACCAGTCGATTGCCATTTAAACCCCTTCGACGTCTGTGAGCTTGATTAGTCCCTCGATGTCCGCCGTCGGGACATCGTAGAGCGCGTCCAGCCAAGCAACGGCAAAGGAGCCTGGCGCGTGGTGCTTTTCAGCTGCCACGCTGCCTGCGGCTCCCACGTGTGCGTGGGCCGCGATGATTGCTTCGAAAGCATCCTCCCACGCCGCCAAATATGCTGCGCAGATAGCACCGAGTGAACAACCAGTACCAATGACGTTTTGGAGCATCGGATGACCGGAGTGCAGGAAGGCAGCGCGCGTGGTTTCACCTGCGTGGACGATAAGATCGCGTGGGCCGGAAATGGCTACTACGGCGCCAGTGTTCTGGGAAAGCGCTAGTGCGGAATCTAACGCGGCTTCTACTTCATCAGTAGATTCGACGCCGCGGCCGCCCTGTCCGGTACCCGCGAGCGCAATGATTTCTGAAGCATTGCCGCGGATTGCCCCTGGGCCAAGGGGCAGCACTTCGTGCATGAACTTGGTGCGGTTGGAGAGACCGCCGGCACCTACCGGATCGAGCACCCAGGGGGTCTGTGCGGCATTCGCACCCGCGATGGCCTCGCGCATGCCGCCGTATTGTTCGGAGCTAGGCGTGCCACAGTTGATGAGAACACCGCCGGCTACCTGTGCAAACTCGCGGGATTCCTCCGGAGTATCAACCATCGCCGGGCTGGCGCCAACGGCCAAGAGGGCGTTGGCGGTGACGTTGGAAACGACCTTATTGGTCAAACATTGAATAAGTGGTGTGGACTCGCGCACGGCATCGTGCGCGCGGAGAAAACTATATCCCACAACTATCCCTTCGCTAGTTCTAACTGAGTGCAGGTTCGATGGGTATTTCTCAGCCGCACTGTGTGCGGCACCCCATGTTGCGTTTCTCAGCCTAACAAAGGTCACGGAAACTATGTGCGAAAATCGGCGCTCCAGTGCCCAGTTGGGGTGGTGCTATCGCTATCAATGAGTAACGACAGGAAAATAGAAAATCGCCGCCCTTGCCCTGCATTGAGGCAGGAGAGCGGCGATGCGATCGAGGAGTAATTACTTCTCGTTCTTGTTAATGATGTTGCGCGCGATGCGCTGCTGAGTGGTGATTTCTAGGTTGCCGCGGTCACGGGAAAGAATATTGGTTGCCCAGTTCACCAGCACTGCCAGGCGACTGCGCAGGCCAATCACATAAGTCAGGTGCAGGCCCAGCCAAGCTACCCAGCCAGCGAAGCCACCGAACTCGGTCTTGCCCAGCTTGACGACGGCGTTGAAGCGCTTGACGATTGCCATGGAGCCCTTGTCAAAGTAATCAAAGGCTTCTTTCTCATTGGCGGTAGACTCCTCGTCCACCTTTGCCTGAATGAGCTTAGCGACGTGCGCGCCACCCTGGATAGCAACCTGTGCGAGGCCAGGCAGGCGGTTGAGGGAGATCATGTCACCGACCATGTAGACGTTATTGTGCTCGCCCACGGTCAGGTCCTCATTCACGGAGACACGACCAGCGCGGTCTGCCTCGACGCCAGCCTGCTCGGCCACCATCTTGCCCAGTGGGGAAGCGGCCACACCGGCGGACCAGATCTTGGTAGCGCCCGTCAGGGTGGTCTCTTCCTCGGTTTTCATGTCCTTATAAGTGACGGTATCCGCAGTCACATCGGTCACCATGGCGTTGAGGTGAACCTGTACGCCTTCCTTTTCCAAGGTGCGCTGTGCCTTGCGGCCCAAGCGCTTGCCAAATGGCGGCAGTACCTGTGGGGCGCCGTCAAGCAAGTAGATCTTGGCGGAGGTGGTCCCGTAGTTGGAATAGACATCGTTGAGGGTGCGGTTTGCTAGTTCGGCAATCTGGCCGGTCAGCTCGACCCCGGTTGGCCCAGCACCAACGATGATGAAGGTAAGCAGGCGCTCGCGCTCCGCTGGGTCATCGGTAAGCTCAGCCTTCTCAAACGCGGAGATGATGCGAGAGCGCAGCTCGAGGGCATCGTCCAAGGTCTTCATGCCTGGGGCGAACTCTGCAAAATGGTCGTTGCCAAAATAGGACTGACCGGAGCCCGCTGCAACCACCAGGGAATCATATGCGTAAGTGCGGGAGAACTCATCCTGCTCGGCAGTGACGGTCTGGTCAGCCAGGTTGATATCGGTAACCTCGGCGTTGACGAAGTGAACATTATCCTGATCGCGCAGCAGCTGGCGGGTGGACGGGGCCACCTCACCGGCGGAAATCATGCCTGTTGCTACCTGGTACAGCATCGGCTGGAACAGGTGGTGGTTCTTCTTATCGATGAGAGTGATTTCTACATCGGCGTTCTTTAGCTTCTGGACGGTGTTGAGACCACCGAAGCCAGCGCCAACCACGACAACGTGGTGACGGCCACCATTGGGACGATAAGCGGTATCAGTCATGGATTTATTGCGACCTTCCTCAAGAAAGCTAATGTTTTGTACCCATTCAGTGTAAACACTTCTAACAGAACGTGCATACTCATTGACTGATAAACTTCCGTGCATCGTTATTATTTTCGCGGCAGGAACCATTGCGCCTGTGCGGAGCGCCTAAGCCGAGGTGCGTGCCAAGCTGACTAAGGTAATTGCCGATAGTGACTTCCTCCGCCCACCAAGGAGCGCACCTGGCATTATGAGTTTTATCCGCCCCGAGCATTTGAGCTCCATCGATGCAGATTCCTGGCCCAATGTGGCTACAGTCCCTTCATCTCGTTGGCCTGGTTTAAAGGCTCGCCGTGCAGAGGCTGAATTTGCCAAGGCTTGCGATGACGCCGGATTGGAACTCGACTTGGAAGTAGAGGGCGGACCAGATCTCAAGGTCGGACACGATGCCTTGTTTGAACGAATCGCCGCCAGTGGATGGCTGGGGTTCGCAGAAAGCTTTATGGCAGGAGAGTGGTCCGTCAGCTCGTCCTCCCAGCTGGTAAAAGTGCTTGGGCGGTTGCTGGGGGTGGGATATCTTCCCAAGGCCAAGATGCTAGGCGCCGGCAATTCGGAGCCAGGGGAGTTGCCGATGGAGTTGGTCCGGCTCTATTCCGGTGATGGTTTAAGCCATGTGGGTGGCATCTTTTCTAGCGGTGTGCCGACGACCATTAGGGAGACAGTAGAAAGCTATAGCCCCAAGGCCGGCCGCAAGGAACCGAAAAGCCACTTCGTGGATGTCACGACGCTAAGCGAGCCCACGAGTGTGGACAGAGATGATTTGGGCGATGCCCAGCGTCGCGCCGCTGATTGGCTTCTCGACGTCACTCGCACCGGCGCCGGAACCCACCTATTGGTGTACCCAGCCGCTGGAATGCAGCCTGCCATGCGCGCAACCAAGCGGCGCGCAACGGTAGACGTATTGACCAGCGACGTAGATCAGATAAGTCATATGCGTGAGGCGCTCGTGCTCGAGGGGGCAGATGATTCCATCCATGTGGAACGCATTCCCGGGGTTGTCCCAAATCCCAAGCAATGGCGCGGACACTATGACGCAATCGTCACCGTGGAAAAGATAGAACAGCTTAGCCCACAGGAGCGCAAAGAGTATATTCGCGCAGTCGACCGGTTCTTAACCCCTAATGGCCGGGCAGGAATTCAGTCCCTTGTGGCGACCGAAGCAATGACCGACGCCGGAAAGGCCTCGATTCAGGCCTTGCGTGCATATGTGTGGCCTGCACTGGACTATCCGCTTACCGCGGAGCTGCACCAGCTCGTCGATAAGAACTCGAACCTGCGCATCGTATCGGAAACACACGTGGGGACACACTACCTAGAATCTTTGCGTCAGCAACGATCCTTTTTTGATGGGCACCTGCGGGAGGCCGCGGCGGCTGGGTTCGACCCAGTATTCCGCCGCCTGTGGACCTTCCAATTTGCCCTCCGCGAGGCCTTAATGACGCTCGGAATGATTGACGCGGTGCAATTCGGATTGGCCCACCGCAACCGTGGGGGACGACGCTAGGCGGGCGGTAGCTCGTCGAAGTTTTTCATCAGGTCCGCGCTGGGCACAAAGAAGTTGGTGCCAGTAAGAGCGGTGGAGAAGTCTAGAATGCGGTCGTAGTTCCCCTCCGGCTTGCCGATGAACATATTGCGCAGACGTTCCATGACGTTTTCTGGATCCTTTGCATAGCCGATGAAGTAAGTACCCATCTCACCAGCAGCAAAAGAACCAAAGACCATATTCTCGCGGTAGATATCTTCCTCAAGGTCGTTGAGAGCAACGTGAGAATTGGAAGGCTTAATACCATCGTCGAGCTCGATATCGTCAGCCTTGGTGCGACCAATGACCTTTTCTTGCTCTTCGGTGCTCAGCTCGTTCCACTTGTCGAGGTCGTGGATATATTTTTGTACGGTGACATAGGAGCCACGAGGGTAATCGGCGGCGTCGTCAAGCAATACGGTATCCAAAGCTTCCTCGGCGAGGGGATTGGCGGTGCCGTCTACAAAGCCGAGCAGGTCGCGCTGGTCAAGGTATTTAAACCCCTGGGTCTCATCGATGACCGTTGCAGCCTCACCCAGCTGATTGAGTACCTGGCGAGCCATTTCGTGGCACAGGTCATAATTATTGGCACGGAAGTGCAAGAGAATATCGCCCGGTGTTGCCGGTGCCTTATGTGCGGCGTCAATAGCAGCAAATTCCTTGAGGTGTTCGGGCATAGGTGCGCTGGTCAAACGAGGCCACATGGAGGCGCCAATGCCGACTACGGTATAAAGCTCGCCGTCGTTATAACGGAAGTTTACGGACTTAAACAGTCCAGCGAACCCCGAAAGCATATCGCGGGTGGCTTGCTCGCCGCCATCCTTGATTTCAAGGACCAAGAAGAGCGCTGCGCGGGAAGGCTTATCTACTACATGCTGAATCGTCATAATGCCGATTTTACGCACCCTTAAGGGGCACAGAATGCTAGCGGGGGACAAATCGCGGGCAATGGAGATGCGGCGAAGAATTCATTGCGCGCGATTGCGCACTAGGGGAAATGGCACCCAGATAAAATGACATAATGTACATTATCGGACATTTATCCATTGTTGGGCAGTTCCTCATTTATACCTTGGCATACCTCGAGCCTTCTGGTCGGTCTTATCAGAATCCCCGCCTGCTCCTTTTATTGCGGCGATTATCTTCGCTCCGCCTTCTGCTGTGAAGCTCTGCTTTGCGATGTCGCGCAGTTGCCGCGACACACTCCAGTGGCCACTGGTCCGCCAAGCTGGCTGGCTAATCCTATTGAGGGCCGCCGGTATGCAGTCTGCCTCTGCGACGCCAGGCGCCTTAACTATTAAGCACTATTGAGCCCCGCCGTGCCACGGGCGCCAGCCATCTATGGCGTGTGGCTCCCGATGGGTGGTCGGACGGGTGGATTTCGGCAAAAATACGCCCTACTGGAGCATGTAAAATCACACCACTATATAACGTCACATTGACGATATTCGGGGCAACTACCGCTCGCTTTGGATGTCTTATTTAACGATTACGGTAAGCACTCCACAGCTGCCATATAGTCAAAAGCGCCAAGCAGGCAGAAATCGCTACGATGACCCACATGTGTTGAACGACTACGAAAATGGTAAAGCCGATGACTATAAGAAGGCGCAGCCACATAAACGGGATCATTTGGCGGGTGTTCATGGCTCGTCCTTATTAGTCCTTCTTGAAGGAAATGCGAAGATTGACCTCGCCCTTTTCCTCGACCTTTGCTGCCAACATTTCCGGGGTTTCTACGCCATAATCAAGGCGGTTAATTGGAACGGTGCCGCCGATGACGATGTTATCCCCGTCGCGGAGAACGTCAAAGTCTTGGGAAACCTCGTGTGTCTCATCCTTGATGGTCAAGTCACCGGTGAGCTTTACCGTGCCAATGGTGCCGTCATCTGGGACGTCGGCAAGCGAAGCGGGTTTGGTGAGCTTAAAGGAAGACTCCGGGAAAAGTTGCGTCTCAAAGAGTTTGGACTTCATGTTTTGGTCGCGGACCTTTTTATCCGTAGACAACTCATCCATATCCACGGTGACCGTCGCGGTTTTGAGGGTGGAATCAGAAATTTCTGCCTGACCGGTCACCTCGGTGGTCGAACCAGATGTGGTGGTCTTTTCTGCAGGTAGAATCTCATTGAAGGTAAAACCAACCGAGGTATGATTATCAGCACGCCCCTTGGCAACCTGCCAGGATCCATCTAGTTCCGTAGACGCGGCCTTAGCTCCATCGGCGGAAATAGGCTCTGTTTTTACACCGGCGCCCTTGAGAAGCGAATACACCATAGGGCCAATGGCCACGGCGGTGAGCAATACAATGAGCACCACAAAGATGGTGATGACGAGCTTGCGGTTATAAAAAAGCTTTTTCATCTTCTATCGAAGTCCTTCTAGGCGTCGGGCCAGGGCAACAAGCTCTTCGCACAAACCGGCAAGCTCCTGCGCACTAGCGCCTTCCTCCGCGGCGGTATTGATATCTTCTGCGGAACAACGTAGTTCAAAAAGTCCGTCGCGCAAACTTTCTGCCTTTTCCGGAGTAAGGATCACAGCGTTAGCGGGAATTCCCGTGCCACTAACATTATTTCTTTGCTCATACGCGCGCTGTTTGCACGAGGCGCTGCAGAATTTACGTGGCCGCCCTCTACCGCCTTGATCAATGTCCTTCCCACACCATTGGCAGGAACCGACGTTGCGTTCACGACTAGCTGTACGGATCACCCGATACATTTTAGTGCATTTTAGGCGGGCTGGGAACAAAGACGCGAGGGTGTTCGTTATAATTAGTAGCTCTTAGGCGAAGTTTTGCTTCGCACTCAATCAGGGATCTCTTTGAAAAGGATGATGTTGCATGGCAGATCGCGTACTCCGTGGCAGCCGTATGGGCGCAGTCAGCTACGAAACCGACCGCGACCACGACCTCGCACCACGCCAAATGGTGAAGTACCGCACCGAAGACGGCGAGATTTATGAGGTGCCTTTTGCGGATGATGCTGAAATCCCTGAGGAATGGATGTGCAAAAACGGCAAGCTAGGC
The DNA here is from genome assembly GCF_037908395.1 of Corynebacterium sp. KPL4072. NCBI lineage: Bacteria > Bacillati > Actinomycetota > Actinomycetes > Mycobacteriales > Corynebacteriaceae > Corynebacterium > Corynebacterium sp. KPL4072. The sequence goes on from NZ_JBBMGE010000011.1 coordinate 54,993, forward strand.
CACCTTGTAGAAGGTGAAGGCGTTGAGTCTAAGCCGGCTAAGCCGCCACGTACCCACTGGGATATGCTGCGTGAGCGCCGCTCCATTGAGGAGTTGGACGAGCTCCTAGAAGAGCGCATTAACCACCTGCGCTCCCGCCGCCGTTCCGCAGCCCGCCTGCTAAAGGAGCAGCAGGAACAGCAGCAAAAGAACTCATAAGGTTCTGCGGCAGCTAAAGGCCCGTACCTCCTTAGTTTTACTAAGGAACGGTACGGGCCTTTAGCGTTGAAGCATGGGCTACTTCTTCAACTGTGCAATCTGGTGCTTTGCTAGGTGAGCAATTTCCCCGGCGAAGTCAGATGCCCAGCCGGCGCTCTTGCGGGCCTGCACGCCTAGATCGTGAATGGAGCCATCCTTGACTTCACGATTGACCAACTTGGATACGGCGTCGCCGAAATCCTGCAGCTGCTCCGTGCGGTGGGCAACGCCCCACTTGGTTACCTCTAGCAGGGAATCTTTCACGAAGGAACCATCAAGCTTGGACTCGCCGTATTCGCGCTCGGTGAAGGTAATAGGAACCTCGCGGACATCGAAGCCGGCCTTAACCGCGCGGAAAGCCAGATCCACCTGGAAGATATAGCCCGCCTTGGATAGCTCGTCGAAATCAATGGATTCGAGGAGTTCGCGGCGGAAGGCACGATAACCGGCGGTCATATCGGACAGGCCAGCGCCCAGCGCCACGGAGATGTAGATATTACCCAAGCGGGAAAGGTACTCGCGAGAAGCCGGCCAGTTGACGGTCTCGCCGCCCGGAATATAGCGGGAGCCGATCACTAGGTCCGCACCCTTGTCTACCTCTTCTAGCAGCAAGTGGAGCTGTTCCGGCGCGTGGGAGCCATCTGCATCCATCTCGCACAGTACTTGGTAATCACGCTCCAAGCCCCACTCAAAGCCAGCGATATAGGCGCCTAGCAGGCCACCCTTGCCTTCGCGGTGGAGAACGTGGATATGGTCATCCTGCGCTGCGAACTCATCGGCCTTGTCGCCGGTGCCATCGGGCGAGTTATCGTCCACGATGAGGACATGCACCTCTGGGACCGCCGCGCGGACGCGTCCAGTAATGAGAGGGAGGTTTTCGATCTCGTTATAGGTCGGGATGATGACCAAGGTCGAGGCTTCAAGCGTGCTCACAGTGTTTATGCTCCTACGTATGTATCTGTGCCGGAGCGGCGCGGGGTGCGTCGCAGGCGGTTTGTGCGCAAAGCTACCAGTGCGCAGACTGTTCCAATAATAACCATGAGCCATTGCAGGGGCGAACCATACCTAACGGAAAAGGTCTCGCCGCTACGCAAAGGCAATTGCTCCACGAGAGCGGCCGGCGTGAAAATTTCCGTGGACTGGCTGACGCGGCCATCGGGGTGAACAATGGCAGATACTCCAGAGGTCGCCGCCACCACCACGGCACGGTCTGTTTCCATCGCACGCAGCCGGCTCATGGCCAATTGCTGGTAAGTCATATCCGAGTAGCCAAAGGTGGCGTTATTGGTTGGCGTAGTCAGTAATTGTGCGCCATTTTTGACCGATTCTCTAAAGGCGTTGTCGAAAGAGACTTCGTAACACGTTGCCACGCCTACCGGCACGCCCGCCATGGAAACCACACCTGGACCATCGCCGGGTTTGAAGTCCCCGGCAAAATCCACGTAGTCAGAAAATTTGGCAAAGAAATCCCGCATCGGCATGGTCTCACCGAAAGGCTGCAGGTACTTCTTATAGTGGTGGTCCCCTACCGCGTGGCCAGGGGCAAAGACCTGCATTGTATTGCGGGCGCCCACGTCATCGCGCGTAGCGGTGCCAACCAGAACGGGGGCATCAATCGCATCAACGGCACCACTGATTGCCGCGGCTGCCCTACCGTCATGGAAAGGATTGATATCGGATGAGTTTTCAGGCCAGATGACGAGGTCGATGTCCTTGTCGCGCGCGGCCAGCTTCTTCGTTTCAGCCACATGATTATTGAGAACCGCTTGCCGCTGCCCAGCAAAATCTAGGCCCATGCGAGGCACGTTTCCTTGAATGGCAGCAACCTTTGCTTCACCGACAATGGAGTCGTCGCGGTTGATGCTCAAGCCCGCTACCGTCGCGGTCGCAAGGGGAAGAATAACTGTCACCAGTGCGACGGCCTTGGCCTTCCACCCGCGTTGAATCACCAAGGCGGCGATTCCGCAGCCACACAGTACTGTGGCGACGGTGATAAGCGAGGTGCCACCCCACGGCGCTAGCTTGGCTAGCGGCCCGTCGATTTGCCCCCAAGCCAGTTTGACCCAGGAAAAACCACCGAAAGGTAGAGAAGAACGCAGCACCTCCACCGCGAGGTAGACGAACGGGAAAGCAATAAAACCGTACTTCCACCGTGCCACCGCAGCGCCGCCAAAGCCCAATAGGATGGCGTAAACCGCAAGCCATACTGCCAACGCAATATACGGCCCGCTTCCCACCAATTCACCGATCCAGGGCAAGGTGAGAAGATAGAGCACGAGTGAATGCGCTACCGCGAGTAGTGCGCCCAGACGGGCGGAGACGTGTCTAGTTCCCCAAGGCATCAAACTCACATAGAGCAAGCCCATACCTACTACTGCGGCCCACCACCAGCCGCGGGGCTCAATGGCGGCATAAGTAAGCAGACCAGAAAGGCCCGCCACTAAAAGGCGGGCAAGGATAGGCAACACTAGCTCTTGCCGCCCTTGGTCTCGCCACCGGCAGGGCCAAAGTCATCCGGATCTAGGTTTTCAGTCCACCGGCGAATCTCTTCCTCATCCAAGACCTCATGTGGGCCAGCGTCCTGAGTACTCGGGTGCCCGCTGTGTGCGGCTTGTCCGCGGCCGAAGGAGACAAAATCGCCATACGTGTCATGCTGCTGCGCCATCGGGGTTGCCTCGTAGATCTTGACACCCATATTCTCGATCTTGCGGTACAAAGACGCTGCCATAACTGTGCGGATGATTGCACGGGTGGGCGAGAAAATAAGTAGGGCGCCGAGAATCGTGGTTAGGAAGCCAGGCAAGGAGAGCAACATGCCGCCTACCAAGGTAAGACCTACGTTGCTGGCAGTCTTGCCCATATTGCCGCCGCGGACAACGTAAGTGCCGTCTCCTGTGCGTTCGACCTGCTTTCCCATCAAGCGCCGGACTTCAATGCCGGCGATGGACATTCCGAAAAACATGGTGACAAAGAGTGCGATTAGCGCCCAACCTACACCGATCCATGTGGATACGGCCCAGAAAGTCAGGGTTTCTGCGACCATGTAGAGAGCAAAATAGAAAAACGGCATGGCCTCAGTTTAACGAGGCAGACTGAAAATGCGCTGGCAACACTCGTGAACTATGCTGCAGCTGCGGCAGGTTAAACTGGTGCGCATGTTTACTCCTGCGCTTTTCGACGACCCTCAGTACGGCACGTGCACCCGCATCCACGTTGCCGGCGGCAGCACCCACGCCCCAGATTGGGTAACTTTGGCAGAATGCGCCAGTGATTGCGCGGATGGATTTGTGTACATCGACCGGTTTTCTGCCATCGAGCTGCGCGGAATTACGGATGCGGAGGCGCTTAAGCGGCGGCTCCAGGGCCTGCATCTACATGCCGCCACGGTGCCGGTGCTGGCCTCACCCCTATCGGCAGCGGCCAAGCAGGCGGCCCAAGATATTGCGGCTGAATTGGGTGCGATAGAAGGCGGGCCAGGTCTTGCAGTCATCGCGGAAGAGGATAGCTTGCCCGCGGGTGCCGCTGGTGTGAGTTTAAACATCGACAAGGATGGTTCTTTGCACCTTGGGCGCTCCCCGCTTGTCGACGCCCCTACTGCCCCACTTACCCCACACGCCGCCGCCCGTCATTATGAGGAAGCACTCCAGCGCGCGGAGGCCGAGGAACACACAAGCTCCGCCCTGGCAGAACCCGGCCCCATTGGCTGGCTGGATGAGCATCTGCCTGCGGGCATCGTTGATCTGGGCGCAGGCGTTCATAAAGGCGCAATTCCAGCCGAGTTTGCACAGCTCATTGGGCAGCTGGAGGTAGACATCACCGTCACCCCGTGGGGTGGATTAGTCTTTCACAATATCGCTGAGGGCGATGCCGAGGTGGTTCTGCGCGTACTCGCCCCGCGTGGATTCATCTTCGACATCAACTCCCCACTGCTTCGCGCACAGCAGCAGGATCGCAGACTCTAGCGTGGCATGTGACGCCAGATTGGGCGCGGCACGAGGCGCATGATCCACGCTAGGCCCTGTAGAGCTCTGGGGATCCAGATGGTGCGCGAACGCGGTCTACCGCGCCGTGCATCGTGGTCTATGCAGCTGACCACGGCCTCGGCCACATCCTCTGGACGCACCGAAAGCGGCGCCGGTTTCATTCCTTCTGTCATGCTGCCAATCACGAAGCCGGGGCGTGCGGTAATGAGTCCTAGCCGACTGCCGTGCAGCTTATCGGCCAAACCTTGACAGAAGGCGTCAAGACCAGCCTTGGTAGAACCGTAGACGTAATTCGCTCGACGGGCCCTCCACCCTGCGATCGAGGAAAACGCGATGATGCGGCCGCGCTGCATGCGCTCAGAAACCAAGGTGAGCAGGGAAATCTGCGCCGCGTAATCAATCGTGGCGATGTCGACCGCGTGGGAAGCATCGCGTTCCGCTCGCTCCTGGTCACCCAGGATGCCAAAGGCTACAACCGCAATCTCCAGAGGTCCTGCTAGCTCTATCGCGCGATCGACAACTCCAGCATGGGACGGAAAATCTGCGGCGTCGAAATCAAGCAAGTGCACGCTGCGCGCGCCCGCCGCCCGCAACTGCTGTTCTCTACCGTCCATTCCGTGGGTGCCACGAGCAGCGAGCACAATGTCCTTACCGGGAGCCACCCGCCGAGCTATTTCGCCGCCGATATCACTGCGACCGCCAAGTATTAATACGCCAGCCATTTAACGGACTTCACGCGGAGCTAGGTTGAGGGACTCGTAGCCATCGCTAGTAAGCACCACGATATCCTCCAAGCGCATGCCCCACTTGCCTTCCACGTAGATGCCCGGCTCAATGGAAAAGGCCATGCCTTCTTCCAATGTGAGGTCATTGCCTTCCATAATGAACGGCTCTTCGTGCGTAGATAGTCCAATGCCATGTCCGGTGCGGTGGACAAAGTTGTCGCCCCAGCCGGCTGCAGCGATCGCCTTGCGGGTAATGGCATCGATCTCTGCGGCGGTGCTACCGGGGTGAGCTGCGGCGCGGGCGGCTGCTTGGGCGTCGGCAAGCACGGCATAAGCATCCTGAAAGTCCTGCGGTGCCTTGGAAACGTCCCCGCCGACCACGTAGGTGCGGGTGCAATCGGAGTGGTAACCAGAAGGCAGAGTGCCGCCGATATCGACGACGACTGGCTCGCCCTCCGCTAACACACGGTCCGAGAAACTATGGTGCGGGTTGGCGCCGTTCGGACCCGAGCCGACAATCACGAAATCGATAACGGTGTGCTCTTGCAAGATGAGCTCTTCCAATTCCTGAGCCACCTCCGCCTCGGTGCGGCCCGGCTGGAGGAGTTTTGGCACCTGTGCGTGGACCGCATCGATGGCCTGGCCAGCCTTGCGCAGCTCAGCAATCTCAGCTTCATCCTTGCGGGTAAAAAGCTCCGCCAGCGCGTAGGTAGCCAACTGATAATTAGCGAGTGGGATCAGATCCTGAAAACGCAGGACGTGGTCTGCAGTCAGCGACTGCCCCAAGGCCACGTTGTTTAGAGCAGCGCCTGCACCATCTAGTGCTAGCTCATAGGGATTATCGCCGTCGTTCCAACCCCGCAGCTCTACATCCAGCTCTCCTACTGGAGCCGCCTTGATATCGGTGATATCGGTATTAGGCGCAGCGATCCAGGCATTGCCTTGCTGCGGCACGACCAAAACGGTAAGGCGCTCGTGCGAGGAAACCCAGGAGCCAGTGAGATAGGCAAAGTCTGGACCCGTACCGATGAGGAGCAGATCGATGTCCTTGTCCTTAGCGGCCTGTTGGGCGGCCTGCAGGCGCTGGGCGTAGACATCAGCGGAAAAAGTCTGAGTAACAGTCATGTCCCAGAGTCTACTCGCCCAAGCCGCGGCCTCTAGGCGCCGATGGCTACCACACCGCGCTGAACGGCATCGATAGCCCTACGGGCATTGCGCTGAATCTCGCCGTCATAGCCGGTCTTCGCCACCTGCTGCAGGAGGTCAATGACTTGCCGGCACCAGCGGACAAAATCACCGGGGGTAAGTTCGGCGCCGGCTTCATTAGCGGCAGCCATGCAATAGCCCAAGGGGGCACCGGCTGCCCATTGGTGGACGGCCAGGGCGAAACCAGCCTCCGGCTCACGGGTAGGCGGCAGACGGTGGCGCTGCTCATCGGCGGTGAGTTCGGTATAAACGCGCCACGTGCCATTCATGGCATCGGCCATGCGCTCGGTAGCTGCTTCTGGCTGCCCACTGGTAGCCTTGCGGTTCTCGAAACAGCACAAAGAAGCAACGCCGGCAAGCTCGGCAGGATCCAGCTCATCCCAAATCCCGCGCTTCAAGCACTGTGCCACGAGCAGATCGGATTCGCTGTGAATCTTGGCTAGACGCTCGCCTTCCTCAGTAATTACGGGCGTGCGTTCGGAACCTACCCCGGTGAACTCGACATAGTCCATTTCTGCCAGAAGGTCCACGATGCGCTCGAAGGTGCGGCCCAAAGTATCTGTAGCCTTATTTACCTTGGACTGGAGCTTATCTTGATCTCGCTCGCGTCGCGCCAGTTTTTGTGCCAAGCCCGCCAGCTGCTCGCGATCAGTAGCCGGCCACTCGTGCACGGGATGAGCGCGTAGCTGATCGCGCAACTGCCCTACCCGCTTATTGGGCCGAGTACGGGGCTGCGACTTCATTCGCTTGGGGCGGTCGAAGTGCTCTCGGTGCAAGACATCCTGCACATAACGGGTATTGCGCCGCGGATTCTTGCGTACCGGCTTGGGGATTTTAATGCGCCCCACCTGAATGGGAGGGTTATTGATCCCAGCGGCGTCGATCCGACCAGACCACCCAGATTCCGTGGTAATCCACGGGCGGGGATCCGCGGTCTGGTTAGCGGGCGTGACAACCGCAGCGAGAATAGGGCGCTTCTTGCCAGGCATGGCAATAACGTCGCCTAGCTGCAGGCGTCCCAGAACCGCGATTACTTCTTGGTTGCGTTGGTTAGCGCTATCGATTTTGGACTGCTTTTCTTCAGCGCTGAGTTCGCGGCGCAGGCGGACGTAGTCCATCAGTACCTCGGCGGGATCTTCCCCATCCTTGGCAGGAGGTGCGAGCGATGCCACGGCATCATCCAGCTGGCTGCGCAGCTCGCGTACTCGATGTTCCGCGCGCTCAATTTCACGGGTTTCTTCCACCACCGAGCCATCCGCTTGGAACTGGGCAAAAGACTTCTCTAACAACCGAAGAGAGTCTTCGAACCCAAGCATGCCCAGCAAGTTGATTGCCATATTGTAGCCTGGAGCGAAGGTAGAAATGAGAGGGTAAGTGCGGGTGGAAGCAAGGCCGGCTACTTGACGCGGATCCATGGCGGGGGCCCATTGCACGACTGCATTGCCCAAGGTATCGATGCCGCGACGCCCCGCGCGGCCAGTTAGCTGCGTGTACTGGCCGGGGGTGAGATCAACGTGGGCCTCACCATTGAATTTGATGAGTTTTTCTAGCACCACGGTGCGCGCCGGCATATTGATGCCGAGAGCCAAGGTTTCGGTAGCGAAGACGGCGCGGACGAGGCCGCGTACGAAGAGGTCTTCCACGATGTGCCGGAAGGCCGGCAGCATACCTGCATGGTGCGCCGCGAAGCCCCGGGAAAGGGCTTCGCGCCATCGCTTGAAGTCTAGGACCTGTAGATCTTCTTCGGGGATACCTTCTACACCAGCATCGACGATTTCTTTGATCTGCTGCGCTTCTTCTTGGGAGGTAAGCACCATGCGGCTGCGCAGACACTGATAGAGCGCGCCATCGCAGCCAGCGCGGGAGAAAATGAAGGTAATGGCCGGCAGCATGTCTTGGGACTGGAGTACTTTCAGTACCTCCGGACGGCCCAAGGGGCGATAGCGATCCTGCTGGCGAGAAGCACCGGAGCGTCCCCTTCCCCTTCCACGGAATTCACTACGACCGCCGCCCTTGTGGCGGGCGCGTGCGCGAAAACCCTTGCCGGACTTATAGTCTGCGCGACCGTCGTCGGTATCGCCGGCCTCAAGACGCTGGATTCTACGCGCCAGCTCGGTGTTGACTTGTCCGCCGGATTCGGGTTCGAAAAGCGGATAAATCTTACGTCCCAGCATCATCCACTGGTCGAGCGGAACTGGGCGGTGTTCGGAAACGATGACAGTGGTATCGCCACGCACAGTGGAAAGCCAATCGCCGAATTCTTCCGAATTGGACACTGTGGCAGATAGACCAATGATGGAGACATGGTCTGCCAGGTTGAGGATTACCTCTTCCCACACTGCGCCGCGCGAGGCATCGGCCAAAAAGTGGATCTCATCCATGACCACATGGGTAAGGCGATCTAGTGCTGCGGATTCTGCGTAGATCATATTGCGCAGCACCTCGGTGGTCATAACGACGATCTCTGCATCGGAGTTGATCGATACATCACCGGTGAGCAAGCCGACGGCTTCCTCACCGTGCTCTTCCACCAAGTCGTGATACTTCTGGTTGCTCAACGCCTTAATGGGAGTTGTATAAAAGCACTTGGTACCTCGGCTTAATGCCAGCGATACTGCGAACTCGCCCACAATGGTTTTGCCGGCGCCGGTCGGCGCGCACACCAACACGCCGTGCCCGTCCTCTACGGCCTGGCAGCCCTTAACCTGGAACTCATCCAAGGGGTATGGCAGGGCTGCAGAAAAGGAATCCAGATGAGTTTCAGTCATGACTCCCCAGGCTACCCGTGCCTAGAGGACATCGTCGAAAAAGCCGCCGCCGTGTGACGGAGTGCCCTTGGACTCAGTGTTCCACGTTTGCTCCGGCTGCTGCCGGGCCTGTTGAACTGGCTGCGTGGGGATGGGTGAAGGGTTTACCTGGCTTGGCGCCGCGACGGGTGTAGGCCCGCCGACCGCTCCTGGTCCTGCGCCGAGCGGTGAGGCAGCCTCATCGTCGAGGTCCATCCACTCGGGGCGCTGGCGTTGCATGCGCTTATCGTGGAGGCGACAGAACTGGAATGCAATCTCAATAAGAAGAATGAGGGATCCAGCTAAGACCACCATTGAGAAGGGATCCTGGCCCGGGGTGACAAAGGCGGCAAAAATCATCACGAGGACGATAATGATCCGCCGTTTGTCTTTGACATGCTCATATTCGAGCACGCCGATAAGATTGAGCGAGACGATAAGCAGGGGAATTTCAAAGCTGATGCCGAATATCAGCAGCAATGCCAAAAGGAAGTAGAAATAGCGTTCACCTGTCAGCGCTGCTGTTTGGTACTCTTCACCGATGCCCATGAGGAATTCCAGCCCAACGGACAGGATGAAATACGCGAGCACGGCGCCAGCAACGAATAGTCCCACTGCGGCAGAGACGAAACTCAAGGTGTAGCGACGCTCATTTTTATGGAGGCCAGGGACTACGAAGGCCCAAATCTGATATAGCCACACCGGCGAGGACAATACGGTGCCCGCCAGAGCGCCTACCTTCAAGCGCAGCAGGAGCATTTCAAAAGGGCTGGTGGCCAAAAGACGGCATTCGCCATCCGCACTGAAAGAGGCGCGCTTGTCTGCTGGCAGCGCACAATAGGGCTCGCGGAGGATCTCACCCAGCGGGGAGATACCGAACGGTGCGCGTTGGTACCAGATAAAGCCAATGATGGCGCCGACGACCACCGCTAAAACGGCGATGATGACGCGGCGGCGAAGCTCCTGCAGGTGCTCCACCAAGGTCATCTCCCCGGTAGGGTTCTTCTGCTTGCGCGAAAAACGCAGCTTCCCCTTCACGTTCTTGCTTGCCTTCGGGGCAGAAACAGGTTGTGACTGTGGCGACATCAGTATGGCTCTTTCAAACGCAAAGAAGCGAACACTTCCCTGCTGCGCGGATTACGAGAGTGTATCCACGCGCTGCAGAGGTGTTCGCGCAACGACGGGCTGGGGGCGTTTACTGCTGAGGGTTGGTGTTGCTCTGCTGGCCCGGCTGCATGTCCGGTCGATTCCAGAATTCCTCGTCGGACTGCTGCTTCTGGTTCAGCTGTGCCTGCGCCTGGGAACGCTGGGTATCCTCGGACTGCATCTCATTAACCTCAGATTTGAAGATGCGCATGGAACGGCCCATGGAACGTGCCAGATCCGGCAGCTTCTTTGCACCGAATAGCAAGACGATAACGAGAACGATTAGGCCGATTTCCATAGGTCCTAGGCTCATGGAGAAACCTCTTTCAACTAGTGCGCCAGCATGCCGAGCAGCGGTACTGCCGGAAAATCTTCCAGCGGGCGGGCGCAGTTAACGGGCAAGTAACTGGCTATTGAGTATAGCCGCTCAAAGCGGCATTTCCTCGCTCCGCAATGAGCTTAACCACGGATTGAGGAGCAACTACTCGCAACCTATCAGCTTGACCCAAGGCAAAACGAATCAGCCAGTCCACTGATCCCACAGGCATCGTCGCAGCTACTTCCCCATTTCCTAGGTCTTCGCCCAGCCGCATATCGTAATACTCAGCCAGCCACGTGAATTCTTGGTTAATTGCTAGTTTCACGGTGTCCCCATTGCCCAAATTAAAGGGTGAAACGGCATCGAAATCGAGGTCTTTTAAGTGCGGCTGCGACTGCTCTTCTTCCATGTGAGCGGTCCTTATACGGTCGATCCGGAAGGTGCGATGGGCTTGCTTAGCTTCTTCCCATGCCGCTAGATAAGGCTCAGAATCAACGATGAAGATGCGGGCTGGGTCCACCAGCCTCTCGGATTCTGCATTAGATGAAGCACTCCAGTAGCGCAGCCTCACTCGCTTTCGTTCATTGACCGCTTGAGTCAAAAGCGCTTGGATATCCGTCTCTTCAGGGGCCGGAGTAGACAGCGAATCATAGATTGCTGCCGTCTTTTCATCCATGATGCCGCGTAGTTTAGCAGCGGCGGATTCGACAGCCTGGGCGTCAATGAGCCCCGGCATTGCCTGCAGTGACTCCAAGGTAAGGAGCAAGGCGCCGGCCTCGGTGGGAGTAAGACGCAACGCTTGGCTTAGGCCTTGATCATTGTGAATGGTTACCCCGTCGCGGTAGCTGAAGCTGAGATCAATGAGATCTTCAGTATTGCGGCCCGTGCCGGAACAAAATAGACGATCGAGGGCCTCCTTCAGCTCACCGGGCTCCATTCCCAAATCCGTAGCCGCTTCCATCGGCGTCTTGTCGGGGTGATTTTTAAAGTAAGGAATCAGGTTCAAAGAGCGCACGAGCGCCTGGAGCTTTTGCGATGCATCGGCCATATCTAGCGTCCTTCCTGCCGTTGCGCGGCGGCGCGCAGAAGAGAAATGACCTCCTGGCGCACCCCGGCAGGTTCGACCACCTGTACCTCTGGCGCGTACCCGGCCGCTGTGCGCACGAGCCAATCCTTATCCACGTTGCGCAGCATTACCGTGCCATCAGGCTGCTTCTCGCCCGCATCCATTAACTCCTGTGCCTTTCCCACCGGAATAATAAGCCGCGCGTCTACCTTTTCTCCGCGCTGCAATGCGCGCTCTACCAAGACCTGCAAGGTCTCTGTTGGCACGGTGTGTTCTGCAGGATGATGTGAGCGTTTGATATCGGAGACGCGAAGCGCACGAAAGACACGTGGGGCGCCGCGGTCCACATCGAAACCCACGATGTAAATGTGGCTATCACGGTTGACCACTCCCCAAGGATCCATCACGCGGCGTACTGGCTTAGCGGCCGGGTTTGCGCGGTAGGAAAAAGTAATGCGCAGTCGGTTGCGCACCGCAGCGAGGACAGAGGTAATAACTTCCGGGGCAAGGCGGGTGATGTCATTGACCGCTGTGTACACCGGCGCGCCGGAAAGGTTGCGCGAGGCGCCGCTGGCGGCAATCTTGGTCCACCCAGATAAAGAGAAATCGCTTAAGCCTCCCGTGGTACCCATTCCCCCTGCTATGCCTAAAACCATGGCCTCTTCCGGAGAAAATTCCACCGACGGTAGCTGGTAACTACTCGCGTCAAGACGGTAGCGCGCGCCATCCTCACCACCGGAATGCACAATGGGCACCCCAGCACGTTGGAGGGTCGCTATATCGCGCGCCAAGGACTTGGCAAAAGCCTCGCCCGACTTATCGCCGTACCCGGCAACGTGGCGACGAATCCATGCAGCGCTGCGATCAGGGCTACCGCCGGAGTTTGCCGCGCCTTGTAGCGCGAAGGAGAGGTTGGTGAGCCGTTCTACCGCCTCATCATGTCGTTTGGGCGTGGGGTTGTGTGCTGCCACGTGCTGTGTTGTCTCCCTGATATGACTCTATGGTGGGTCTAGCTGTGGTGTGAACGCATATAGTCTAGCAATGCATCGACTCGTTCATCGTGGGCAATGAAGGGATCCAAAAGTTCCTCGGTTCGCGGTTCGGGCCGATTGACTTTCAGCCGCGTCCAATCAACGGTGACATTGGCGCCACAGTTACGCGCGGTAGCCAAGAACTGGCCGCGCAGCGCAGCACGCGTGGTCGCCGGCGCTGTGTCCATCGCGCGTTCAATATCAGAATCCTCAATCCAGCGATCGATAAGACCTTTGCGCAGCAGTACATGGTAGAGCCCGCGTCCAGGACGGATATCGTGATACGTCATATCAATCTGGGCCAGCTTAGGGTGGTCCCACTGCCCACCGAGCCGCGCACGGTAGCGCTCAAGCAGGGCGAGTTTAATGACCCAGTCGATTTCCCTGTCCACTTCGGAAAAATCTTGGGTCTCAATGGCACGCAAGGTGCGCTGCCAGAGATCAACCACGCGTCGCATTTCGGAGGTAGGGGTACCAGCGTCTTCCCTTTCTTCCAGCCATTGGCTTGCGCGCATACAGAGCTGCTGTTGCACCTCCAGCGCGGTAACGGAGCCACCTCCGGCAAGCGGCAGTTCGGTCAAACCCGTCATATCGCGCGCGATGGCGCGGATATGGTGAATCGGCTTTTCGATATCAAATTCCGGCAGCTCAAAACCCGCTTCCAGCATTTCCAAGATAAGCAGCGTTGAGCCTACTTTCAGCGCCATAGTGGGCTCGGCCATATTGGAATCTCCTACAATGACGTGCATGCGGCGGAAACGTTTGGAATCGCCATGCGGCTCATCGCGGGTATTAATGATGGGACGCGAACGGGTGGTGGCAGAAGATACGCCTTCCCACACCTGGTCCGCACGCTGCGAAAGCAGAAACTGGGCGGGCTTATCGCCCTTAGCGGGTTGGATCATGCCAGCGCCACAAATGAGCTGGCGGGTGATAAGAAACGGCAAAAGCGCGAGCCCCAAATCCTTGAGCACCATGTGGCGGCCAATGAGATAGTTTTCATGGCAGCCGAAGGAGTTGCCAGCCGAGTCCACGTTGTTTTTAAAAAGGTACACCGCACGCGGGTGGCCCGTGGCGGCGAAGGCTTGCTCTGCTTGCTCGCCGAGCCGGTTGACAATGGCATCGCCCGCGCATTCATAGGCTAAAAGCTGGCTCAAGCTATCACACTCGGCGGTGGCTACCTCGGGGTGGGAACCGACATCGAGGTAGAGGCGGCTGGCATTGGTTGAAAAAATATTGGAGGAGGAATGCTCCTGGACGATGGGCCGGAAAAGCACGCGCGCTACCTCATCGGGGCTCAGAGTCCGTTCCTTCGAGCCCGCGCTGGTAGTTAGGCCATATTCTGTTTCAATGCCCATGATGCGTCGGGCAAAGATAGGGCGCTGGTCAGTCACCCTTACTGCCCGCCCTTTTGGACATAGGAGCGCACGAATTCCTCGGCGTTATTTTCTAGTAGCCCGTCGATCTCATCGAGGAGTTCATCGGTGCCGGTGGTATTGATGCTGAGCTGCGTGGAGGTAAACTCCTCGTCGCCAGCGGAGTCATCGCCGCCATTACCGCCGGTGACCTGAGACTGGTGAGTGGACATAGGTGGGAAATCCTTTCTGTGGATCCTGCTGGATCCTGCTTTAATTCGTGGTTGTTAATTACGGTACTCGGGGTGGATCCCGCTGTCAGTGAGTCCTTGGAGAAGATCCTCGACCGTGTCGGCGGCGTCAATCATCTCTCCACATTCAGCCTGAGTGAGACCAGTGGCGATATCCATGGGGACTGTGGCCCACGGTGCGGCGGTGCCCTCCCCTACTTGTACGGTGAGGCTTTGCCAGCTTGCGGCAATGATATCCTCGCCGAATTTCTGCGTTACTCGGCCGCGGAAATAAGCGCGGGTGTCCTCCGGCGGACAGCTGGAAACACGCTCAATTTCGGCGGCGCTAAAAAGCTGCCGCATCTGGCCTTTGCGCACTAGAGCGTGGTGAAGCGATTTGGCCGGGTCAATCTCCGCGTATTGCAGGTCTATGAGCCGCAGCTTGGGGTCGTCTGGATTGATGCCGCGGTCGAGATAGCCCTTAATCAGGCGATACTTTGCCACCCAGTCCAGCAGGTGTGCGGCCTGCATCGGGTCTTTATCCAGTAGCGCAACTACCTCGTCCCAGGCCGCGAGGACCTTGTGATCGGTGGGTGTGCGTGGGGTGACGCGTGCGCGATATTCGGCAAGGAGCTCTAGAGCGGTGAGCTGGCGGGCGTCGGCAAGCGTGAGCCGATGCTGAAGCCTAAGATCGCGGCTCACGCGTGGGACTTCCGCCACAGCATCCTGCAGGCGGAGGTCGCTGAAGTCCACGCCCTCTTCGATGGCATCGAGCACCAGAGAGGTCATCCCCAGTTTGAGCAATGTAGACGTCTGCGACATATTCGCGTCCCCAATGATGACGTGGAGGCGGCCGAAGTCAGCATGGACTGCATGCGGCTCATCGCGGGTATTGATAATGCCGCGATTGAGGGTGGTCTCCAGCGAGATTTCTTGCTCAATATAATCAGCGCGTTGGGAGATCTGGAAACCTGGCTCCTCACCAAACTCCCCCAGTCCCATGCGTCCAGCGCCGATGACTACCTGGCGAGCAACGAAGAAAGGGATGAGGGCCTGCGCCATGGTGTCGAAGTCCGTTTCACGGGAGTACTGATAGTTCTCATGAGAGCCATAAGATGCGCCTTTTCCATCTACGTTATTTTTATAGAAACGCAGGGCCGGACAGGGCTCATGGTTGGCAAGGACGGACTTTCCTTGCGCGCTCAGCCCCGCCACGGCCGCAGCCGCTTGCAGGAGCGTAGCATCCCCTGCGGCGTCATAAAGCGTGGCGTCGCAGGCATTAGTGCATTCCGGCGCGGAATACTCTGGGTGCGCATGGTCGACATAAAAGCGCGCGCCATTAGCCGTGACCACATTGGCTACTCCAATGGCATTCGGGTCGACAACGGGCACCGTCTGGTAACGCTTGAGATCAAAACCGCGAGAATCGCGCAGCGGGTGTTCCTCGGCAAAATCCCAGCGTGACCGAGCCCCTGTGTGCATCGCGGCATAAGCTACTACCGCGTGAGTGGAAGAAATAATAGGTGAGTACTCCGGCAGCTCCGGGGTTGCAATTCCGTACTCGGTTTCGGTACCTACAATGCGGCTCATGCGCTCCTCCTTGTGGTCAATAACTCCACCCGTTCTACGCGGGCACCCGAATGGTCTTGGGAAATGATCTTGGTCCATTCCTCCGGGTTGGTGGAGGTAGGAACATATTCTGATTCGGCGCGCTCGGCAGCGATGGCATCGAGCAAGTGCTGCTTGGCGATGCCCTCGTGGTCTCCGCCTGCCGCCTGCTCGCTGCCTGCGCGCAACCGGAGAGCGTCCTTGATAGCCAGCTTTTTGGCCCGCGAGAGGATATTGGCAATCATTGCGCCGGAGACAAAGTCGCGGTAATGCAATATTTCGCGTTCCCCGCTGGAAAAGTGCAGCTGTACGAAGGGGCGATCGGCATAAAGCTCATCCACCGCGGCGCTAATGAGTTCGTCCAACGCGCCCTGGTGCGGGACGGATTCGGTGAAGTGCCGAGCGAAAATCTCTCGGGCCCCCTGTTTATTCGGCCGGTTGACCCGGATCTTGATATCAAGCCGGCCGGGGCGCATGATGGCGGGATCGATGAGTTCTTCGCGGTTGGTAGCGCCAATGACAATCACATTGGACAGGCTCTCAACTCCATCGAGTTCCGTGAGCAGCTGGGGAACAACCGTGGTTTCCATATCGGAGGACACACCCGAGCCACGAGTGCGGAAGATCGATTCCATCTCATCGAAGAAGATGACCACTGGCCGGTCAGCGCTGAGCTGGGCCAATTCGCGGGCCCGCTCAAAAATGAGGCGGATGCGGCGTTCCGTCTCCCCCACATACTTATTGAGCAGCTCTGGGCCCTTGATGTTGAGGAAGTAGCTCGTGCCCTCGCTGCCTAATTGCTGGGCTAAAGAGTGGGCTACTGCCTTGGCAATAAGCGTCTTACCGCACCCTGGCGGGCCATACAGGAGCACGCCCTTAGGCGGCTGTAGCTCGAATTGGTGATAGAGGTCGGGATGGATAAACGGTAGCTCTACGGAATCGCGGATCTGGGAAATCTGCTCGTCTAGGCCGCCGATATCCTCATAGCGCACATCCGGGACCTCTTCCAAAGAAAGCTGGGAGACCTCCGTTTTCTCCACCTTTTCCAGCGCGATTGCAGCTTTGGGATCCACGAGTACTACCTCGCCTGCCGACACCCGGGTATCCTCGCGCAGTGCTTGGGCTAGCAGCACTACCTTTTCCTCACCAGAGGAATTTGCCACTATCAGGCGGTCTTGGCTGAGGCGCTCCACCACCGTTGCTAGCTCGCCTGTACGCTCAGGCGGGCACCCTTCCACGACCACGAAGCCATCGCCCAAGCGAACCTGCTGGCCGGCCGAGAGACTGCCTGGTTCCACGTTAGGCGAGACCTTAAGCTGCATAATGCGGCCATTGGTATAGACCTCCGCGGTGGTTCCCACCTCGCTGTGGTTCGGCGAATAACCTAGAAAAACACCGTAGGTCGATGCCGGCTCAGCCAGCGCGTTGAGCTCGGCAAAAAGCTGCTCCAGCTTCACGCGCGATTCTTTTAATAAGCCCGCCAACTTCTGATTGCGGGCGGCAAGCTGGCTGACCTGCCGCTTATAGTCCGTGGCTTCATCCATGCCCACTACTCTAACGCGGCGCGGGCAGCGAGAGAGGGCACTTCCGCTTTAAATTCTGGGCGTTAAAGCGGCCCTACTTCCGGGCACGGCGCTGCGGGCGTGGTGGGGTGACACCATCGGCCAGGCGGCGAGTCCAGATGAGGAAGGCGGTGTGCGCATTCATGCGGTGCTCTGGGCGGGTAGCTAGGCCTTCGACCTTCCATTCACGCACCAGCGATTCCCATGCCTTGGGCTCAGTGAAGCACTTGAGTTCACGAATGCCTTCCATGACCTTCATTAGCTGTGGCACCGTTGCCACGTAGGTCATAAACACGCCACCTGGGATGAGGAG
Organism: Corynebacterium sp. KPL4072; assembly: GCF_037908395.1. Classification (NCBI taxonomy): domain Bacteria; kingdom Bacillati; phylum Actinomycetota; class Actinomycetes; order Mycobacteriales; family Corynebacteriaceae; genus Corynebacterium; species Corynebacterium sp. KPL4072. The sequence continues at coordinate 72,560 of NZ_JBBMGE010000011.1, forward strand.
ATCGCGCACGGTCTCCAAGTGTTCCCATGGTTCGAGCATGTCGAGGATAACGCGGTCTACCGGCCCACCCAGGTCTGCAGTGGTAACGTCTGCCAGATCACCAAGGCGCGGCGACCACCACTCCGGCTGCTCGCCAAAGTATTCCTTCACGTTATCCACCGCATACTCAAGGTGATCATCGCGCACCTCATAGGAATACACATGGCCTTCTGGGCCGACGGCACGCAGCAAAGACATGGATAGCGCACCGGAACCGGCACCGGCCTCGAGCACGCGCGCGCCCATGAAAATATCGCCTTCTACCAAGATCTGTGCCGCATCCTTGGGGTAAATCACCGCGGCACCGCGCGGCATGGACAGCACATGGTCCACCATCAGGTGACGGAATAGAAGGAAGGAGGAGCCAAGGGTGGACTCAATAACCGAACCCTCATCCATACCCACGATGTCATCGTGGTTAATTATGCCCTTGTGGGAGTGGAACTGGCCTCCCTCTTCAAGGATGACCGTGTAGTGGCGCCGCTTGGCGTCGGTAAGCTGCACGCGGTCGCCATAGGCAAAGGGGCCGGAATAAGCCATGTCTCAAGACTCCTCGAGGTTGCGATTACTATCCCACCAAGTATGCCTCAAGCGCTTGTGCAAGCCATACTTGGTCCCGCTCGCCCACCATTTCACGCGCCGAGTGCATCGACAGCATGGGCACGCCCACATCCACGGTGTCGATGCCCAAACGGGTTGCGGTGATGGGACCGATGGTCGATCCGCACGGCACGTCATTATTGCCCACAAAGCGCTGCACCGGCACGCCAGCCTTGTCGCACGCTGCTTCCCACAACGCCACTGTGGTGGCATCGGAGGCATAGCGCTGGTTGCCGTTGATCTTGGTCACTGGTCCCTTGCCGATTATCGGGTGGTGCGTGGGATCGTGCTTGCCCACGTAATTGGGATGCACCGAATGTGCCGCATCGGCCGAGACACAACTCGAGCGGGAAAACATCTGGAAGCGTTCCTCCTCGTTAGCTCCCAGTGCCCGGGCCGTTCGAGTAATGACGTCCGCCAGAATAGGCCCGCCCGCACCGTAGCGGGAGCTGGAACCTACCTCTTCGTGGTCAAAGGCCATCATGACCAAAATATCCTTGCCCTGATAGTCCTTGGCAGCATTCTTCATCGCCGCCAAGGAGGCATGTACAGAAGAAAGATTATCCATGCGCCCGGCTGCAATGAACTGCTCTCCTGCCCCAAAGACCTCACCGCGGGCGGCATCGGCCGTAATCAGGTTGAAGGATGCAATATCCTGCTTGCCGACGCCCGCCTTCTCCCCCACTACCTGCAAGATCGATGCCTCTGGGTCACCGACGCTTAAGACAGGCTGCATATTGTGCTGTCGGTCTGGTTTGAACTCATCCTTGCGGTACAGGTGGATGGCCAAAGACGGCAGGCGCAGGACAGGGCCAGTATTTACCACATGCCGCGTGCCGTCCTTAGTCACAATCTGGCCAGCGACGGTCAACTCTCGGTCAAACCAGGTATGCAGTAGCGCCCCGCCGTAGACCTCTACTGCTACTTGCTGCCAGCCCGCCGCCGAAAAGTCCGGCGTGGGTTTGAGCACCAGGCCCGGCGAGTCCGTATGTGACCCCACGATGCGGAAACCAGAATTCTTATCCGCCCCCTGTGGTACATACCAGGCCGCTACCGCGCCACCGCGCACCATCACGTGGCCACCTGGTGCGGCCGACCATTCCTCGCTCTCATCCTGTAGATCAAATCCCACCTCGCGCAATTGGCGGGATACCTCCTCCGCAGCGTGATAAGAGGAAGGAGAAGCGGCGATGAAATCGAGGAAATCTTCGGTATAACTCATACCTCCTAGCTTGCCACGAAACGCACGACGATAGGCTAGATACACCATGGCTACTTCATCGACACCCCGCCCGCTTGCCCTGTCACCCTCGCGCGCTTCCGATTACAAGCAGTGCCCACTGCTCTATCGCTTCCGAGCCATTGACAAGCTGCCCGAACCCAAAACCATTGCTCAGGTCAAAGGAACCTTAGTGCATGCCGTACTGGAAGAAATGCATAAGCTACCGCGCGCAGAGCGCACCTATCCTGCCGCAGTAAAAATGATTAAGCCCTCGTGGGCAGACATGACCGCAAAGGACGCGGAACTGCTCGAGCTCGTGCCAAAAGAAGACACCTATGACTTCTTCGTTTCCGCCAGGGAATTGCTCAAAGGCTATTTCCAGATGGAAAATCCGCAAGGCTTTGATTGCCAAGAAACCGAGATGTACGTGAATACAATCCTTCCTAATGGAGTTCCCGTTCGTGGCTTCATCGACCGAGTGGACCGCGCTCCCACCGGCGAGGTCCGCGTCGTTGACTATAAAACCGGCAAGAAACCACTACCCCGCTATTCACAAGATGCCCAATTCCAAATGCGTTTCTACGCGCTAGTCTACTGGCGCATTCTAGGCACTATCCCCCACCAGTTGCGGCTTATGTACCTCAAGGTCTTGGACTCGATGTTTCTTAGCCCAAACCGAGAGGAGCTGGAGTACTTCGAGCGCGATCTCGGCGAGTTGTGGGCCAAAATTGAAGCCGATGGGCGCGCCGGGGATTTCCGCCCCAAGCCCTCCAAGCTATGTGGCTGGTGTGCCCACCAGGATCTCTGCCCCGAATTCGGCGGCACGCCGCCGCAGTATCCAGGGTGGCCTGGTTCCGCGGCGGATAACAAGGACTAGGTCCACGCGGCCTTAGAAAAGTCCGGAGATAGTGCCGTCCTTATCGACGTCTATGTTGTTGGCCGCCGGCTTCTTTGGCAACCCCGGCATCGTCATGACATTGCCGGTGAGCACAACGATAAAGCCTGAGCCGGTGCGCGGCAGCAATTCGCGGACATGCAGCGTATGGCCTTCCGGCGCACCCAATTCAGATGCATCATCGCTGAAGGAATACTGCGTCTTGGAAATGACCACGGGTAGCTTGTCCCAGCCATTGTCCTGGATGTACTTCAGATCTTTAAGCGCCTTCGCTCCATACTCCACGCGATCGGCGCGATAAATCTCGCGAGCAATGGTCTCGATGGAGGCTTCAATTCCCTGCTGCGGATCGTAGAGCTGCTTGGCACCGCCCTGCAGGTTCTCCAGCAAGGTCTCTGCCAGCTTAGTCGCACCTGCACCGCCCTCGGACCAGACGTTGGCTTCTTCCAAGGCCACTCCAAAGTCCTTGGCCCACTGCCGCATAAACTCGCGTTCCGCCTCCGTATCCGACCAAAAGAGGTTGAGCGCTACCACTGGCTTGATACCGAATTTGCGCAGATTTTCTACGTGGCGCTCAAGGTTGACAATGCCCGCCTTGAGCGCATCTACGTTCTCTTCCGTGAGCTTATCCTTGGCTACTCCGCCGTTGTATTTTTGCGAACGAATGGTGGCAACAACAACCGCACCGGCAGCATCCAGATCGCCAAAGCGTGCCTTGATATCGACGAATTTCTCCCCGCCCAAATCGGAGCCGAAGCCAGCTTCGCTCAGGACAATATCGCCGAATTGTAGAGCGGTTTGAGTTGCTAATAGGGAGTTGCAACCGTGTGCAATATTGGCGAATGGTCCACCGTGTACCAAGGCTGGCACCCCGCCGAGGGTCTGTACGAGGTTCGGATTAAGGGCATCACGCATCAGTGCCGTGAGAGCACCTTCTGCGTTCAGGTCACGCGCGGTAACAGGGCGTTGATCGTAGGTGAACCCGATGGTGATATCGCCAAGACGCTTCTTCAGGTCTTCAAGATTCGTGGCCAAGCACAAAATGGCCATGATTTCAGAAGCGGCAGTAATGGTGAAACCGGTTTCAGCAGGCACGCCGTGCGTTGGCCCGCCTAGACCAGTAACTACGTTGCGCAAGGCACGGTCATTGACGTCCACGCACCGTTGCCACGTAACGCGTCGTGGGTCGATGCCCAATGCGTTGCCTTGATGGATGTGGTTATCAATGATGGCGGCCAAGGTGTTGGTTGCGGAGGTAATCGCGTGAAAATCACCGGTGAAGTGCAGATTGATGTCCTCCATGGGCACAATCTGTGCATAGCCGCCGCCAGCCGCACCGCCTTTAATACCCATCACTGGTCCTTGGGAGGGCTCTCGCAGAGCAACTATCGCTTTCTTGCCCAATTGGTCTAGGGCATCGGTCAAGCCGATGAGAACGGTGGATTTTCCCTCGCCGGCAGGGGTAGGTGATACGCCGGTGACAAGCACCAGCTGGCCCCGGTTTTCCTTGGAATAGTCAACCTTGGTGATATCTACCTTGGCCTTGGTGGAGCCGTAGGGAATCACGGCGTCGGAAGGAATGCCCGCCTTGGCTGCTATCTCTGCAATCGGCTGCAATTGGTGGGCTTGGGCAATTTCAACATCGGATGGCTGAGTAGTCATGACCTAAGCCTACTGAGCGGTTGAGCTAAATAGGGCTCATTTAGGCAAGAAAGTGAAATGGATTAAGTTGCCCGCTGATGCAGCAACCAAAAAGGCGCCCCTGAAGGGCGCCTTGGGGATGGTTTTATCTTCCTCTAGTTATAGGAAGATGAAACCGAATGCATAGCCCAAGAGGACAGAGAGCACGATGCTGACCGTACCTGGGATCAGGAATGGGTGGTTGAATACGGCCTTGCCGATACGAGTCGAGCCGGTATCGTCCATCTCGACTGCTGCCAACAAGGTTGGGTAAGTCGGCAGGATAAACAGAGCGGACACCGCCGGGAAGGCAGCGACTGCGGTAATGGGGCTTACTCCCAGGGCAAGGGCTGCCGGCATAAGGGCCTTGGTCGTAGCGGCTTGCGAGTACAGCAACGCTGCAGCGAAGAATAGCACCACTGCGAGCAGCCACGGCGAAGATTCAATAACGCTGCCAGCCATAGACTGAATATCGTCCATGTAGTGGTTGATAAGGCTGGTGCCCAGCCAAGCCACGCCCAGCACACAAATACATGCGGACATACCGGACTTGAAGACCGGCGTATTCAAAACATCTCCAGCCGGGACCTTGGTCATCATAACGATGATGGTGGCAGCGGTGAGCATGACCGTCATAATGGCTTCATTACGTGGAAGGGTCGGGTCGGCGATAAGCCCCACCTGCTCCGAGGTCAGGGTGGCCCACGCCATCACGATGATGATGGCTACCAAGAACACGAGAACAGAAGCCTTGGCACCCTTCTGCGGAGAGTAGTTCCCTGCGCCGAGTGGTTCCTTGACCAGGCCTTGTGCCTTGCGCTCCAAGTAAACCGGATCATCTTCAAGCTCTTTGCCAAACTTATTAGCTACCCAGGCAGCTGGGAAGATAGACAGGAATGTCGCCGGAATAACGACCGCCAGTACCTGCAAATAGCCCACCCCAGTCGGCTCTAGCAGGCTAGCGAGCAACACCACGGCTGCCGAAATGGGCGAAGCACAGATTGCCATCTGAGAGGCAACTACCGCGATGGATAGCGGGCGTGAAGGACGAACCTTACCCTCTTTAGCTACCTCGACGATAACCGGCAAAGTAGAAAACGCAGTGTGCCCGGTGCCAGCGAGAACCGTCATTAGCCACGTAACAATTGGCGCGTAGAACGTGATCCGCTTTGGGTTTTTGCGCAGGAACTTCTCTGCAATGTGCACCAAATAGTCCATACCGCCAGCTCGCTGCATTGCTGCGATAGCAGCAATGACGGTCATGATGATGCCGATAACATCGAAGGGGATATCTTCCCTAGTAATGGGAACACCGGTGAGACCAAGCGCCAACACGCCGAGGCCGCCGGCCATACCGATACCAATTGATCCAATTCTCGCACCCAAAACGATGGCCGCGAGAACGATGACTATATGAACAATAACCATGGACGTACTCCATACGCTCTCTATGCAAACTATGGGCACGCATCTCCATAAAGAGTGCATGCCGTCCTCACCATCTTCTATTTTGCACCCGCTGTGGTGATTTATTCATTCAAAGTGCCTGTTTGTGTTGATTCCCACATAAAATAAGGATTCCGCTATAAAATGACCGGTATTCTAAGACGCATCGTCCCTGTACAGGAGAATAAAAGATGAATGTGAATAGTGCCCCTTCACCATGCACAAACCCCCGCAGCCTCCGCCTGCTTTACTTCCATGTGAAGTAAAAGTGGCGGCAACTGCGGGGGCCTACTCCGCGGGCACTATACCCTGCTGCTCCTAAAGCGCTGTGGGCTTAGTCTTCGTCAATGAAGAGCTGGCCTCGGAACTCTGGGTGCATGAGGTTTTCTACGGACAGAACCTTGTTCAAGGTTGCTTCATCCAGCAGGCCCTTCTCCAGGACGAGTTCCTTGACGCCCTTGCCGGTCTCCAAGGACTCCTTAGCGATCAAATCACCATTGTGGTGGCCGATGAACGGATTCAGGTAGGTGACGATACCAATGGAATTTTCTACGTAGGCGCGGCACACATCCGCGTTGGCGGTGATGCCCGTGACGCACTTTTCGTGCAGCGCATCGACGGCGTTGCCCATGATACGAATGGACTGGAACAGCGCTTCGCCGATGACCGGCTCCATGACGTTTAGCTGCAGCTGGCCTGCCTCAGCGGCCATGGTGACTACGTGGTCATTGCCGAAGATCTTGAAGCAGGTCTGGTTGACAACCTCCGGGATAACCGGGTTTACCTTACCCGGCATGATGGAGGAGCCAGCCTGGCGGGCTGGCAGATTAATCTCAGCCAGGCCAGCGCGAGGGCCGGAGGACAGCAGGCGCAGGTCATTACAAATCTTGGCGAGCTTCATCGCTGCGCGCTTGATGGTTGCGTGCAGCAGCACGTAAGCACCACAGTCAGAGGTTGCTTCAATGAGATCGCGTGCGGTCTTCATTTCCAAGCCCGTAACCTCAGACAAGGCTGCTGTGACCTGGTGGCGGTAGCCGGCAGGAGTGTTTACGCCGGTGCCGATTGCGGTTGCACCCAGGTTGATCTCCAGCAGGCGGCGCTGAGCATCGCGCAGCAATGCTTGTTCCTCGTTCAGGTTATTGGCAAAGCCCTTGAACTCATCGCCCAAGGTCATCGGAACAGCGTCCTGGAGCTGGGTACGGCCCATCTTCAGGATGTCCTGGAATTCATTGCCCTTGTCCTGGAACGCGGCGCGCAGGCCATCCATGCGCTCAATGAGGTGGTCAACCGCTGCATGCAGACCCAGGCGGAAACCGGTCGGGTAAGCATCGTTGGTGGACTGGGACATGTTCACATCATCATTGGGGTTGATGATGTCATAAGAGCCCTTCTCCTCACCAAGATATTCCAGAGCGAGGTTGGCAACGACCTCGTTGGTATTCATGTTCAGCGAGGTACCAGCACCACCCTGGAAAACGTCCAGTGGGAACTGGTCCATGCAGCGGCCCTCTTCCAGGATCTGGTCACAAGCCCAGATGATGGCTTCGGCCTTCTTCTTAGGCAACACGTGAAGGCGACGGTTTGCCATGGCAGCCGCCTTCTTGACCTGGACCATGCCGCGAATGAAGTGCGGGATAGTGTTGATGGTTACGTAAGAAATCTGGAAGTTTTCCATAGCGCGAACGGTGTGCACACCGTAGTAAGCGTCCGCTGGAACTTCCAAAGAGCCAAGAAGGTCGGTCTCGGTACGAGTCTTCTTGCTGGAGTTCTTAGGTGCCTTCTGTTCGGCCACCTTCTGCTGTGCAGCGTGAGTGGAAGTATCAGCTTCCTTCTTCTTCACGTCCTTTGCTGCAGACTTGGTGTCCTTTTCTTCTTTCTTAGAGGACTTTGCCATGATGGCTCGGCTCCTTTGCCTGTCGAGACTTATATTCGGATGAGTAACCTCAAGCGCTAATGTTAGCCACGACTGAATCTATTTGGGCCGACCCAGAAAATTCGCTCCCCCTAAAAGCGGGCGATGCGTAAATCAGAAGCCAAGATCGCCTCTGCGCCGAGTTGGGAAAGCCGGTCCATGACTTGGTTGGCGTTTTTCTTGGGAACCATCGCGCGCACCGCCACCCAGCCCTCACGCGCCAATGGTGAGACCGTAGGACCGGTTAACCCGGGAGTAGTACCAGCAGCCGCATCGAGATTGGATTGCGCGATGTTGTAATCGATCATCAAATAGGTGCGAGCGTGCAAAATTCCCTGCATGCGGTCGAGCACCACCTGCTCTTCTTCGCTAACTTCTACCCCTGTGCGCTTGATTACTACAGCCTCGGACTCAATGATCGGCTCGCCGAACGGCGCCAACCCTTGTTGGCGCAAGGTAGTACCAGTTGACACGACATCAGCAATGACATCGGCAACGCCTAACCGGATGGAGATCTCTACCGCTCCGTCTAGCCGAATAACATCGGCCTCAATTCCATGCTCGGCAAGGTTCGCACGGACAAGATTGGGGTAAGAGGTCGCGATCCGGCGACCATCCAGTTGAGAGATATCCCACTCCTCCCCCTGCGGGGCTGCATAGCGAAAAGTAGATCCTCCAAACCCTAATGGCAGAACCTCATCAAAGCTCGCCTTTGAGTCGAGAGCTAAATCGCGACCGGTAATACCCAGATCCAAAACACCGCGGGCAACATAGATGGCGATATCTTTGGGCCTTAAGAAGAAAAACTCAACCCCGTTATCCGCATCAACCACGTTGAGTGTTTTGGAATGTCCACGCCCCTTGTAGCCGGCCTCTGTAAGAATCTCCACGGCGGATTCTGACAATGAGCCTTTGTTCGGTACAGCAATCTTTATCATGTGGATCCTTCCGTCCCGTGGGGCGCTGTTTAAAGGTAGTTGTAGATGTCTTCTGGGGTAAGCCCCCGCTTGAGCATCATGACCTGAATCCAATAGAGCAGCTGAGACATTTCTTCTGCTAGCTCAGCATCAGACTGATACTCTGCGGCGATCCACACTTCCCCGGCTTCTTCGATGATCTTTTTGCCTATGTGATGCTCGCCTTTATCCAATGCGGCAACGGTGCCAGAACCAGCGGGGCGCTGGGCAGCTTTTTCGGATAATTCAGCAAAAAGGGTCTCAAAGTTCTTCACGGCTACCTATTGTTCCACAGGTAGTTAGAGAATGTAGTAAAACCTTAAAGTTCTACTGCTATTTCGAAATCTGGCTAAACCACTCATAGACCTCGGAGGCCCGAGCACCGGCGAGGTGCCGCGAGTTGCGGAGCTGGGAGACCTCGGTGACCTCCGGCGGAACCTCCACCTCGTCATCTTCGGGCAAGCCGATGACTACACAGCCAGCATCAACTGCGGCGCGCATTCCGGTGGCGGAATCTTCAAATACCAAGCAATCTGCGGGCTTAGCTCCGATGCGGCGGGCCGCTTCGCGGTACATATCCGGTGCAGGTTTCCCGGCAGGCACTTCATCCCCGCAAATAGTATCGACAAAGTACTGCCGCCCCAACGCGCTAATGGCGGCATCGGCGACGTTGCGCTCGGTATTAGTCGTCACCATCATTGGCACGCGATCCGCCTTCAGCTCATGCAGCAACGCAGGAATGCCAGGGAAAATCTCCAGCTTGCGAGCGAAAAGACCTTTGACATAGTCAAACATCCGAGCGCGGTATCGATCGCTGTCACCGGGCCGCAGTGTCACCCCCGCATTATCTGCGCAAATCCCCAAGGTCGTCTCAAAAGTCGCCCCCACAGTGGCAAGGCGCTGGGTGGGAGTTAAACGCTTCCCCAGGAGCTCCGAGAGATAGAACGTTGCCTCCGCCCAAAGCGGCTCCGAATTGGTGAGCGTGCCATCCATGTCCCAGAAAATGGCGGCGGGCTTTGTCAGACTAGAAACGGCATCGGGGTGCTGCACGAGAATAAAACTAACTTTCTCTTTAAAAGGCTGTGGGGTGAAACCGACCATGCGCTAAGGGCACAGAAGTAAGCGCCAGGCTGCGATTATGCCGCGGGCCGGCGCTTAAAAAGCGAGAGGACAAGAACTAAAAGTCTAGTTCTGGAATGTGCGATAGAGCTTCGTCATCTGCTCCAGTTGCCGCGCAGGCATTGTAGATAAGCTCAGATAGCTCTTCCTTCTCTTCCGGCTCGAGGACAGCGTCGTGCTGGGCACGATTAAAATCGGCCAACGCACGAACGGTCTTGGACAACACGGTTACCAGCTGCGGGCCATCTGGATCATCCGGAAGGGCATCCAGCCCATCGAGCATATTCTCAAGGTGACCGCGTAGCTCCGGAAGCACGCTGGCATCAAACGGAGCCTCCCAGAACTCCTTTTCCTCCTCTTTGAGGTAATCGCCGGTGGCGAAGGACTTCAGATCACTTATGAACTCATCTACGGTGGGCTGGAAATCGGCGCGAATGCTCATGCTGTAGATACTGCCCTATCTTGGCTAAACCTGCACGCCGAGGAGTGAATTTAGGGCAGTGCGAACCAAATCGGCCGCTCCTTCTTCGTCTGTGCCACGGTCAGCCTGCGACCACTCATCCACAGCAGCCAGCGCCGCAGGGGTATCGAGGTCATTGGCAATCGCCGCGCGCAGCTTGGCGACGACCCCTTGAGCTCCCGCCATGCTTCCTGGCGTAGCCACTGCTTCCCGCCACGCGGACAACCGGTGCTTTGACTCTTTGAGCACTTCATCCGACCAATCCCGCTCATCGCGGTAATGCCCAGCGAAGACGCCCAGGCGGATAGCGGAGGGCTCCTCGCCTGCTCCTACTAGCTTGTGGACGAAGACAAGGTTGCCCAAGGACTTAGACATCTTGACCCCGTCGAGGCCGATCATGCCTGTGTGTACATAAAACTTTGCCATGCGGTCCACGCCTAGGGCCGCCTCGGCGTGGGCGGCGGAAAATTCGTGGTGTGGGAACTTCAAGTCACTACCGCCACCTTGAATATCAAAGGTCGAACCTAAACGATTGGTGGCAATAGCGGAACATTCAATATGCCAGCCCGGACGGCCAGGACCAAAGGGCGACTCCCAAGCGGGCTCTCCCTCGCGGTGAGCGCGCCAGATGAGTGCATCAAGCGGGTTCTTCTTTCCTGGGCGGTCTGGATCGCCGCCGCGTTCTGCAAAGAAGGTCTGCATCTCTGCCGCAGAATAATTGGACTCGTATCCAAACTGCTCGGTGGCCTCGATGGAGGCGTAGATATCTGGGTGTTCGGGATCATCTACGACGTAGGCCGCACCGGCGTCTAGAAGTTTCTGGACCATCTCCACGATTTCATCGACGGCCTCCATGGCACCGACATAGTCTTGCGGTGGAAAGACGGAAAGCAACTCCATATCGGAGCGGAAGAGCTCAATCTGAGACGTACCGAGCTCGCGCCAGTCCACCCCATCGCGTTCGGCGCGCTCAAACAGTGGATCATCGACATCGGTGATGTTTTGGACGTAGTGGACCTTCTTCCCGGCGTCCAAGAACGCGCGGTAGATAAGGTCAAACGTCAGGTACGTGGCAGCATGGCCCAAATGGGTGGAGTCATAGGGCGTAATGCCACACACGTACATGGTTGCGGTATCCCCTGCGACCTCTACGGGAGCGATGGTCTGATTCGCGGAATCGTACAAGTGCAGCTGCGCCGCTTCACCCGGCACAGGGCGGAAAGAAGGTATAGGCCAAGAATGCATAGCCACCATACTAACGCGGTGTGCTTTACAACGGCTGCAGGACTCCCAGCGCCAATAGGATCATAACGAGAACACCGACTGGGATGCGGTAAGCGGCAAACCACGAGAAGGAATGGTTGCCCACGAACTTCAGCAACCATGCAATGGAGGCGTAGCCTAGGGCGAAGGCGATGCCAGTGCCTACCAGAAGCTGGAGGCCGGTAGCGGATTGGCCGGCGTCGGGAGAAAAGGCGTCGGGAAGCGAGAAAAGCCCCGAAGCCAGGACTGCTGGAATGGCGAGCAAAAAGCTAAAGCGCGTGGCCACCTCGCGGTCCAGCCCCAAGAACAGGCCACCAGAGATGGTGCCGCCAGAGCGAGAAACGCCTGGGATGAGTGCCAAGCACTGGCACAGGCCCATGACGATGGCGTCTTTCATAGTCAGCTGTTCGAAACCGCGCTCCTTTTTTCCTAGCTTTTCTGCGGCGATGAACACAAAGGAGAAAAGAATCAGCATGGCGGCGGTGATCCACAGGTTGCGTAGCGCTCCGCGGATTGCGTCTTCGAAGGCGTAGCCGATGATACCGATGGGAATGGAGCCAACGATGACCATCCATCCCATGCGCCAGTCTTGGCCACGAGAAGATTTATCGGTCCAACCGCGGAACCAACCGGACAGAATCTGCCAAATCATAGGAGCGAAATAGACCAGCACAGCCAGCTCGGTACCCAACTGAATAACGGCAGTAAAGGAAGCGCCGGCGTCTTTGCCCCAGAAAAGCTCGGAAACAATGCGCAGGTGACCGGAAGAACTGACCGGAAGAAACTCGGTCAGCCCCTGCACGATCGATAAAACAATGACCTGCGCCCAAGAAACAGCGTCAGTAGCGGTATTAGAAATCACCTGCTTCACACTACAGCCGCGCTAAGCTTCGGGTTTTTACAACGCGCACTGTTAGGATTAGTAGCCGTGAAATCTCAATCCGGCACCGCACTTGTCTTATCCAGTTTGCTGGCGTTAAGCGCCACCGCATTGGCTGCCTGCCAGCCTGATGTGGGCGTAGGCGCCGACCCAGAAACCGCAGTCAAGGGCAATGCCACCCCAGCGGCCTCCCCTGTCAAGGCGGACCCGGAGGGCACCGTCGTAGGCCTTAAGGAAGACATCACAGACCTTGCCGCCGTCGATAACTCGCTTGCGGTGCGCACTAAGGACCAGCTCCTTATCGGCAACCATAAAGAGTTTGCGGGCCATAAGGCAACTGCTTTAGACATTTCTGCGGAGTGCGGTGATCTAAGTTCATCGTCGTCGGGCTTTGTACTGGCCTGCCCGGAAAAGGTCCTGCTCATCGATCCCTCCTCCCCGGATTCTCCCGAGGAGGTCCGTATGGAGGAGGAGACTCCTGTTACTGCTGCCACCCAGCTTTCCAGCGGCGAGATCTTTGCTACCTCAGCCGATTCCAGCACCGTTGGCATTTATAAAGACGGCAAACGCGAAGGTGACATCGAGGTCGAAGCCGGCTCGGACCAGCTACTAGCCGTGCCCAATTCCACGGGTGACGATGGAGTGGTACGCATTCACCGCGAGGATTCCACCATTCAAAACGTGGATTGGACTAATGATCGCGCGGGCGGTCGACTGCGCGTAGGCCAGGGTGTAGGAAGCATCGCGGTGGGCGACAATGGCGTTGTTCTTGCCTCCGATACTGAGGGCGGACGCTTGGCTATCTACACTTCCGATGATGTCGTTCGCCTGCACCAATACGGCAACGTCAATGGCACCCCATGGGGCGTAGCTTGGGACAAGGAGCACAATCTGGCGTGGGTCAGCGCCACAGATACGAACAAGGCTCATGCCTATGAGATAAATAAAGGCGTTCCGGAACTGCGCGGAGATATCTCTACCGTGCCAGATGCACAAAACATTGCCGTGCTTGCCGATGGCACCTTTGTCGCCGCCTCCACCACCGGCCACGGCCTCCAGTTCGTGGACACCCCGCACCTGAAGAAGGAGTCTTAACACCATGACCAGCACTATCGATCGACTGCGCGCGCAGGCCTACCAAGTGGCATTGCGAGGCATGTTTCAGCTTAGCCCGGAGCGAATCCACGGAATTATCAACACCGCACTGCGTGGACTCCAGGCGGTTGGTCCGGCCAACCGGGCCCTGGCAAAGGTGCTGCCGGTCAACGATCCGGTGCTCCGCCAAGAGGTCTTTGGCGTAGAGTTTTCCCGCCCACTGGGACTAGCCGCTGGGTTTGATAAGAATGCCGCCGCTGCTGATACCTGGTCCCCGATTGGCTTCGGCTTCGCGGAGTTGGGCACCGTCACCGCCCAAGCACAGCCGGGAAATCCTGCGCCACGACTTTTCCGCCTTAAAGCCGACAAGGCCATCTTGAACCGCATGGGCTTTAACAATGAAGGCGCAGCGGCCGCTGCAGAAAACCTCCGCAAGCGCCGCTACAGCGATGTTATTGGCATCAATATTGGCAAGACTAAAGTCACCCCTGCCGAGCACGCTGTGGAAGACTACCGCCGCTCTGCTTCCGTATTGGGCGACTTGGCTGACTTCCTTGTAGTCAACGTTTCCTCGCCGAATACCCCGGGCCTGCGCGACCTACAAGCAGTGGAGTCGCTGCGACCCATTCTTTCTGCCGTGCAAGAGTGCACCGCCGTTCCAGTGTTGGTGAAAATCGCTCCCGATCTTTCGGATTCCGACGTAGATGCCGTGGCAGACCTAGCCCTTGAACTCGGTCTCGACGGTATCGTAGCGACCAATACCACCATTTCCCGCGAGGGGCTCAAGACCCCTCCCGCCGAGGTAGCGGAAATGGGGGCCGGTGGCGTATCTGGTCCCCCGGTAGCCGAGCGCTCTCTGGAGGTGCTGCGCCGTCTCAATGAGCGTGTCGGCGGCCAGCTCACCCTCATCTCCGTCGGGGGCATCTCCACGCCGGAGCAAGCGTGGGAACGCATCACTTCCGGCGCTTCCTTGTTGCAGGGCTACACCGGCCTTATCTACGGCGGTCCAGATTGGATCCGCGATATCCACCGTGGCATTGCCGCCCAAATCCGCGCCCACGGCTTGCGCAATATTTCCCAAGCGGTTGGCTCTGGACTGCCATGGAAACCCGTGGATTAATCCCTATCGGAGACTCTTGGTTAAACAAAGTAGTCCGCCCCCACCTGCTCTACCCTAAGCAGCTGGGGGCGGACTTTCATTGATTAAACACGGCACTGGCTAGGCTTGCGCCATAGCGCTGTGCCTGAGAATAAGTGCGCACAGGACTGCGAAGCCGGCGTAGAACACCACCCAAAACTGCGCTTGGGTAAATAAAATCCCGCCGGGTAAGAAGCGGCTCGCCGCAATGCCTACGATCGCAACCACTAATGCCGCAACCTGGGCGCGGCTTCCCGCCTGGCTTCTACTCATGGTACTAAAGGCCCCGACGAGGAACGCGGCGGCAACAATAGCCACCTTCGAATACGTCCATGCGAAGTCGGCTCCCCAGCCATCCGAAAAGACAGAGATTAGCGCGAAGAGAGCCAGCACGAATGCGACCACCATGAAGGCGCCGCCGACCCGCAGGGTCGCCGGAGGGCTAGCCTGCGATGCACTAGAGCTACTTGCCATTACTTTGCCTCGTACCAGCCCCACAAAATGGAACGGCCGAGCGCGTGGAAATGCAGGTTGAAACCGAGCACAGTCGGGGTTGCATCTGGGTCGATATCGAGCTTCTCCACGTCTACTGCATGGACTGCGTACAGATAGCGGTGAGGTGCGTGAGCTGCAGGCGGGTTAGCGCCATAGTAGGTGCGCTCGCCCGAATCGTTGCGCAAGCTAATAACACCGTCAATGCCCAGGTCTTCTGCAGCACCAGCATTGGTAGGCAACTCGCTTACCTCAACGGGGATATTGAAGGCCGCCCAGTGCCAGAAACCAGAAGCGGTGGGCGCATCCGGGTCGAAACAGGTCACAGCCAGGGACTTAGTGCCTTCAGGCAAACCGGACCACGCAAGCTGAGGGGAAACGCTTTCCGGAGCGCGAAGCTTTTCTTGCAGCTCATCGCCTTCGACCACGTCGGTGGAAGAAAGAACAAAGGAAGGAACATCACGCAGCGGTGCGTAGGGATCTGGTCCAGGGAAGCGGGAGTCATCTGCATAAGAATTCATAGACCCATTTGTACCCCACCTCACAAGGCGATGTCGATGTGGTGTAACCGCACGCCATGGTCACACTACAGTCGTACCCCAGTACGACGCTAAGGCCGGATTACACCCATGTATTTCACCGCCCTTCACGCATGGACTTTTCGGCGCCCTACGCTGGCGATTTGTAAAGCACACCCCACGCAAGATACAGTATCGGAGTGCCCAGCCGAGAGGCTGACAAACACCCTGCCCGGGTGGCGGAATGGCAGACGCGCTAGCTTGAGGTGCTAGTGTCCTATTAACGGACGTGGGGGTTCAAGTCCCCCCTCGGGCACAACCATCCGGCGGTTACCACGAGGTAGCCGCCGGATTTTTCTATCCTGCACTCCCTCAAGGACTACGATTTCCCCATGACCACATTCCTGAGTTGGGTGCGCGATTTCGGCCACTTCCTGCTTTCGCTCGCCCGGTCCGCTTGGCGCTCAATCCAGCGGTGGACCGTGCAGCGGTGGATAGCCGTTCTCGCTGCAGTAATCGCCCTCCTCGCAGTGCTTTATTTTTACGATCTGCCGGATGTGGCTCGCCTGCGTGACGCCTCCACCCGATTTGGCGCATGGTTCCCCTTCATCTTCACCCTAGGTTATGTCATATTTACCCAGTTTCCCTTTCCTCGAACCTTCTGGACGGTAGCCGCAGGACTCTTATTTGGCCCGTGGAAGGGACTCGCGCTTTCCCTGTGCGCCTTGACGGTATCAGCGGCTTTGTCCTTTCTTATCGTCCGCAAGCTCCTCGGAGCCTGGATCCGCCCGCACCTGACCCATCCCGCAGTGTTCACAATCAACGCGCATCTCGAGCGGCGCGGGTGGCTGGCCATCGCATCCCTCCGGATGGTGGCCGGCGTCCCGTTTAGCCTCCTGAACTACGTTGCTGCCCTTACTCCGGTAAAGCTCAGCCACTTCACCTTGGCCACCCTTGTCGGTTCTATTCCTACTACGGCTTTGGGCGTGTTCTTCGGCGATACCCTCACCGGACATGCCTCTCCCGGCATCGTCCTCGCTATGGTGGTTTTCGCTGCGATTGGAGCGAGCGGGCTTTATATGGATTCGCGACTTCCCACTCGCCCGTAAGTCAAGTTCGAGCGGTAGACTATTTCGCATTAGGTTCTTAAAGGGAGGTTTTCCATGCTTGCTGTCCACGCCCGCTACCGTGGCCGTTCCGTGCGTCGTGCAGAGTTGGTCCAGCGTTCTGCGTCGGCCCTATCAACTCTTTCTGGCGTTGGAGAGTTCCATGTGCTTGGCGTGGAAGATATTTGCGCCGTAGTCGATTCAGCAACGGCCGTCTGCGACGTCGTCATGGCCTTGCTTGCCGACGGCGACTGGGCCATCGGCATCGGTATAAGCCCCGGCAACCAAGAAGATGAGGAAGGGGCACGCCAAATAGCTTCCGCCGCGTTGCGGAAGTCCGCCCGTATGGGGCAGGTCTACGCCAAGATCAACAAGCGTGGCCGCGCTTCCGAGGCAAGCGATATCGCGGCCACCTTTGCCCTGCTGGGCTATGTTTTGCACAAGCGCACCATCGAGGGGCGCGAGGCTACCTCACTCGTGCGTGCTGGGCTGAACCAAAATGAGGCCGCCGAAGAGCTAGGGATTTCTAAACAAGCCATGTCGCAGCGCCTCCAGGCGGCGGGCTGGAGCGCGGAGTTGGCTGGATGGCAGTTGGCCGTCAACCTGATTGAGCGCGCCAATCTTACCCAGCCTTAGAGCAAATCAGACTTGCTCAGTTCGGGCGTCGTAACGAAGTCCACGAGCCGCTCTACCGCGCCAATCAGACTGGAATCTAAGTCACGGAAAGAATGCACGGCGTTATACACATGACGCCAGCCGTCCTTAGGGTCGCTCCAACCCACGCGCCTGCAAATTCCGGTCTTCCAGTCCTCGCCATAAGGCACTTCTGGCCATGCACGCAATCCCACGCGCTGCGGCTTCACCGCTGCCCAAATATCGATGAATGGATGACCAGTGACTAGGACATGCTCTCCCACGGTTTCCGTTAACCGGGTTTCCTTAGAACCTTGGACGAGATGGTCAGCCAACACACCTACCCTGCGGCCGGGTCCGGGCTGAAATTCCGCCAAGCGGTCTTCCAAATTGTCCAGGCCTTCAAGGTATTCCACCACTACGCCTTCCACGCGTAGGTCGTGGCCCCACACCTTTTCCACAATAGCGGCGTCGTGGACACCTTCCACCCAAATGCGCGAGGGCGCGGCGACCTTAGCCTCCACGTTTTCTACGCGGCGGGAACCGGAGTTGGACTTGCGGGGGGCCTGCTTTTCGACGTACCGGGTAAGCGTAACCGGCTTACCCTCCACTAGGAACCCCCCTTTGACCAAATTAAAAACGCGTTCCACACCGTGGCGATCCTCAAGGCGAACTACCTCACCGAAAACGGTCTTATCCACCCCCATGACAGCACCCACAAAGTCGTCACCACGTACTTCCACTACCATTCCGGGCTCAGCTGGCACCTCAGGATATTGACGCGGCTTCGACCGCGAGTGGCCAGCAAATATGTCTCCGCCATAAGGATCAAAACTCATGGCCCGTTAGTCTATCTATTAGACTGGCTCGTCATGGATATGCGCGCCGAAGTATGGTCACCTTTACAAAACACCGCTGTCTGGCTGGGCTCGTGGCTGTGGGGACACGAAACCACCGATGATTTGCTAGATGCTCTTACGGAACTAGGCGGGCGTCCGGAGAGTGTGGATGAAGCACCGTTCGTCGATGTGCTGGCGATGCTGCGCGCAGAGACCGCTGAACTTACCGCGAAGCGCGGTGAGCGCGCGGAACCCGTTGTACGCCTCGCGCTTTCCGGGCCGGGAGAGCCCCCTGCCCTACCCGCAGGATCGGAGTCCTATCACGCAGCTATCCAAAGTTCAGCCGGAGCAATCATAGTTCGCACCAATAATCCCACGCGCAACTTAGTCCTCATACCTCATATCCATAGCAGCCACACCGCGTGGCAGGTGATCGTCGAAAAGCAGCAGCTCCCTGCCCCCGCCTGGCTGAGCCCTGGGGAAGCCGACGCACTGCTTGCTCAAGCAACCAGTGAATCCGCTGACCTTATCGCCGCAACTGGGTATAGCACTGAAGCACTGCCCAACCCCCGCCTCACCGTGGGAACTTTAAGCGACTTTTATGACACCCCCGGCCTTCCCCAATCAACGCCGGCCCGAGCAGCCAAACTCTTCGCCCGCGCCGACCGAGTGGCCGCGATCATCGAAACGGTTACCGACCGCATCAACGATCACAGCCTTGACCCGCAATTACTTCGCTTGTGGCGCCACATCCGGCAGGCCCGCATGACGGGCGTTGCCTATGCACTCGGAGAGTTCGCGCGTTAAAGAGACCAAATATCGCAACATCCCGCCGCACACGGCGCACCATTGATCGTGCACCCTTGCACGGTCACCTGCCCGCTGGTTTCCTGCTCGCGGCCATGCTCCAGCTCTTCTATAAGGTCAACCACCATTTCTGCAAACCGAGGGGTCGGGCCTACAGTACGGGTACGCACGACCCTGACCCCCATATCCTCGGCCGCCTTCTGCAGCTCGGAATCGAGATCCCAAATAACCTCCATATGGTCGGAGATGAAACCAATTGGGCAAACCACAACCGTGTCGACACCTTCGTTCTGGTGAATCTCAGTGGTGTGATCAACAATGTCGGGCTCTAGCCACGGAGTGCGTGGATTGCCTGAGCGTGACTGCCATACAAGGTCATAATCGGAAATGCCAGCCTGCAACGCCACCAACCGCGCCGCCTCAGCCACCTGGCGGGAGTAGAGGTTTTTATCGCCTTCCGCGCCGCCAACGTTATCGTGCGCAACGGGGACAGAATGCGCGGTGAACAAAAGCCGGGTAGTCCCCTTCTTATCAGCTGAAACTTGTTCCCAGACCTCCGTTACGGCAGTGGCCATTTCGGCCACAAATTTCGGATGATCAAAGAATTGACGAATCTTCGTAAATTCAATCTCCGGCAGGCCTTGCTGCGCCAGATGCTCGCGCATACGCTGAATATCTTCGTCATATTGCCGGCACGCGGAGTACCCACCCCATGCGGAGGTGGCAAACACAGCCACTTTACGGATACCGTCCCGAGACATCTGTTCCGCGGTCTCGTTGGCAAAGGGATGCCAATTCCGGTTGCCGAAATAAACCGGTAGATTATGTCCGCGTTTCTTCAGCTCACCGTGGACATGCTCGATAATTTCACGGTTGAGCGCATTGAGCGGACTTACGCCTCCGAAGTGATAATAGTGCTCACCCACCACTTCAAGCCGTTCGCGAGGAATTCCTCGACCACGGGTAACGTTCTCCAAAAACGGAACGACCTCCTCGTTTCCTTCCGGGCCACCGAAAGAAAGGACGAGGAGGGCGTCGAAGTTTTGGGCATTCTGTTGTGCGTCAGTCATGCCCTAAACAATACCAACCAAAAGTTGGAGATTAGAGAAGGCGCACGACGTCGGGAGTAGCACCACCCCAGCGAACTGGAACCACTGAAACAGTCTGACCAGACTGTGGCGCCTCAATCATTTGGCCGTCACCTAGGTAGATAGCTACGTGCTGGTTGCCACCAGGACCGTAGAAGATAAGGTCACCGCGCTTCGCGTTGTCGCGAGGAACCTTCTTGCCCTGCTGGTACTGTGCGCCAGTGTAGTGAGGCAGGTCCAGGCCAGCTGCCGCGTAGGCGTACTTTACGAGGCCAGAGCAATCGAAGCCCGACTGGTTGAAATCACCGAAAGAGTCAGCCACTCCGCCATCTCGGAGCCCACCGGTAGGACCATTGTTATCGCCGCCGCCCCAAACATAAGGCACACCAACCTGAGATTCAGCACGGGAAATGACGGCCTCAATCTGAGCATCACGCCCAGCATCTGCGCCCGCAATAGCATCGTCAGACTCCGTCACCTCGTCCACCTCAGGCGCATCAGCGCTAGCAGCGGGTGCAGTGTTCGGGCTTCCCAATCCAAGCAAGTCAGATGAGCCTTGCATGAGGGTGCGCACATCGTCCTCATCAACTGCAGCAGCGATATCATTCGCAAGTCCGAGCGCATCATTTACAGAGGACCCAGTTGTGAAGTCAACGTTCTGGAACGTTGGTGTAGCACCCTGATTGAGGGCGTTTCCAAATTCAGCTTCCGGAGCGGTACCGCCCTGGTTGATAGCACCTCGCTCTGCCGAATTATTGGACACGTTCGGGTCAGCAGAAACCTGCGGGGCACCCTCCCCAACAACCTCATCGGTAAAGTTTTCTGACTTGATTTCTTCGGTCAAGTTTTCAGGGCTGACCGTCACTGCGTCGGAAGTCTTTTGATTGTCAAGCTCATTAACTGGATTTAGGCCGGTATCAAGCGTGTCCTGCTGAGAGAGCTGAAGACCACTTTCGTTCGCCGCCTGGGATTGCGCTCCCTGCTGGCGAGCAGAAGTTGCCTCCGCAAACCGTTGGGTAGCGTTCAGTCGAGCCTCATTTTGTGCTAACTCTCGACGCTCTTGCACCAGACGATTCTCGGCGTCTCGCTTGTCTTTGTCTGCCTGATCCAACTCGCCCTGCAGGCTAGCAAGGTACTCTTCATTCGCCCCTGGATCGTCGCTAACTTGTTCTATTTGGCTCTGGATCCGAGCGATACGATCTTCGGCTTCAGCGACATCAGCTTCCGCTCGACTTAGCTCTGCACGCGAAGCCTCAACAGCCCCCTGCAAAGAGTCTGCGTTGTTAACCGCGCGGTCAATTGCCGCACGCTCTGAGTCGTGTGCTTGGATTACACCAGCATTGTCCGCCGGTGAATCATCGGCGCCTGCTGGCGCTACGGTAGAAAGAGTTGATACGGCTGCGGTACCTACTACTGCAGCAAGGAAAGCGCGAACATGTCGAATGCGCGGAAGGCGAATGGTGGCCACTGAAATACTCCTAGATTGGACCCACACAGTTCCTTTAAGAAGTGCCCATCACCGCTTCCGGGCATAGGAATGCCCGGGCTCCCCGCCTGCCTCTTTCGCACAAACGCAGGCGTTATCGCATGCCTAACCGGGGTAACTGGAAAATCGCCTCGAGATAATAAAGATAGGTACGCGAAGCTATTCTCAAGCGCCCGTAGACACTAGAGGGGTAAATGGTTATGGACTGCCTCAATTGGCTGAGACTTCACTCCGGGCGTGTTGTTTCTATGGACCACCCAACAGTCCAGGGACTTTTCGTGCTGTAACTGGAAAACCTGACCTTTATCGCATTCCAGCCGACTGTCTTAAATCGCTACTGTTTCCCCACAACAGCGAAAATCAGACGCCTTTGGATCCGGCTGAATTGATTAAAAGCCTACCCGCCCAAAATCAACAGGCTGGCGCAAAAGGTCTACACATATCCTTTGTTCACAGCAGAAGTTTCCATGACTGCGAAGTCCACTTACTCGTTCGCGGTATTTGCGACATACGTTCCAGGATGCGTTTTACAACCCAAGATTCCGCATGCCCCGATCACGTTCTATTTCACTGAGCGCCGTGAGAACTGCTCTACGGGTTCTGGCATAACTCGCCGCGGCGCCGACTGGCTTTGCTAAAAGGTCTAGCCCTTTAACAATCCTGAGCCGTCGAGGGCAAGCAGCCACAAACCATGAACAGGCCACACGAAGCTGGCCCTGGCGGAGTGAACAGGAGTTCCTAGACCCAAACCCTATGGACCTATCCGTGCACCCCTTTCGTGGCTCTGAGCTTCGCGCTCTGCCCTATCAAAAGATTCGCACCAAAAGTTCCACACGGTGGAGTTCTAATGAACCCGTCTCACCTCATAAACGGAAGGTGGGTTGATGTTTAATTTTTTCGAACATTGCAATCGCTCAAGTTTTTAACTTGCATCCCCAACCTCTTTCGATGGAGCCCGGTTCATTGACTTCCAAGAACGGCCACTCGATGTTCCATCATTCGCTCGAGGCGTGCTTCCCCACATACCCGTGCGAGTTCTCTCGTGACAGTCAAGGCTAAGCCCATGAACCCAGGAAGCAAGAAATGTCCCCTGAGTCGACATCCGAACCTTACGTCACGACACGCCCGCTTCGCACAATTTTCCCGCAATTCACGTGAGTCAAGTTAATTCACATGACTCAACATGAGCACCTAACCTGCAATGATTTTGTTACCATCCCGTTATTGTGATTTTAATCACGCACGAACTGGATGGACACGCGCGCCAAACCGCCCCCCTGTGGACAGTATGGAAGCAAATCGACCACCCCCCACCCCGAGTCAACCCCTAAGAGTTTACATTGTACCCTCCCCTGCCCATCCCCCAACTTTCACCCCCACCCCAAATAGTTTTGTCAAAGGAAACGGGCCCCAGCATCGGCCCCCCACTTTTAGAAGCCGTCCACACCCCAAACGATAA
>NZ_JBBMGE010000012.1:0-30682 GCF_037908395.1 Corynebacterium sp. KPL4072
AATCCTCGGCGGCGCAACCCCACGTGAAATACTTAACGAACTATTCAAGCGTGGCGCATCCACCGCTTGATTCCGCCCCCTCACCCGCTTATTTGCTTTCAATAAAGTCGACGACGCTATCGGCGGTAAGGGGGTACCCTCTATAATTAATTCCCCAAACTAAGATGCAAACGGAAACCAAAAGTTCCCCCTCTAAATTGAACTGATCCCCATTAGTCGGACTGAGAAATCAGTTACCTACTAGTGGGGAGCAGTTGTATGCGCGCACGGTTGTCTGCAGGACAACAGGAAGACTTAGTGGCCCTTTTGAGAAGGGTTTTGGTCACCGAGCTGCAGCTCATCATGTTGGTGTTGGTGTTGATCCAGTTCGTGCTTTGTTTCGTCAGTTCTTGTTACATGGCAAGCTGTGCCTTGTGGAAAAGCCTTCAAAGCAGCAGTACTCCTTCGAGGTCAAAAGGAAGTTGTCCAACGACATCTCACCAGCGAGTCAAAGATGATTCTTGCCCGTGAGCTTGGCCCGTCGTCGGACCAAGTGGTCGAATATTGGTTACGAAAATGGCGCAAAGGCGACGATGACGCGTTAAGGCCGAAGTCGAAGGGCAGGCCTAAAGGTTCAGCTAAGCCGAAGATGCTTACTGAAGAAGACAAACTGCGTCGCGAAAACGAACGGTTGCGGGCCGAGAATGTCTACCTAAAAAATTGCGGAACTTGAGAAATCGGGGACGCGCCTGAAAGGCCAGGCGATCGTCATCCTCAAGTCGCAACACCGCTTGGAGTATCTCCTCGCGGCAGACGGTATGCCACGGGCGACATTCTTCTCCCACCAAAAGCGACTCGGTAAGCCGGATAAGCATGCCGCGGTAAAGCAAGCAATCCTAGAAAGCTTCGAGGCCAACAAGCATCGCTACGGCTACCGGCAACTGCTGCTGGACTTGCGCAACAAGGGCTGGGTGGGTCAACCACAACCTCGTCTACAAGCTCTCTGAGCCTCTCCGAAAGGCGATATCTGCTACTCCAACGCCAAGGATAGAAAGCTTTTAAGGCAAGCCACAGAACTCATTACCAACGATTTAAATCCAGTAATCACCGAGAATAGCCCCGAAAGTCGAACCTTTTACGACGTTGCGTACTGGATTGTTCAACATATTGAACCCCAACACAACCCTAAAACATTTTGCCAACGGAGACCGAGAAGAACAAACAATAACCTTCCCAGAGCTCATAGGAAACTCATTCACAGTTCCTGATCAGAAATACGAACTCGACGAAGATTACGCCGGTAGCGTCTTCAATCAGTTTCACCAAGGAAAGATTCAAGACTAGCTTCTTCTTCCAGAACTGTTGCCCCTACGTAGAGCACTTAAAAAGCAATCTCCCAAAATAAAGGGCACCACTCCTAGACAATAGAGTACACCCTATTGTTACACGTGCCTGCGGCGGAATGTTTGCTGTAAAATAGGGCCGTTCCTAGAATTGTTTTACACATGTCTAGCAGGGTCTAGGCCTTATGTTTACAGAAAGTGGTGAGTGTGGTGTTGTCGTCTGATGGTTTCCATATTGAAAGTCATATTGACTCTGTGCCCGCGTTGGCGCGGGTGAAAGATCTGCATGGTGGACTCTCGTCGGGGCAGCAGGCGTTGGGCAGGATTGTGCAATCCTTGCTTGCTGACGCTGATGCTCTCGACGGCATTCAGCTGTACGCCCTTACGGACGCAATCGAGTCGTATCGTGATGCGGTCATCGCCCAGGAGAATGCTGCCTTTACGCCCTCGCGGGGCGAAGACTAATGGCCAAAAGCTCTGGTTCGCGTGGGCAGCGGGTGGGCTATATCCGTGTTTCGACGGTGGAGCAGAATAATCAGCGCCAGAAAGAACTACTCAATGCTTCCGGCAGGATCGATCGGTTCTTTGAAGATAAGATTTCCGGCCGCACTAAGACTGCCCGCCCTGGGCTTGTCGAGTGTATGGCGTATGTGCGCGATGGTGACGAACTCGTCGTGTCATCGAT
This sequence comes from Corynebacterium sp. KPL4072, assembly GCF_037908395.1. Taxonomy (NCBI): domain Bacteria; kingdom Bacillati; phylum Actinomycetota; class Actinomycetes; order Mycobacteriales; family Corynebacteriaceae; genus Corynebacterium; species Corynebacterium sp. KPL4072. The sequence goes on from NZ_JBBMGE010000012.1 coordinate 2,008, forward strand.
TGATCGTCTCGCTCGCTCTCTGACAGATCTGCGCGGTATTGTTGATGAACTCACCGGCAAAGGTGTGACTGTTACTTTCTTGCATGAGAATCTCGCGTTTGCGAAAGACACCACGGATCCGCGCGCGGATTTAATGCTGGGCATTTTAGGTTCGTTTGCGGAGTTTGAGCGGGCCATTATCCGCGAGCGGCAGGCGGAGGGGATTGCGTTGGCGAAAAAGGCCGGCAAGTACAAAGGCCGCAAACCCGCGCTTAGCCCGCAACAGGTAGCGGAGATTAAGCGGCGTGCATTGGCGGGGGAGTCGAAAACAGCCTTGGCGCGGGAATTCGGAGTTACCCGACCTACGGTGTATCGGGCGTTGAAAAACGCCTAGATACGGCGGGGCGTGCGGGTGAATATACTCCCCACAGTATGTGCCGTATGGCAGGACATATGTGTAGGCATATGGTAAGACATACGCTTTACCATATGTCTGTCCATATGTAGTTCTACCTGCTGCTTTCCGCTCAAACCCGACGCCGGTTCCGAGAAAGCTGGAATTGGCGATGTGATTATGGCACCACAGTTGGGACCTGGCCAATGGTTGCTTTCGCAGGCGATTATCTTCTTCCGCTCGGACACGCCACCGCGTTGTGTGACGTGAAAGTAGTGTTGATCAAAATATCGCTGCGCCAGCGGGGTGCCAGCGCAGCGATATGCAGGAATACGGACGAGGATTAGTCGTCCTTCAGGCCGCCGATAACCTTGTTGGCCTTGTCCTTGATGCCGTCGGCAGCGTCGGACAGCTTGTCCTTAGCCTCGGAGGTGACCTGGTCGGCCTTGCCCTCGTTAGCTACGTCCTTGTTGTCGGTAGCTTCGCCGTAGGCTTCCTTTGCCTTGCCTACGAGGCCGTCCTTCTTGTTTTCCAAATCGCCCATAATCACTCCTTTGGATTAGACGGATAATGTATGGGCACCAGTGTACGCACTTTCAACGCAGGTCGTCGAAAAAGTTTCTGAGCAACGCGGCGCACTCTTCTTCAAGAACGCCGCCGCGAACCTGCGGGGTAAAGGGCGCAGTGGGGGCACGAAGGACATCGATTAGCGAGCCGCACGCGCCGGTCTTGGGTTCAAAAGCGCCGAAGACTACCGAACCCACACGCGCCGCCTGCAAGGCTCCGGCGCACATGGCGCAAGGCTCCAAGGTGACGACAAGCTCGCAGCCGGAAAGGCGCAGACCGTCTCCATAGACGCGCACTGCTTGCCGGATGGCCTCTACCTCGGCGTGGGCTGTGGGATCGGCGCGTTGCTCGCGACGGTTTACTCCGGTGGCGAGTTCTTTTCCGGCGGCATCAAAAAGCACCGCACCCACCGGCACATCGCCTGCCGGGGTGCACTTGGCGACGTCCAGGGCGCGGCGCATGCGGGCCTCTGCGCGCAGGAGGGGCTCAGGCGTTATCAATGACGTCTTCCAGTTCATCGCCGAAGCCGAGCTCGCCGGCGATGCGCAGCAACATATCAGAAGGCCAGTCTTCGTCATTGTCGATGATGTAGCCCACCTGATCCTCGGATAGGCCGAGATCGGCGAAGATATCGAAATCGCCCTCACCATAAGGGTCGGCCTCTTCAGGGTCCACATCCGGGATTTCATGGTCGTTGATATCCATGAAATCGGCCGCAAAGTCATCATCAACGCCATAGGTGGCATCCGAAATGAGCATCTTCACCCCGCCCGGCACGGGGCGCACGGCAATGAAATAGGCATCCTCCACACACAGCAGCGCGAACGCAGCGCCCTCAGAGCGCAGGCTGCGCACCGCATTAATGGAGGTCTGCGGATCCTCGAAGTCATCGTTGAAGCTGCGCACCAGCCACTGGCCCGCAGTGCGGGCGACGGTTACCGCGAAGGAGTAATTTTCGTTGCTCATACCTCGTGAGATTAGTCGTGTTGTGCCACAATTGTCACCGTGAGTTCTCAAGATGTTCAACGCCCCATCTGCATAATCGGTCTCGGCCTCATCGGCGGCTCATTGCTGCGCGATCTAGCCGGATATAAACACCCCGTTTTTGGATATAACCACTCCACTTCTGGCGCCCGCACTGCAGTAAAGCAGGGCTTTGACGTCACCGATGATCTTCCCGCTATTTTGACCCGCGCGGAAGCGGAAAACGCGCTCATTGTGATTGCTGTTCCCATGACCGCAGTGGGCGAGGTCCTCGATGCCATCCAGGAGCACGCGCCTAGCTGCGGCATTACAGATGTGGTTTCCGTGAAGACCGCGGTACGCCAGCAGGTCCTCGAACGCGGCATGGAATCGCGCTATGTGGGCGGCCACCCGATGGCGGGCACCTCCAAGTCCGGTTGGGATAACTCCCAGCGGGACCTCTTCCGCCGTGCGGCGTGGGGCATTACTTATGACTATGCCGCAGAGTGCGAGGCGCGTGGGGAAAAGATTCCTAAGCAGTGGATTGAGACCTTTACCGAGGTTGTACGCATGACGCAGATGGTGCACGCGGAGGCGGTTCCTATTCGCGTAGCTAACCACGATGCTGCGGTGGCGCGCATTTCCCACCTGCCGCATGTCTTCGCCGAAATTCTCGCCGTGGTGGGCGATAACGGCGGAATCTTGGCGCAGTCCCTGTCTGCCGGTTCCTTCAAGGACGCCACGCGCGTGGCCGGTACGCACCCGGAGCTAGTGCAGCAGATGTGCGAAACCAATGCCCCGGCGTTGGTGGAGGCTTTGGACGAGGCCTTGGATTTGCTTCGCGACGCCCGCGAGAAGCTCGACTCCCCCGAGCCTTCCATCGCCGAGCTTTCCGACGCCGGTTATCGCGCCCGCACCCGTATCGATGCCCGTTCTGGCGCGCGCAAGGAATCGGTTTCCCCGATCAAGATTTCTTCCCGCCCGGTGCTGCGCCTGCACCCAGGCGGCCCGAACTGGGTGGCGCAGCTGCGCCAGTCCGAGTCCCTGGGCGGGCGCATCGAGATTTTCTAGCGCTTGCGACCCCGCAGGCCAGGAATCCGGGATACTACCGCGGCGGCAATAAGACCTAGCACTGCTATTCCGGCATAAAACCAAGCGTGGTCGGCGCTGGTCTGCGGGGTTTTCGGCGGTTCGGGAGTGGTTTCCGCGGTGAGAATCGCTTCCTTATCGCGTCCGCTCACTACTCCCTCGATCCACTCCTTGGTGCCGGCCAGCGTGGTAATAGCCGCACTAGGTGAAGGCAAGTCTGGGTCCCCGTTCGCGGTGCCCGCCGTGGCGAGTCCGGCGAGCTTACCGTCTACAAAGAAGGGGCCGCCGGAGTCACCACCCTGCATGCCGGCTCGGCCGGTGGAGTGTACGTCGAGGATGGCGCTTTCAATGAGTGGCATCGGGCCATCTGGCGCCCCACCCGGCATCGCCTCGCTGGCTGGCACGCTTTCTGTACCCTCCGGCATTTTAAGTCCCGGCATGGCCTCGGCCGCGGGAACGCTTTCTCCGCCATCGGCATCCGCACCGGCGCTCGCGGCAGCGTCCGCGCCAGCAGGTTCGGCGGGGCTACCGCCGAGGAGCTCGGCTACTTCCATTTCCGCTTGGGGCAGCTGACCGCGGCGCGCCATAGAAGAACTACTGCTCCAACCGTAGAGTGTGCCGCGTTTGCCCGGTTCCGGAACTTGGGTGGAAATCTCTGCGGGCTTTGTATCGGTGACAGGGGCGGTGAGGTGGAGAAGGGCGGCGTCGGAAAGCGGGGACAGTGCCCAGGAATCAGTGTCGTAGGTGGTTCCGTTGATGCGGGCCTGGGTGCCCGTGTTATTCACGGACTCGAGGCAGTGACGTGCGGTGAGCACCCATTGGGCGGCCACGAGAGTACCGGTACAATCACCGAAACTACCCACGCGTCCTATCTTGAGTTGGGCGACAGTCTGGGCCTCCGGGGAGTCCGTAGCTGGATCGCCGTGTTCGAGAGCAGTGGCCGGGGCGGCAGTCAGTGCCACGATGCTGGCGGCGAGCAAGGCGGGGAAAATTTTGTGCTGCATGATTAGTCCTTCTTTCCGGCAGGAACGGCGATGGCAATGGCTTTGGCGACGGCCCATTCGGCCGGCCCCTTCCCTATCAGGCGGCGCCACAGGGTTGCGATAACGAGGAAGAGGGCAATGAAGGCACAGGCCCAGGCGGTGTTGTGCAGGGCGATGTGGCTTTGCCAGTAGTAGGCGGTGAGCACGTGCAAGATGTAGATGCTCAGCGACATCGCACCCAGCGCAGCAAAGGGATAGACCAGCTTGGACGCAGCTCGACCAGCAAGCAGGCAGAGATGTAGGACGACTGCAGCAACGGCAATGGACAGCACGATCTCACCCACGACACCGGTGTGGCCGGTAAAACGTAGCCAGCCAGGAATGTCCGTAGTAAAGCGGAAGTAAAAACCGATAGCGGCAACGATGCCGGCTATAGCAGTGGAAGCCCACTGCGCAGCTGCGCGTTGCTTGCGAATATAGATTTCATAGAGCAGCATGCCGGCGAAGAAATAAGCGATATAGGCCAGCAGTGGGTAGACCTGCGGTAGGGTCAGCGGAGCGTATTTCACGGTCGCGGCTACGGTGGCCGCAGCGAAAAGGATTAGCTTCCAGGCCCAGTGCAACGGGGGAACCCAGCACAGCAACATCATGGTGATGCCAATTACTACTAGGACGACCTGAATCTCTCCTCCAAGGGGCAGTAGAGCAAGGCCGATGAGTGTAATTATGCAGCCTCGGGCGAGGATGCGCAGAAGCGTCGTCACCGTGAAATTGCGGGCAATGATCATCAATGTGATGCCCGCCAAAATGGCAAAAAGCGCGGCGGGCAGGCCGTTGAGAATGACTTTGGTATGCCACACGAGGGAGGCCATGTGCAGGACTACCATGCCAATAATGGCAAGTGAGCGGGCTATATCAAGCCCAACGATGCGCGAAGATGCGGACACCGGGCGTTCTCCTTCAAGACAGAGGGGAGCGCGTTGCCGCAGTCCCCTTATTAATAAAGACTTTCTTTTTCTACTAAGTCTGTCTGGGAGGTTGCTGTGAACGTTTTATACGTGTCCTGCATTTTATAAAGGGGTTACATATGACTTATTGCGGCAGTGAAAATCCGCCTAATCGCGGAAGTTATCATCGCGATATTTGCGCGACCGAGAGGGATCAGCAGCAAGCTTGAGAAGCGGGGCGCATATTAGACCAAGCACAACTCCGCCCAGAAGGAGCCACAGGCTCCCAGAACCGAGCCATAGTGCGAGGCCAAGGACAATGCCGGCAATGAGACCCGGCAGCAATGAGGAAGACTTCATAGACGGGCACCTGCGAAATAGATTAGATACAAGAAAAGCCGCCCGAAGGCGGCTCATTTTGTGCGCCCGGAGGGATTCGAACCCCCAACCTTCTGATCCGTAGTCAGATGCTCTATCCGTTGAGCTACGGGCGCAGACCGTTGGTAAGCAGTGCGTGCGCTCTGCTGTGCAACGAGAAGTAACTATACCCACGGTCTGGGAAACTACCAAATCCCCAGTTCACTTGGTGTTTACCCACGAGAAGCAGGAAGGCTTTAGGAAGGAATGAGGGCGGCAACTTCGACGTCGGAAAGCAGGGCGTCCCGGAAAGCTTGCAGGGTGGCCTCGTGGTCGAAGTCAATGCCGATGAGAACAATTTCAGCACCAGGGGTCACGCCATTGGCCGCCCAGAGGGACGCGGGCATGATCTGGAGGTTCGGGCCGGCTTGCTGCCAGGCGTGCGCAACGCGCAGATCGGTATCGATCCAGCAATAACCCTTGGAACGCACCAGACCGGTACTGGCCCGCAGGGCGGCAAGTAAGCGCTCGCGATTAAAGGGCCGATCCGCACGAAAGACCACCGAGGAGATGCCATATTCCTCGGTCTCGGGAGTATGTGGGTTGGCCAGTTCTTCGGCGTAGCCGTGATAGGCGGCAGCGGTAGCTGTGTCATACAAGTGGGCATCGAGGACGAGTCGCGGGTCGATGACACCGTTGGTAACAATCACGACGCGGGCACGGGGGTTCATGGCGCGCACGGTAGCGATGACCCGTTCGGTTTCGGCAGCATCAACCAAATCAGTCTTGGTGATGAGGATAAGGTCAGCAAACTCAACTTGGTCCACTAGGAGGTCAGCCACGGTGCGGTCGTCGCCAGGCGTGGCTTCGATGTTCTGGGACGCGAGACTCTTGCCGCGGCGTAAGTGCGTCAGGAAGGTCGAGGCGTCAACGAGGGAAACCATGGTGTCGATAGACGCGGCTTCGGCAAGCGTCGTGCCATCCTCAAACTCCCACTCAAAGGTGGCCGCAACGGGCATAGGCTCGGAAATGCCGGTGGATTCGATGACAATCTGATCGAAGCGGCCGGAGCGGGCGAGTTTGCCCACGGATTCGATGAGATCCTCGCGCAAGGTGCAGCAGATGCAGCCATTGGATAGCTCGACAAAGCGATCCTCGCCGCGCTCAAGGTGGCCCTCGCCGGCAACGAGGGCGGCGTCAATATTGACCTCGGAGAAGTCATTGACAATGACGGCCAGCTTGCGCCCCTCGCGGTTAGCAAGCAGGTGGTTTAAAAGCGTGGTTTTTCCGCTGCCCAAAAATCCGGACAGCACGGTAACGGGTGTAGCCATTCCCTAATGATAACGTTTTTCATTAGGGAATGGCTAAGTCACCTAGATTGAGAGGCCGAAGATAGGCACCGCCAGCAGGTACACCGTAAGGGTAATAAGGAAGATGCCGATGATATTGAGTCCGAGACCGCCCTTGATCATCTCGCCAATCTTGACGTAGCCAGAGCCATAAGCAATGGCGTTCGGCGGGGTGGCCACGGGGAGCATAAATGCACAGGTTGCCGCGAGCGCCACCGGAATGGTGAGCAGAAGGACGTTGATATCTCCCTCCGCGGTCAGGCCAACACCCACGGCAACGCCGCCCATGATTGGAATGAAGGTGGCAGCCGTTGCGGTATTAGAGGTGATCTCAGTCAGGAAGAGCACCAGTGCGGCTACGGCGGCGACGATAAGGACAACTGGGAGGACGCTCAGTCCCTTAGCCATCTCACCAATCCACAGGGACAGTCCGGAAGAATTAAAGACCGAGGACAGCGACAGGCCGCCGCCGAAGAGCAAGAGAACGTCCCACGGCATCTCATTGGCAGTCTTCCAGTCGAGCAGTCGAGTGCGACGCTGATTATCCGCCGGAAGAATAAAGAGCACGATGCCGGCAGCGATACCCACGATGGCATCGTCATAGTTCTCAAATTCCTTAAGCACCAGCGGCAGGATTACCCACGCTGCGGCGGCCAGAACAAAGATGATGCCGGTCATAATCTGAGGGCGGGTCCAAGGGCCGAGGGCCTTAATCTCATCGTCGATAAGCTCACGGCCGCCCGGAATATCCTTCATCTCTGGCTTGAAAATGGTGATAAGTAGTGCCCAAGCAATCAGCAGGAAGATCACGGCGAGCGGCACACCGACCGCCATCCATCGACCAAAGCCAAGGGTAACGCCCCAGGTATCGGCCATATACGCGTTCAGGAAGGCATTCGGCGGGGTGCCAATGAGCGTGCCCAGCGAACCAATGGACGCGGAATAGGCAATGCCCAGCATGAGGGCCGTGGCAAATTTCTTTTGCTTCTCCCAGCCACCTACGGTCTCTGCGGTCAGCGCGAGCACCGAGGTACCAATAGGCAACATGACCACGGCCGTAGCCGTATTAGAAACCCACATGGACAAAAATCCGGTGGCCAGCATAAAGCCCAAGATAAGGCGCTTGGGAGAGGTACCAATCACCTTCACCACATAAAGGGCCAAGCGGCGGTGCAGGTTCCAGCGCTGCAGGGACAGCGCGATGAGGAAGCCACCCATGAACAAGAAAATGGTGGCGGAGGCATACGGGGCGCCTACTTCCTTGATTGATCCGACGCCAGCTAGAGGGAAAATAACCAACGGAAGCAGCGCGGTGGCAGCGAGCGGAATAGCTTCAGTCATCCACCACACGCCCATAAGGATCGTCACCGCTGCAACAGCGCGGATGGCACCAAGCGTGTACTCGGCTTCCGGATCTGCGCCAGAGGAGCCTTGGACTGTCTCAATGGCATTGGAGGGGAAAATAAAGAAGACAAGTACCGCCAATGCCAAGCCCGCGAAGAGGCCAATAAACTGCCGGCGCCATTCGCCGCGTGGGACTTTAGGGGCTTCGTCACCTTCGGTGTGGGCGGTGGATTCGTGAGTATGCGGGGTGGTCATACCGCGCGCTCCTTCACTAAGAGAGGACTGTGCTGAGGGATATGCTCCGTACTTCCCAGGTTATTAGCTGGCCTAGACAGCAAATAGAAAGTTATCTAATTCACTGCGAAGCATGCACTGACCATACAAAACATGTGACGCAGAAACCATATCCCGTCACAATAAACCACCCCCGCACCCCCGAATAGCACACACCACACCTGCCTAAAACCAGAAATGGTTCCACCACTCCTCCACCCCCGATCGATGAAGGATGGGTTAAATGCCCAGGACGGTCTTAGCAATGAGGAAGTAAATAATGAGGCCCGTAGCATCACAGAAGGTAGAGATAAACGGGTTAGAAAAGACCGCCGGATCGGCACCGATGGTCTTAGCCACGATGGGCATCAGCCCGCCTACGGTCGCAGAAATCGAGCAAATCAAAAACAGCGTCGAACCGATGACCAAGCCGATGCTCATGCCATAGACCAGCGTAGCCAGGCCCAGTCCCGCCAAGCCGAGCACGGCGCCTAACAACATGCCGACGCGTAGCTCGCGCCACAAAACGGCAACGAGGTCGCGGGTGCGGACATCGCCCAGCGCCAAAGCACGAGTCACAGTGGTGGCAGCCTGATTGCCGGTATTGCCACCGGTGCCGGTCAGCAGCGGGATAAATAGTGAGAGAACCACGGCCTTGGCCAGCGTGCCTTCAAAGGAGTCCAATACTTGCACAGTCAACAGCGCAGAAACTGCCAGCACGAGCAGCCATACGATGCGCGAGCGCACCAGCTTGAGCAAAGGCGTGGATAGGTACGGCTGTTGAAGGGCCTCGGTACCGCCAGCACGAGCGGAGTCCTCGCTATCTTCTTCCTCCACAATGTCCGTAGCATCGTCCCACGTCAGCAGACCAACCAAGCGGTGCGAATCATCCACGATTGGCAGCGCAAGAATGTCCAATGGGAGGAACCAACGCGCGGTTTCTTCCGCATCAGCACTAGCACGGGCAAAAATGGGGTCGTGCATAATATCGGCCATGGTCAGCGCGGCATCAGCGGTGAAGATTTCGCGCAGGCTCACCACCCCCACAAGACGCCTATCCTCGCGGGTAATGGGCACGGTGTAGATAGTTTCCAGCTCATGTGCGGTCTCCCGCAGTTTAAACAGCGCGTCCCTAACGCTCATGTCCGGGTGGATTCCAGGCACCTCGGGTGACATTCGGCGCCCCACCGAACCCTTGACATAGCCCAACACCACGCCCGTGACATCGCGCTTGGATTGAGTCAGTGAGCGCAGCAGCCGGTCCGCAATCTCCGCGGGCAGCTCATCCAGCAAAGCCACGCGGTCTTCCGGGTCAAGCTCGTCGAAGAACTCATAGACATCAGCATTGCCCAGCTCATCGATGATATCGGCCTGATGCTTTGCATCGAGGGCATCAAAGACGACGATTGATTTCTGGCGCGGCAGCAAGCGCAGGGCCAAGGCCGACCGGACGGCATTTTGCCGCTCGACGACGGCGATGAGTTCCTGCAGGGGCACCCTCTCCAGGAGTTCCTGGAGGCGCGGGGCCTTGGTGGGGTCAATGGCGTCTTCTTGTTTGAGCCATGCCTCGACAATATCGCTAGCCCGCTCGGTGGTCTCCGCCATGGCCTACCCGCCTTTCCAGCCCCAGGTTATTGACTTCAGCCTTCTTAGACTACGTCATTTGCCCAGAAAATCCGCCAGAGATCCTCCCTGGCCGCATGACGACGCCCAGAAGCCACCTCAATGACGACACCGGGATGACTACAGGAATAGACCCCACAGGGCGAAGGCTGCCAGCAAAGACACCAGACCGGCGGTACTGGCCAAAATGATTGCATGCGGAAGGGGAGCCTGGGAAGACAGGGCGACGTCGACAAGCGAGGCACGTTGCCACACCGCCAAGACCAGCGCCAGCACCCCGGCGGCAAGGAGGACGAGCGGCAAGAAGACGTGCACACTCACCGCCCGCATCACGCCTAGCAACACTAAGGAAAGCGCCAAAAGGGTGCGCTGCCAAGACAGGCGCGTGCGCTCTGGTTGCAGACCAGGATCAAAGGGCTGGTTAGACAAGGAACTCGCCTACCAAAAGCGCACCAGCCACCACCACGATTACAGCAACAAGGACCGGAAGGCCGAAACTAAACGGTAGCGATCGATTCTCTCGCATTGCGCGCTCTGATTGCTTCCAATGCCCCCACGCCACCACGGGCAAGATTATGGCGACTATCAGCATGAAGACCGATACCGCGGCACGCAGGGTGCCTGGCAGCGGAACGTCAAAGGCCTCAAGTGCTACTCCGCCAGCAATCAACGCCAGGGAAGTGCGAATCCACGCCAGGAACGTGCGCTCATTAGCGAGCGTGAAACGCGGATCAGGGTCGGTGCCAACTGCAAACACCGAACGGGGAAACCTCGAGTCACTCATGGGCACCACTTTATATTCATTTGTCTCTTGCGTCGCGACAAGCCCACGCAACGCTTCGCCTTTCCGTAGCCTCATAGGCACAGGCCAGCCCCCTGAGCAAAGGAGCATCCATCCCCTATGAACCTGCGCTTGTGCAACTACGTGCCATCCTCCCCGAACGAGGACGAGTTTTTCAGCAAAGAGAACATCAAGCGCGTTAGCACCCCAAATACCCGCCCCGATGCCACCGGCTTGCGCGAGGCCGTTATTAATAACGGCCCTTGCCCGTCCAAGAACCATACGAAATTCGATTTCCTCTTCCAGCTCTTCCATATGGGTAGCATCGTAATTCTGGGACTCTTCCCCTTTGCTCTTACCGGACTCGATTTCCGCATCGCCTTGCTCATCAGCCTGCCTATCATCGCATTCGGCATTTCCAAGCCCGTTCGCTGGCTGGCCTCGACCCACAATGAGCGCACTCTGCTCCGCACAGCGTGGGCCAATAACTGGCTCGAGTTTTATCCGGTACTGGTGGGAAACTTCTACCACTTTGATACCAAGGAAGAAAAGAACCCTGTAGGCGATGACCACTATTACTTCCACCAGGCGCGCATCATGGTGTTCTTTCCTGATGGCTCCACAGAAGTACTACCAGAGCTCGCAACCGTGAAAGCTGTCGACTATCCGCCCGAATTGATGAGGTCAGATGGCACCGCCATTGCGGAAAACCCCGACGATCTGCGTGTGAGCCCCACCGTTAATAATGGCTGGGCACTACTGACCGTGCTCGCCGGTGACCCGGTATCCGCCGGTACTCCCGACATCGGCTTGAAAGAGCAACAAATAGAAGCAGCGCTTGCCCAGGTGGAGCGCGAGTGGGCACCCGGCATTCTGAATTAACCCGCTGCAGCGAGTTATAGTCGGGCCCATGATTGAAGTTGCCGCCGTAGTTTTCCGTAATTCCTTTGGCCATGTCCTCACCGTGCGCAAAAATTCTTCCACCAAGTTCCAGTTACCTGGCGGCAAGCTTGAGGCTGGCGAAACCCCCACACAGGCCGCAGCCCGCGAGGTCGCAGAAGAAATCGGTGTGGAGGTCCGCCTCCCGGAGCTTTCCCGGCTCGGCATCTTCGACGCACCAGCCGCCAATGAACCCGGCGAAACCGTGCGCGGCCACATTTTTACCTATCCGCGCCCAGTCCTTGCCCGCGCAGCCGCAGAGATTGCCGAACTCGCATGGGTAGACCCCACCAACCCAAAGCGGGAGCTCGCCCACCTGCTGTGCGACGAGGTCTTTCCTGCCCTAGAATCCTAAGGCCCTGCTTGATCCCTTAAGAATTTCCTATTGCAGCTCCTGGGAGGGCAACCTAGAGTTATTTTCATCAGAATTGAGTGATGAAAGGACTGACCTCCATGCCGCAGCAATCCACACCGGGACCTATCGTGACGATTACTTTCCTCGTCCTAGGAGTCATTAGCTCTGTTATCGCCATTCTCATGGTGCCTGCCCTCTTCCACGAGGTCACTTCCCTGCGCGCTGCGGCTTTTACCGGAAGCTTCATCTTCGGCGTTGGCATGCTCACGCTCTTCCGCCGCTGCGCCAAGTACCAGCGCAAATAGCAGATTTCTCCGCTTTACGGAGCCGACGAGAATAGAAAACGCGAATTAAAAAATCCCGAGCGTGCGCGCTCGGGATTGAATGGCGGAGATGAGAGGATTCGAACCTCCGGACCCCAGAAGGGTCAACTCCTTAGCAGGGAGCCCCATTCGGCCGCTCTGGCACATCTCCACGGTTCACAAGGAACCTCGTTTGAGAATACCTGCCTGCCCCGCCGCTGCCAAACTAGCCCCCTGCTTTCGCTCCCGCAACAAAGGCGCAGGCCCTACAGTGGTAGGCATGATTCGCCCCGATCTGAAAGCCATCCCTGCCTATGTCGCTGGTGCGCGCAACGATGACGCACTCAAGCTCTCCTCTAACGAGGCGGCTCACCCACCCCTGCCAGAAGCGGCCGCGGCCATGGCGGAGGCAGCCGCACAGGCTAATCGCTACCCGGATATTGCGGCCACCGCACTGCGCGAGGACCTAGCCGCGCACCTGGGCGTGGATCAGCAGCAGGTAGCGGTGGGCACCGGCTCCTCCGCATTGTGCCAACAGCTGGTAGAAATTGCCGCCACCCCTGGCGAAGAAATCCTCTTCCCATGGCGCTCCTTCGAGGCCTACCCCATCTTCGCCCAAGTCGTGGGAGCCCACCCTATCCCGGTTCCGCTCAGTACAGATCAGCGCGTGGATCTTCCTGCCATGGCGAAGAAAATCACGGATAAAACCAGGCTCATCTTCGTGTGCAATCCCAATAACCCATCGGGCACCACGATTACCAAGGCCGAGTTCGCCGCATTCATGGATGCCGTGCCTGCCGACGTACTCGTAGCCCTCGACGAGGCCTATATCGAATACAACCGCGCCACCGACACCCCGCTGGGCACGGAGCTGGTGGGTACCTATCCCAACCTGGTGTGCCTGCGCACCTTCTCTAAGGCTTATGGCCTGGCCGGGGTCCGCATCGGTTATGCCTTCGGCCCGGAAAATATCATTGAAGCCCTCAATAAGGTGGCTATCCCCTTCTCCGCCAGCACCGTGGCACAGGTTGGCGCCCGCGCGGCACTGGCGGCGCAGGATTCGCTGCGGGAGCGTACCGAGGAGACCGTCGTCCAGCGCGAGCGCCTAGAAGCAGCCCTGAAGGACTGGGGCGTGCCACATTCCGAGGCGAATCACGTGTGGCTGCCGGCTAAGAATCTTGCCAGTCTGGGCACTCCACAGGAGATAGCCGCCCACCTAGCTGAACGCGGCGTGCTCGTTCGTGCCTTTAGCGAGGGCATTCGTATTACCGTTACCACCAGGGAAGAAACCGACGCCTTACTGCAGGCGTGGAACGCAACCATAGGAGGCTAAATGCGATCGCTCATTAACTTCGCCCTGAATGTCTTTGCCATCGCGGTGGCGCTGTGGGCCGTGGTCACTGTCATTCCCGGAATCTCCATCACTCCGGCTGAAACCGGAAATTTCATCGCCATTGCCATCGTCTTCATCATCATTAATGCCGTAGTCACGCCGGTGCTGCGCATCCTCGGCGCACCGCTGACGTGCCTGACACTCGGGCTTTTCTCCCTCGTCATAAACGGCGCAGCGCTCATCATCGTGGAGTGGGCGCTCAATACGCTTGACCTCGGAATTGGCCACCTTGTCATCGACTCTTGGGGCGCCGCGATTATCGGCGCCATCGTGCTTTCCATTGTCAGCAGCGTCATCAATTTCTTTACCAGTCCGCTGCGCCAGCGCGATTAGCCGCCCGCAAAAGGCGGCAGGACGTCCACGCGGGTCACGCCGGCCAGGGGGGAATCCATGACGGTGTTCCCAGCGCCGTCGATAAGAAAGCTACAGCGCCCCAGCACTTCTTTCAGGCTCATGCCGGCCGCAGTGGTGCCGGTATGGTCCTTGCCCAACTGCACTACCAAATCACCCAAGGTAGCGGGAGCGTCTACCTGCTCAGAAGCCACCCCCGCGGCGGCGCGTGCGGCAGCGAAATAGTGAACGGTCAACATGCCTTCTACTATGCCTACGCACCCCTGCCGTGTCGAGACCGTGGGTAAACTAACCGTCATGCGCACACCTGAAACCCACGCGCGCGAGGTCGCCGCGGCCCTGCCCGTACGTCACGTGACCACCGTGGCCCTCAATCAGGCACAGGATATGGTCTTAGCTGCGGATATCCGCGCTGATTTCCCTTCCCCGCGCTTTGATAATTCACAAATGGATGGCTACGCCCTTCCCCAGTGTGCGGCCGGGACTTACCAGGTAGGCCCCACCATCGCCGCCGGCACAGAGCCCGCCCAAGTGCTCCACGGCTCACTCAACGCGGCCTGCCCCATCATGACCGGCGCCAAAGTTCCGGAAGCAACTGCAGCCATCGTGCCCATTGAGCACTGCGAACCACAAGAATTCCTCGCCCCGGGTGACCGTGTCACCGTGCCGGAGACCTCACCTGGGCAATTCATCCGCCGCGCCGGCTCGGACTTAGAAGAAGGCGCCCTCCTGGCAGCCCAAGGCGATAAGCTCACACCGGTCCGCTTGGCCGCCCTTGCTTCCCAAGGCATCGCCGAGGTGGAGGTCTACCGCCCCGCCCGGATCCTCATCTGCACCGGCGGAGCAGAGATTGGCAGTGGTAGCGCCGCCATCCCTGACGCCAATGCGCCGTTATTGACGGCATTGGCCCACCGCGCCGGCATCGACGTCGCGGGCTATATCACCACCGATGATGACCCGCAGGCCCTAACCCACGCTTTCACAGACGCCATTGCACAGCATCACCCGGACGCCATCATTACCTCGGGCGGAATCTCTGCTGGCAAGTTTGAAGTAGTACGCCAAGTGCTCGATGGCTGGTTTGGTCATGTGGATCAGCAGCCTGGCGGGCCACAGGGTATCGCTGCTTTCCACGGCACGCCGGTGATCTGTCTGCCGGGAAATCCCATTTCCACGTTGGTAAGTTTCCGCCTCTTCGTGGCCCCGGCACTGGGCTGGGCTCCGGAGCCATTCCGCGTTCCGCTCGCGGCAGGCATTGAAGGCCTCCCATGCAAGGACCAATTTCGCCGCGGGCGCGTCGATTCCCACGCCCATATCCTCGGTGGCGCTAGCTCCCATCTGCTCGCCCAAGCGGCCGATGCCACCCATCTCATCCGCATCCCTGCCGGCCAACGCCTTGCGGAAGGCCAAGAAGTCGAGGTTTACCCACTATGAGTCCGCAACGCACCGCCATCGTCATCGTCGCCTCTACTCGCGCCGCCGCGGGTATCTACGAGGACCGATCCGGCCCCATCGCGGTAGATTTCCTGCGACGCAAGGGCTTTGACTGCCCCGCTGCACGCATCGTCCCCGATGCCGATATTGCCGCCACCGTTGCTGCCGCCTTCGCCGAAGAACCCTCGGTCATCTTGACCTCTGGTGGCACCGGCCTGACCCAAGACGACAAGACGGTAGAGGCTGTCGCGCCGCATATCACCCGCGAGCTGCCTGGCATCGCAGTGGCCTTCTGGCAGAAAGGCTTGGAAAGCGTGCCCACCGCGGTGGCTTCCCGCGCGATTGCCGGTGTTAATGACTCCACCTTTGCTATGACGCTGCCTGGTTCCACCGGCGGGGTAAAAGACGGCTGTGCGGTTTTGGATAAATTAATTGTTCCGATCGTCGATATGTTAGAAGGAGTACATGAGCACTGATCCCTCCTATGTGGCCGAACAGACCGGCTGCACCATTGGCACGCTTTTGAGCGATCAGCCCCTTGAATCCCACCTTGCCGCTGCCAAGGAAGAGACCGCCACGGCCGCCATGGGTGCCGTTGTCACCTTTGAAGGCGTCGTCCGCGATCATGATGGCGGCCGGCCGAATGTCACCCTTCTTTCCTATAGCGCCCACCCTTCCGCGCCAGAGAAGCTGCAGGACATCACCGACGCCGTCTCCTCCAGCCATCCGGTGCGCCTCTGGGCCGCTCACCGCACGGGGGATCTTCAGGTCGGCGACCTGGCCTTTGCCGTAGTTGCGGCCGCCGCGCACCGCGGCGATGCCTTCCGCGCGGCCGAAGAATGCGCCGATCGCGTCAAGGCAGAAGTGCCTATCTGGAAGGAACAAAGCCACGGCGATGGCTCCACTAACTGGGTGGGTCTGGAATGAGCATCCGCTATGCCCGCCAAGAAGCGCTCTGGGGCGAGGAGGGACAGCGCAAGCTCGCTCAAGCCCACGTAGCGGTTATTGGCGCCGGCGGCCTGGGCTCCCCCGCCTTGCTCTACCTCGCTGGCGCGGGCGTAGGCCGCATTTCGCTTTTCGACGACGACGTGGTCTCCCCCTCCAACCTGCACCGGCAGGTCATCCACAGCACCCCGACCATTGGCACCGCGAAGACCGAGTCGGCCGCGGCTGCCCTCCACGCGCTCAATCCTGAGGTAGAAATCAGCTGCCACGGCCGCCTCGAAACGGCCACCGCCCTCGAGCAATTGCGCGGCTGCGACGTGCTCCTCGATGGCACGGATAATTTCGACGCCCGCTACCTGTGCTCATGGGCCGCCCATAGCTTGGGCATTCCGCACATTTGGGCCTCTATCTTGGGATTCGATGCGCAAATGAGCGTCTTTTGGTCGGGCAAGGGCCCCGTGTACGAGGATGTCTTTCCCACTGCCCCTGCCCCAGGCGAGGTTCCTTCGTGCTCCCAGGCCGGCGTTCTGGGGCCGATCGTCGGCGTGGTGGGATCCGCGATGGCCTTGGAAGCCTTAAAAATCATTACCGGCGTCGGCACCCCGCTTATGGGCACGCTCGGCTACTACGAGGCCCTTTCTGGGACGTGGGAGTATATCCCCATCCGTTCCACCGGGGCGGAGCCTACCCAGCCGGACGATGCCCCCGAGGTCCGCGAGATCCCTGCTCACGCCATGCTTATCGATGTCCGCACCGACCCCGAGCGCGCCCGGTCCACCATTCCTAATTCAGCGCATCTGCCCCTCAACCGCATCCTCGCCGGTGAAAACCCCGATATCGCACCGGGCGAGGTAGCCGTTATATATTGCGCCAGCGGCATCCGCTCCGCCCAAGCCGTCCACGCTCTGCGCGAGCGCGGATACTCACAGGTGGTTTCCCTGCGTGGCGGCATTAACGCGTGGTTGGAACAACAAGGAGCGTGTTAACGCGCCCCCACTGCGAGCCGTCTAGACCCTTCTATTCTTGTCTTCTTTTCCGCGAACAAAGAGGAACCAGATCAGCGGTCCTAAGAAGGGCAGTGTGAAGGTAGCGACGATAAAGAGCACCTTCGCCGCAAGCGTGTACCCAGAAAAAATGATAGAAATTAAGGCCGCTATCCAGAACGCGACGAGCAAAAGGATGGGAAGGAACCCGAGGAACCACCACGTATCGTTAGGGTTAGTAGATTCCGCTGCTGCTAGGTAAAACTCCGAAGTGCTCATGGTGTCCTTTCGACGAGTAATTTTTATCTTCGCTACAGAGCTTGATCACAATCACATCTCACTTGCCCTGTACATTTCCAAGATTAAGTCTGCGCCGCACCAGGCGCGTCATCCCCCGGTATGAAACGCCGCAGCACCACAATAAGCAGGTTTTTACCCCAAGCCGTTTTCCGGTGCCCCGCCATGACCAAGTTCGGGTTAACACCATCCAGGGTGAGGCCTCCCGGGATAGCCGCACATAAGTAAAACGAGAAAACGGTAACTCCTAGCGTGAGCCAGAAGCTACCGAGGTATCGCCGAGCCATAAATTATGACGTTGGCGGAGACGGCGGGATTTGAACCCGCGGAGGAATAAACCTCGCCGGTTTTCAAGACCGGTGCATTCGGCCGCTCTGCCACGTCTCCATGGTGTTCTTCGAAAACACTCATCGTGTCTACGAAGCAACTTGGTCAGTGTACTAAATAGATAGCCCGGTTTCCCAAAAAGCCACCTGCAACACTGAATGTCGCAGTAGGTTACTCCGAATTTCGTGGCACAGGACACACAAGGTTCGTTAGATTGGATCCATGACTACAACACACATGAAGGCCATCGTTCAGACCGATCCGCAGGATCGCCGGTCCTTAGAGCTCCGCGAAGTCGAGGTCCCTAAGCTGCGCTCGGGAGAAGTACTCGTCAAAGTGCAGGCAGCCGGCGTTAACCGCGGCGATATCCTGCAGACGATGGGTGCCTATCCGCCGCCACCGGGGGCATCGGAAATCTTGGGCTTAGAAGCAGCAGGCACCATCGCCGATGCCGGGGATACGAACTGGGAGGTAGGCACCAAGGTGGGCTGCCTGCTCGCGGGTGGTGGCTACGCCGAATACGTCGCGGTTCCGCAGGGCCAGCTGCTTCCCGTGCCCGAGGGGTTCAGCGTTGAGGAAACTGCAGCAGTGGTTGAGGTCGCGTGCACCGTGTGGTCCAACCTAGGCATTGAGGCGGGCCTTCACGAGGGCCAACGCGTCCTCATACATGGCGGAGGCGGCGGCGTTGGCACTTTTGCCATCCAGGTAGCCAAGGCGTTGGGCGCAGAGGTAGCGGTGACGGCCGGGTCACAGGAGAAGTTGGATCGTTGCCGCGAGCTGGGCGCCGATATTCTCATCAACTATAAGGAGCACGACTTCGTAGAAGAGTTGAAGGGAAGCTGCGACGTCATTTTGGACATCATCGGCGCGAAATATCTGGAAAAGAATATGAAATGCCTGGCTAAGGACGGCAAGCTCATCATCATTGGCATGCAGGGCGGTACTAAGGCGGAAATCAACTTGGGCGCCATGCTGCCCAAGCGCCTGACCATCCAGGGTACAACGGTGCGCGCCCGCGACTTAGAAGACAAGGCACGGATTGTGGCGGGCACGGTAGAAAATGTGTGGCCCATGCTGGAAGACGGCCGCGTAAAGCACGCGCTGCACGCTACTTACCCGCTTGCCGACGCCGCCCAAGCCCACACTGCCCTAGACAGCGGCGAGGTCACCGGCACCCTGGTGCTTACCGCTTAAGCCAGTGAGGCTACAACACGGGTGAGGTGTTCGACGTCGTGATAAGTGTTGAAGGGGCCAAGCGCAACGGTAACGGCGCCGCCGATTTCCTCCACGCCCATCTCCGTTAGCAACGGGGTCTGCGGGGCAAGCGTGGTGACCAGACCATTATCAAAGAGACGCTTGTACACGGTCTCCGCTGGAACACCCCTCACGGCAAAGGTAAGGCGCGGCAGGCGATCATCGGATGCGCCTGCGGCCGCCTCTCCCGTCACTCCGAGGATGTGTACGGCAGGCAGGGTGCTCAAGAAGGAATAAAGGTCCCCGCGCAGGTCCTCGAGGTAGGCGCTAAGCGCATCCATAGAGGTGCGCAGGCGCTTGCGGCGGGAGCCATTCTCCCCACCGGCGAGGGCGGCAAGATGGTCCACGAGTGGTCCGACACCGCCGGCCAGGCCAGAGGAAATTGGCGTTTCCAGCTTGCGAGCGCCCTTGCTGGCATGCACCGGATCAAGGGCATCGAGGCGGCGGAACATACGGGTATCGCGGAATACCAAGGCCGCTAGCTGCGGGCCGCCCAGCAGACCAAGGTCGAGACCCAAGATATCGGCACCGAGCTCATCGAAGTTGATGGGGCGGTAGGGGGCGATCGCAGAGACGTCGAGAAGCGTCCAGGCGCGAGAGCGTTCATGCACGGTGTCTATGATCTCAGCCGTCGGGGAGACCGTACCCAAAAGCTCGTGGGCGGCAGAGAAAGCGACAAGTCGCGTGGAGCCGTCGACAAGCTCGGCGAATTGGAACCCCGGCAACTCACCCGTGCCTAAGTCCGGCTGGGCCCAGCGGGTTTCTGCTTTGACCTCAGAAAATGCTGAATACAGGGAAGGCGGGTCCAGCTTTGAGAGCACTAGTGAGGAATTGCTGCCGAGCAGCGGGCGCGCCGCATGCGCCAAGGACTGGTAAAGAACCGGCAGGGAGGGGCCGAGCACCACGCGGTCTGCTTTGGAACCGGTCAGATCCGCTACGGCCATGCGCGCAGCGGTGTAATTCCCATCTCCTTCCAAGCGCCCCGGCGCGGGTGTGGCAGAGTGGGCGCCACCCGGCCCTTCCTGGGGCGCCACCGCAGTAGACATACGGAAAGAGCGGGCCACGCCGGAGGCTACTCGCTCAGAAATCTGGGGAACCGCGTGCGCGTTAAGGTAGGTCCAACCATCAGATAGCCCGGTGTATAAACCGCGCACACTGAATACGTCATAGTGCGCCGAAGCTCCTGCTGGCATTTCGGTCCCTTCTTTTTCGCGCTAGGCATCGCCACTCAGTGGCGGTCGATTCCCTACTGTATACGCGTTTGGCCCAAGTTTCCCAAATCTGGATTTTCGCTGAATACGGCCGTTTTCGCAGGCTAGCGGCGTGTAGTTCCCGTTTGCCCAGCCCGCGCGCTAGGGTGTTGAGCGTGCAAGATAACAATCAACTGCGCGCTGATATCGCCCGCATGACCTCCCAGCCAGACGGCGAGGCCACCCCAGCGTCCCAGTCCGAGACCCTCAAGGCCGCCTTCGCGGACCTTGCGCAGGGTGCACAGCAGCGCGAGCTGTGGTTCAAACTGGGTATTCAAGATATTAAGCAGCGCTACCGCCGCTCTGTCCTGGGCCCGTTTTGGATCACCATCGCCACCGGCGTGATGGCCCTCGCCTTGGGCCTTTTGTACTCCATGCTCTTCCAGATTCCCGTCGCGGAGTTCCTCCCCCACGTCACCGTGGGCCTTATTATGTGGACCTTCATTTCGGGCTGTATCAAGGAAGGCTCCACCGTCTTCATTGATAATGAGGGCTTGATTAAACAGCTTCCCGCCCCTCTTTCGGTGCACGTCTACCGCCTGGTGTGGCGCCAAACATTATTTTTGGGCCATAACCTCATCATCTGGCTGTTGCTTATCCTCATCTTCCCGCGCAGCCTGGGTTGGGAGTTCTTCCTCTTTATCCCAGGCTTGGCGTTGTTGTTGGTCAACGGCGTGTGGGTCACGATGTTCTTTGGCATCATTGCCACCCGCTTCCGTGACGTAGCCCCGCTGCTGGAGGCTTTAACCCAGCTCTTGTTCTACGTCACCCCGATTGTGTG
The DNA here is from genome assembly GCF_037908395.1 of Corynebacterium sp. KPL4072. Classification (NCBI taxonomy): domain Bacteria; kingdom Bacillati; phylum Actinomycetota; class Actinomycetes; order Mycobacteriales; family Corynebacteriaceae; genus Corynebacterium; species Corynebacterium sp. KPL4072. The sequence continues at coordinate 23,268 of NZ_JBBMGE010000012.1, forward strand.
GATGACTAATACCCTGAAGGATCAGGGCGGTGCTGTGGCCGGGCGAGCCCGCATCGCGGAGATCAACCCGCTCTATCACTACCTAGAAATCGTCCGCGCACCCATGATCGGTGAGCCGGTAGCCGCCTACCACTGGTGGATCGTTATCGGCTGCACCGTGCTCGGCCTGCTCATCGCCGGCTTGGTCATGCGCAAGTGGCGCTTCCGCGTCAGCTACTGGGTCTAAGCCCACGCCCTGTACTTGTGGAGATTCCTCGAAAGGATACTGACTGATGGTCTCGATTGATACGTATAACGCGTGCGTGGACTTTCCCATCTTTGATGCCAAATCTCGCTCACTGAAGAAGGCCATGCTCTCTTCTGCCGGTGGCGCCATTGGCAAAAATGCCCAAAACACCGTCGTGGTGGAAGCCCTGAAGGACGTTAACCTGCACCTGCGCGAGGGCGATCGCGTGGGTTTGGTGGGCCATAACGGCGCCGGCAAATCCACCTTGCTGCGCCTCTTGTCTGGGATTTATGAGCCCACCCGCGGTTCTGCCGATGTGCGCGGCCGGGTGGCCCCCGTTTTTGATTTGGGCGTAGGCATGGACCCGGAAGTTTCTGGCTACGACAACATCATTATCCGCGGCCTGTTTTTGGGCCAGTCCATCAAGCAGATGAAAAAGAAGATGGATGAGATTGCGGAGTTTTCTGAGCTCGGCGATTATCTCTCCATGCCGCTGCGCACCTATTCCACCGGTATGCGAGTGCGCTTGGCACTCGGCGTGGTGACCTCCATTGAGCCGGAAATCCTGTTGTTGGATGAGGGCATTGGTGCGGTCGACGCCGCCTTCATGGCCAAGGCACGCGTACGCCTGCAGGAGCTGGTGAAGCGCTCCGGCATCCTGGTCTTTGCCTCCCACTCCAATGACTTTTTGGCCCAGCTATGCAATACCGCCTTGTGGATCGACCACGGTGAGATCCGCTCGGTAGGCGAGGTTTCCGAGGTCGTCGGTGAGTACGAAGGACCTGAGGTGGGCGACTACGTCCGCGACCTGCGCGAGCGTTTTGAAAATGAGGACACCAGCGGCAACTAGCTGAGCATATGCAGCAGCGGGTCCCCCACACCCGTCACGTCCACCTGCACCCCTTCCGGCCGGTGATAGTCCGCAGCGCTTAGGCGCGCGCTGACCACCGGCCGGTTAATTTTTCCTGGGCCCGCAGGCTCTTCCTTTTCCTCGGTGCTAACGCGGTAGCCCAACTTTTCACTCACCCGGGCTGAGGCGCGGTTGGGTTTTATCCAACTGGTGCACAGCGAACCCGCATCGAGGTGCAAGAAGGAAAACGCCGCCATAGCCTGACGGATAAGCGTGCCATAGCCTTGGCCTTGAAAGCGGTGCAGCACCCATGATGCAGTTTCTATTTCCCGTGCGGCCGCAAAATTTTCTGCCGACAGGTCCACCACGCCTACTAATTCTTGGGTTTCTACCTGGCGAGCGATGAAATCCAAGGTCCACTTCTGGGGACACAGCTTCGCTCGGTGCTCCCATCGGTGCTGGGCCATGGCGGCGGGGGTATTCGTCTTCTCATCAAAAAGCCAGGGAAATGCATGTTCTGGAATGTCGTCGCCATAGATATCTTCCGCACACACCTGCGCTACCTGTGCGATGTCCTCATCGCGCATGACACGCAGGTCAACCCCGCGGCCCGTATCATCGCAGGCCCGAATGGTCACCGCAAAAGGCGGCCAGAAGTTTTCCATAGGCTTCACAGTATCCGCAAAGCTGCGCCTATATCCACTTTTCGCTCCACCAATGCGGAGTGTTTCTGCGCTGGTCCCCCACCCCGGTGGCAAGATGGAACCCATGACTGCCACCCTGACTTCTACCGGTTCTACCGCCGCCGTCATTGTTACCCATCAGCGCGCCGAACTGCTGCGGGCATCGCTCGAACAGGTGGTACACCAAACCCACCCCGTGCAGTGGGTGATCGTGGTGGATAATGGTGCGGAAAATGCAGTGCGTGAACTTGTCGATTCCATGGCGGGAGACCGCGGCGTCTACGTGCCTTCGGAGACCAACCTGGGCGGAGCTGGTGGCTTCGCGCTGGGCTTTCTCACCGCCCTTTCTTTGGGGGCGGATGCCGTGTGGTGTGCCGATGACGATGGCCGCCCCGCCGATAACACTGTCCTTGCGGAGCTGTATCGGGTGGCCGAGGCCAACCGTTTGCATGAGGTCTCGCCAGCGGTATGCAATATCAACGATCCCGACCAGCTCGCCTTCCCCCTGCGCCAAGGCCTAGTGTGGCGCCGACGAATGGATGAGCTGGAGGGCGATTTCCTGCCTGGCATCGCATCGCTATTTAACGGCGCGCTGATTTCCGCAGCGGCCATGGAAATCATTGGTGTACCGGACTATCGGCTCTTCATCCGCGGCGATGAGGTGGAATACCACCGCCGGCTGGTCAATTCCGGGCTTTCTTTCGGCACGGCGCTGACCACAAGCTACCTGCACCCAGATGGATCGGATGAGTTTAAGCCCATTTTGGGCGGCAAGATGCACACCCAGTTTCCAGAGGGTGAGTTCAAGCGGTTTTTCACTTACCGCAATCGCGGCTACCTGCTGTGGCAACGCGGCATGCGCAAGCTACTGCCACAGGAATTCGCCCGCTTTGGCTGGTTCTTCCTGATCCAGCGCCACGATCCGGCCGGCTTTATCGAATGGCTCAAGCTTCACAACCGCGGGCGCAGGGAAGATTTCCGACGCCCTAGCTAGGCCGAAGCCGAACTGCAGGGGCTGGGAAAGGGGGCATCGATAAGCGCGGCACATACCCGCCACCACCGAGAGCTTGACACCCCGCGCGCAGATTGGTCGGGCTCGATTCCCGTGGTGAGGTTATTTTTCTTTAAAAATGAAGGCCCTCTGAATGGCAAAATTGGTCACTGTGGCCACGCCCTGGGCGATGACAAAGGCGATGGTGTCTTTAAGCACGCCTTCTAAGCCAAGGGATAAAAGCGGCTCATTGAGCACCCAGTATAGGAAGTTTTGAACCGCGAAAGTGGAGGCGTACAAGATCCCGACGGTGACGGCCGTACGGCCGGAGACCTTGACCCCAAAGGTCCACCGCGCATTAGCCAGGTAGGCGGCAATGGTGCCAAAGACCCAACCGATGGCCTTGGCGGCGGAACGGTGCAGTCCCAAGTACGTCAATAAAAGCGTCAGGCCATAGTCAATGGCGGCGGCACCTACACCCACGGAAATAAATCGCACCAGTTGGGTGTGCAGCGAGGTGGACGAAGGTTTTACTTCTACGGCGTCATCAGCGGAGTTAGTCACGAGTGAGTAGCCTACCCGCGCAAGAGCGCTCGGTACATGTCCAACCGATCCACCGGCGCGGCGGATTCGGCACCATAGGCGCCTATCCCCGCCAATTGCTGCAACGACGCCGCACATAACTCCCGCACTTCAGCCCCAGTCAGCGCCGAGCCATCGTCATTGACCCAGCCGAGGGCATCCATGGTGGTCTCCACGACGGAATCGGTCAGCTCCGCGCCCCCCATGCACGATAGGGCTAGCGCCATGGACCAAAAGGCGTCTTTGCCTTGATGGGTAACCTCGCGCGGCAGGCTGGCGAGCACGCGGGCAGTTTGCGGTGACAATTCGGTACCCCTGCTCAGGTCCATCGCCTGCAGCAGCGGAACAAAGTCATAGAGCTTGGTGCGCTCAATCAAATCACGCACAGGGGACGCTACCGCGGAAAGGACCTCGTCGGTGACTTCTTGCCCGGTCAATTCCCGGTTGACGCTGGTTAATTCAAAGGGTGCAAAGAGCGAGCCCGAACCGCCTACGCATAGCGCTTCCGGGGTGCCATTATCGCGCGGATAAATTTCAGCTACCACCAGCTCGAAGTCCCATAGCCCCCAGGCGAAGTCGATTTGATCGCCTTCGCGCCAGAGGAATTCGGAGGCCTGACGTTCCGGATCGATGCGCGGGCCACGCGCCTCGGTGTGTTCATAAAAGTGCCAGGGGGATTCCTCCTCCGGCAGGCCAAAGCAAATGCGCAGCACACGGTGCAACTCGGTGAAGGTCAGGGCATCGCTAAAGCCAATCTGGCGGTGCACCTCGCCATCGGCGCGGATATTCGCAGCTTGGCAAATGATTGTTAGGGGCTCGCGTTTGAGGGATACCACGCTATTGGCGCGTTTGGCCCGCGCCTGTGCGATATCGGTGACCCCTGCGTTCATGAGCCCCACCATACGCAAGTTTTAGGCTGCTAGTTTTGCGATATCGCGCGCTTCCAACTCACTAATTAGGAACGTCAGTGCCGCACCAACGGCGCCCAACAGGGTCCAGGGCCGCTTGGCACCGCGCTTGCGCAGGAACTTTACCATTCGGCGCGAAAATGCAACGTTCATCCAGCCGCCTAGGATGAGCAGCAGCACCACTGCGGCAAAAATGGCCCAAGGTTTGAGGCCCTGATCGGATGCATCCTGCGGGGAGCGCGGCTCATCACCATCCTGTTCCGCGTGCGCGTTGGTATAGGCCACCAGGGCACCAAAACCAAAGAAAGACAAGGTATAGGCAGTAATCAAACCGCCTTTGGATGTGATCCAATCCGGATAAGAGGTCGCGATACCCACGGCAGCGGCTTGGGTAATGCGGCCCGCCAGGGTGTCATCGAGGGCGTAGTTGTCTTGGCGCTGATCTTGCGTCTCGTGGTTGTTGGTCATAGCGACCACTTTAAGCGGCGGTAAGCTAATGCGCATGTACTCGGATAAGACAGAGCACATGACGCCAGCGCAGCAGGCGGCTCAGGATGTGCGTGCGGAAGACGATAAGCGCAACGGCCACTTCGAGGCCACGGAACACACCGATGTGCCGTTGAGTCCTTTCATGACTCGCCTGATGGCAGAGGAATTGCCCATGCTGGATTCCTCCTCGCGCGCTCGTGTCTATGACCTTTTGCGGGAGTACGATGGCCCGATTATTGAATCTCAGGAAGAACTGCCGGAGGAAATCCGCGCGCTTATGGATCTATAAACGGACACATTCGGGCAGTACAAGCGTCCGTTTTGTTCTGAATATCACTCGCGTCACTCCGTCTACCCTCGTGTGAGCTAGGTAGGCTAGGGAGGCGACACAAATCCGTCGAGCAAAGAGTAAGAGATGGAATTACATACCACTGAAAAGTCCCTGCACGGCTGGGGCCGCACCGCCCCGACGACCGCCCATGTTCTCGCCACCGAAGACGTGGACGTGATCAAGAAGGCCGTGGCCCAGGTTGCAGAAGATAACTCGGATAAGCCCGCCCACCTGCGCCGTGGCGTCATTGCCCGCGGTATGGGCCGCTCCTACGGTGACCCCGCCCAAAATGGCGGCGGCCTGGTCATCGACATGCAAAAGCTCAATAAGATCCACTCCATCGACCCGGAGTCCGCTCTGGTGGACGTCGATGGTGGTGTCACCCTAGACCAGCTGATGAAGGCTGCCCTGCCTTATGGCCTGTGGGTTCCAGTTCTGCCGGGTACCCGCCAGGTCACCATCGGTGGCGCAATCGGCCCGGATATTCACGGCAAGAACCACCACTCCGCCGGCTCCTTTGGTAACCACGTGGTCTCCATGGAGCTGCTCGTGGCCGATGGCCGCGTGCTGCACCTGACCCCGGAGGGCTCCGAGGACGACCCGAACGGCGACCTCTTCTGGGCCACCGTTGGCGGCATGGGTCTGACCGGCATCATTCTGCGCGCCACCATCCGCATGACCAAGACGGAAACCGCTTATTTCATCGCAGATACGGACCGCACCGATAACTTGGATGAAACCATCGCTTTCCACTCCGATGGTTCCGAGCACAACTACACTTATTCTTCCGCCTGGTTCGATGTCATTTCGCCAGAACCAAAGCTGGGTCGCTCCACCATTTCCCGCGGTTCGCTGGCCACCTTGGCACAGCTGGAAGAGCTAGCCCCGAAGCTGGCTAAGGATCCGTTGAAGTTCAATGCGCCGCAGCTGATGACGGTGCCGGACATCTTCCCGTCCTGGACCATGAATAAGCTTTCCCTCTCCGCTGTGGGTTTGGCCTACTACACCATGGGTGCACCGGCCAAGAACCAGGTCAAGAACCTGACGCAGTTCTACCAGCCGTTGGATCTCATCGGTGAGTGGAACCGCGGCTACGGTTCCAAGGGCTTCTTGCAGTACCAGTTCGTGGTACCGACCGAGGCCGTGGAGCCGTTCAAGGAGATCATCCGCGATATGCAACGCTCCGGCCACTACTCGGCCCTCAACGTGTTCAAGCTCTTCGGTGAAGGCAACCGCGCGCCGCTGTCCTATCCAATGCCGGGTTGGAACGTCTGCGTGGACTTCCCCATCCGTCCGGGCCTGGGCAAGTTCTTGGATGACTTGGACCGCCGCGTGATGGAATTCGGCGGCCGCCTCTACTTGGCCAAGGAATCCCGCACTTCCGCGGAGAACTTCCACAAGATGTACCCGGGCATGGAGGGCTGGCTGAAGACCCGCAATGAAATCGACCCGACCGGCGTCTTCGCCTCCGATATGTCCCGCCGCCTCGAGCTGCACTAATCACTGGAAATAACACCTTTAAGGAGATTTACTGACCATGCTTAATGCAGTAGGCCAAGCACAACACATCCTGCTTCTGGGCGGCACCTCTGAGATCGGCCTCGGCGTCGTCTCCGAATTCCTGCAGCGCGGCCCCGCCAAGGTCACCCTGGCTGCCCGCCCGGAGTCCCCGCGCATCGCCCAGGCCAAGGCAGACCTGGAATCTCGCGGCGCTGACGTAGAGGTTCTAGACTTCGACGCCACTGACTTTGACTCCCACCCAGAGGTAATCAATAAAGCCTGGGCACGTGGCGACGTAGACGTGGCCATCGTTGCCTTCGGCACCCTGGGTGACCAGGAGGAGCTGTGGCAAAACCACGACAAGGCCGTCGCCTCCGCGCAGACCAACTACACCGCCCCGGTTTCCGTGGGCGTGCTTCTGGGCGAGAAGTTCAAGCACCAGGGCCACGGCACCATCGTCGCCATGTCCTCCGTGGCTGGCATGCGCGTGCGCCGTTCCAACTTTGTCTACGGTGCTTCCAAGGCAGGCGTGGACGGCTTCTACATCAACCTGGGTGAGGCCCTGCGCGGCACCGGCGCCAACGTGCTGGTTGTCCGCCCGGGCCAGGTTCGCACCAAGATGTCCGCCGAGGCTGGCGACGCCCCGTTGACCGTCAACGTCTCCGATGTTGCCGAAGCCACCGTGAAGGCCGTGCTCGATGGCAAGCAGTCCATCTTCGTGCACCCGCTGTTTGAATACGTTTCTTTGGCATTCAAGTTCATTCCGCAGGCCATTTTCCGCAAGCTGCCGTTCTAAATCACCGCGGTTTCTGCACTGGCGCCTGCCAGCCACGGAGGACATGGCGACGATGGTGC
>NZ_JBBMGE010000013.1:0-16252 GCF_037908395.1 Corynebacterium sp. KPL4072
GTCAGGCGGTCTGGGTCGGGGGCGAGGATATCGGCGGGAAGGTGGCCATCGACAAGCGGGCGCGGGGCGGTGACGTCTTCTGTAAAGAGGGAGCCGGTGGCAAGACCAGCGGCGGCCGGGGTGACGTCGATGTCTTCATCGTCGTAGATGCGTGGGAGGGCGGCGACGGCCGCAAGGCCCATATTGATGCCGATGGAGGTATCGAGCGCAGAAGCCACCGTGATGTCCATGTGACGCTGACGCAAGTGCTGGGCCACCTCGAGGACGCGGCGCACGCCACCGAGCGGGGCGGGCTTAACCACGGCGACGTCTGCGGCCTGCAGCTCGGCGACGCGATAGGGGTCGGCGACCTTACGAATGGACTCATCGGCGGCCACGCGTACGAAGAGGCCGGCGCGCATGAGGCGGCCGCGCACTTGGGCGAGCTCCTCAGTGGTAGCGCATGGCTGTTCCATATAGTCCAGCGGCATCATCATCTGCGCAGCCTGGACTGCTTCCTCCACGGTCCAGCCGCCATTGGCATCCACGCGCAGGATAGGGATTTCGCCGCGTTGGGTGATGGTGTCGCGGACGGCGCGTACGCGAGCGGCGTCGTCGGCAAGCGTGTGTCCCTTTTCTGCCACCTTGATTTTGAAGGTGCGGCAGCCGGGGTAGCGCTCCACTAGGGCCGGGACCTCGCTGGCGGGCACGGCCGGAATGGTGGCGTTGACCTCGATGGAATCGCGCACCGGCTCCGGAAAGCCCTCGTAGGCGGCCTCGAGCCCCGCGCGCAGCCACGCGGCGGATTCAGCCGGGCAGTACTCCAGGAAGGGTGCGAACTCGCCCCAGCCGGCCGGGCCATCGATGAGGAGGGCCTCCCTCGTGGTGATGCCGCGGAAACGCACGGCAAGCGGGAGGGAGACTACGTGGGCGCGGTCGAGGACGTCATCGATATGCATGGTTTTCATGGTAGCGCTCTCAGACCATTGACCCTTCCCCCACTCTGCGCTATTTTGGGAACCTATACCAATAGAGGAGGAATTATGCTGCTAGCTAAGGCATTGGCGGAACGCGCCCAGGCGCAGGAGCGCCTCAATAGCCTGCACGAGCGGCTGCTCGCCGTGGTTCGCGTGCAGGAGGGCGATACCCCGGAGGAGGATCCGCAGGAACTGCTGCGCGAGCTCGACGGCGTGGCCGGGCGCATCGATGAGCTGGTTCAGGCCATCAATGCGACGAATATCGCCACCGCCTTCGATGAGAAGATGAACTTGATGGAAGCCCTCGCGCTGCGCGACGGCCTCTTGCGCAAGCGCCGCATCTACCACGACCTAGCGCAGCGGGCGGGCACGCGCTCGGATCGTTATTCCCGCACCGAGATCAAGTTTGTCTCCACCATCCCGGTGGCGGATATGCGCAAGCGTGTCGACGATCTATCTAAGCAGTACCGCGAGCTGGATACGCGCATCCAGCAGCTGAACTGGAATACCGAACTGAAAAACGGATAGTCATATCGCGCGCTACTTAAAGCGCGCGATGGTAGCCCACACGCCTGCAGCGAGCAGGCCCCCACCCTGGAGGGGAAAATCCTGGGACACAGGCCCCCTTTAGCGCTTTAAGGGGCGGGGAGTTCGAGTCTCCCCATGGCATGGAGTACCGCGCTGGTATGGCGTACACGGGTATTGTGCGGGGCAACAACCTCGCAGTATCGCGTATTGATTATTACCGGCCTGCTGGGCAGCGTGTGTGGGTGAGGGTTGGGAATGGGGACTATTCTTCTTTTGCCACTAAGCTGGCCTTTATGAGCGAGCAGAAAAAATACAGCACCGATAATCCCTTTCGATCGGAATTGTGGCATTCCGTAGAGGGGTTTGAAGACCTCACGGATATCACCTATCACCGGCTCAACGGTGAGGGCCGCAAGAACGGCATCGTGCGCATCGCCTTCGACCGCCCGGAGGTGCGCAATGCGTTTCGCCCGCATACCGTAGACGAGCTCTACCGCGCCCTTGACCACGCCCGCCGCACACCGGATGTGGGCACGATTTTGCTCACCGGCAATGGCCCGTCCGAAAAGGACGGCGGCTGGGCGTTTTGTTCCGGCGGCGACCAGCGCATTCGCGGCCGCTCCGGGTACCGCTACGCCACCGAGCACGCCCACGATGACGCCACCGCGGATGAATCCACCGTGGACACCGCCCGCGAAAAGGTCGAAGGCGGCCGCTTGCATATCCTCGAGGTCCAGCGCCTTATCCGCACCATGCCCAAGGTGGTTATCGCCGTGGTCAATGGTTGGGCGGCCGGCGGCGGCCACTCGCTGCACGTGGTCTGCGATATGACGGTCGCCTCCCGCCAGGAGGCGCGCTTTAAGCAGACGGACGCGGATGTGGGTTCCTTCGATGCCGGTTATGGTTCGGCCTACCTAGCCAAGATGGTGGGCCAAAAATTCGCCCGCGAGATTTTCTTCTTGGGCCGCACCTACGATGCCCAGCGCATGTATGAAATGGGCGCAGTCAATGAGGTTGCGGACCACGCCGAGCTTGAAGATGCCGCCATCCGCATGGGCCAGGAGATTAATATGAAATCCCCCACCGCCCAGCGCATGCTGAAGTTTGCCTTCAACCTCACCGATGATGGCCTTATGGGCCAGCAAGTCTTCGCCGGCGAGGCCACCCGCTTGGCCTATATGACCGACGAGGCCGTCGAGGGCAAGGAGTCCTTCCTGGAAAAGCGCGAGCCTAATTGGGATAGCTTCCCGTACTACTACTAATGCTTATCGCTTTTTGTATCGGCATTGCCGTCGTTGCCACGGGTGCGCTCGTGGCCGCGCGCATTGTATTGCTGCGCGGCATACGCAAGGCGGAAAAAGACGAATCCCGCCCCTTCGACGATTAAAATCGCCTCCGTGACTATCCTCTCCCCGCTTCCGGTTGATCCGCATAACCCGGCCAGCATCCTCCCCGATCTGGAGGCCGCCATTGCTGGTCAAGGATGCTTTTTGCCGCTCCCGCTTGCCGACGCCACCCGTGCCACCCTCCTGCGCAATACCCAACGCGCCGGCGAGCCCATCGACTCCGACATCGCCCTGGTAATGTCCACCTCTGGCTCCACCGGCACGCCGAAAGGCGCGCAGCTTACCCCAGCAAACCTGGTGGCCAGCGCGGATGCCACCCACCAGGTACTCGGCGGCACCGGCCAGTGGTTGCTCGCTATGCCGGCCCACCACATCGCCGGGATCCAGGTATTGGTGCGCTCGCTGGTAGCGGGCGTCGATCCGCTGTGCATGGATCTCAGCGACGGTTTCGATATCCCTACCTTCGCCCGCGCGGCCGCGGAACTCGACCGCACCGGGGACCGCACCTATACCGCGCTGACCCCGCTGCAGCTGGCCAAAGCCATGGATTCGATTGAGGGCATCGATGCGCTGCGAACCTTCGATGCCATCCTGGTCGGCGGGGCGGCCATCAACCCGCGTCTGCGCGCAGCGGCCGAGGAGCTGGGCATTGCAGTAGTGGCGACGTATGGATCCTCCGAAACCGCCGGTGGCTGCGTCTACGATGGCCGACCGATTCCCGGCGCGCAGGTCCGCGTCCAAGACGGCCGCATCCTCTTGGGCGGGCCCACCATCGCCCACGGCTACCGCAATGCGCCCGAACACGAAGCATTCTGCCAGCCGGGCTGGTTCGCTACTTCCGACGGCGGCTTTATCGACGCCGGCACCCTCACCGTCACCGGCCGGCTGGATAATGTCATCGATTCCGGTGGCCTCAAGCTGCACCCCGAGGCGCTAGAAACCGAAATCCTCAAAGTCGAGGGGGTCGACTATGCCTGCGTTGTCGGCGTGCCACACCCGCGGCTCGGCCAGGCCATCGTGGCGGCCTACACCGGCGGGGCCGAAATCGGCGATATCCTCGAAGCCCTCGAGGATGCCCAGCTTCCCCGCTGGCAAATCCCCAAAGACATCAAGCGTCTTGCGCAGTTCCCCACCACCGGCCCCGGCAAGATTGACCGCCGCGCCGTAGCCCGTATCTTCGGGGCTTAGCCGCCTTCCATATCGCGCACGGCAATATCGCGCGCCGCGGATTCGCCGAGGGAGAAACTGCCCCCTCCGTCCACGCTGACTTCCAGCAGGCCAGCCACTGGCGGGGCGACAACAGTCAGGCTCACACCCGGACGAACCCCGTGTTTATCCAGGTAGCGCAGGAATTCGCCATCGGCGTCATTGACCTGTTCCATGGTGACGGGGGAGTTGGGTGGGACGTCGGCAAGCGTAATGCGCGAGAGCGGCTCGGCCGTGCCATCGGCCGCCGGAATGGGATCGCCGTGGGGATCGCGCGCGGGGGCACCGAGGAAAGCATCGATGCGCTCGACAAACCTATCGGAGGTCGCATGCTCTAGTATTTCGGCTTCCTCGTGCACCTCATCCCAGGTATAGCCCAAGGTGCGCACCAAAAAAGTCTCAAGCAGGCGGTGGCGGCGCACCATGGCCACGGCCAATTCGCGCCCTTCCTGGACCAGCCGGACGCCAAAGTAGCGCTCGTGTTCCACGAGGTCCTTGGCGGCGAGCCGCTTGACGGCCTCGGAGGTGGTGGGCAGCTTTTGGCCGGCGGCTTTAGCCAAATCCCCGAGCGGCATGGCGGTATCGCGCCCCGCCTTTTCCTCGTGGTTCCACAAAATCTTGAGGTAGTCCTGGGTGCGTTCGGGCAGCTCGCTTATGTGCATTCACCCCATCGTAGTTCATCCTATTGCTTCCGTAAGTTTCAATATGTATGTTTTACAGAGTTCATGCCATTGAACTTTGGTATTCATTTCTAATTTAAGGACTTTTCGTTGCAGAAAACCACCGCGCTTCCCCTCGCCATACTGCTCGCCGCTACTACGCTAACGGCCTGCTCAAGCGGCGAAAATAACCACGCAGATAACCTAAAAATCTTCGCCACCACCGGCTACTTGGCCGATGCCGCAGCCAATCTCGCCCCCGAAGCCGATATCACCACCATGGTCGGCCCCGGTGGCGACCCACACACCTACCAGCCCACCACGCACGATATTGAAGCTATGAAAGACGCCGACCTCGTGCTCTGGAATGGCCTCCACCTCGAGGCACAGATGGTGGACCAGCTCGAGTCCCTAGGCGATAAGCAGCTCGCAGTCGGCGACCAACTCAATGAACAAGACCTCCTGCCCTGGCCGGATCAAGGAAAGGGCGGCGAGCAGCTCTATGATCCGCATATCTGGAATAGCCCCAAGCTGTGGAGCCAGGCCGTTGAGAGCATCGGCGACAAGCTCGGCGATATCGACTCCGAGCACGCCGCGGACTACTCCACTGCCGCCGATAACTACGAAAGCCAGATCGCCGCTGCACAGGACAAGGCTCAGAAGGAACTCGCTGCTGCGAACCCCCGCGTGCTCATCACCGGTCACGATGCTTTCAATTACTTTGGCAAAACCTTCGACTTCGATATCCACGCCACCGATTTCGTGACCACCGAGGCCACAAAATCCGCCACCGAGATCTCCGAACTGGCCGATACCATCGCTAAGAAGAAGGTCCCCGTCATCTTCAAGGACAATCAAGCCAACCCGCAGGCGGTCACCTCGCTGCAGCAGGCCGTGGAATCTCGCGGTTGGAAGGTCACCGTCTCGGATGAGGAGCTCTTCGCCGATACCCTTGGGCCTACAGCGCCCACCAATACCTATCTCGGGGCCTTCGAGCACAACGCGCACACCGTGGCAGAGGCTTTAAGCTAATGCTGCGCGCTACACATTTGACCGTGGGCTATCCGCGCACGCCCTTGCTTGCCGACGCCACCTTTGCCCTCACCCCCGCCACCATCACCGGCCTCGTGGGCGCCAACGGCTCCGGCAAATCCACCCTTGTGCGCACCCTGGTGGGCTTGCTTCCGCCGCTCGCCTGCGAATCGCTTATGTTCGATGGCACTGACCTTGCTCATTTCCGCCACCGGCTCGGCTATATGCCGCAGCATGCGGATATCGATTGGGATTTTCCGGCCACAGCCTTCGATGTCGCCCTTATGGGCCGCACCGCCGGCCTGCGCTGGTGGCAGTGGCCAAGCCGCGCCGATAAGCGTGCCGCCCGCGACGCGCTCGCCCGCACCGGAATGCAAGAGCACTCGCACCTGCCCATTTCGGCCCTGTCCGGCGGCCAGCGCCAGCGCGTCTTGCTCGCTCGCACGCTCGTAAGCGATCCCGAGCTCATAATTTTGGATGAGCCCTTCGCTGGGGTCGATGCCGCAAGCCAGCGCGCCATCATGGACGTGCTCCGGCAACTGCGTGCCGATGGCGCCACCATCCTGCTGGTCCACCACAACCTCGCGGAGGTCGCCGATTTCTGTGATGAGGTCTTGATGGTGGGCCAAGGCCGCCTCATCGCCGCCGGCCCCACCGGCCAGGTGCTCACCGAATCCGCCATCGCCGACATGTTTTGCCTGCCCTCATGAACCCACTAGAGCTCTTTCAGGATTTCACCTATACCCAGGCGCTGTGGGGCACCGTACTCATCGGAGCCTGTGCCGGAGCGCTCGGCCCGCTAGTCTATGTGCGCCGCACCAGCCTGCTGGCTGATGCCATCTCGCATTCCTCCCTGCCTGGCCTGCTGGCCGCCTTCCTCGCGGCCACGGCCCTAGGGTGGGACGGCCGCAATATCTGGCTGCTTTCGGCCGGTGCCATCCTCACCGGCACACTGGCCGTCGGCTGTATTCACCTGATTCCACGGCTGGCCCCGCTCGGCCCGACCACCGCGATGGCCGCTACGCTTACCACATTCTTCTCCATCGGCATGCTGCTCATGCAGTATATTTCCCGCCAGCCCTTGCCCGGCAAGGCCGGCATCCAGGATTACCTGCTGGGAAACGCGTCCACGCTCACGCGTGCCGATGTGAGTTCTGCGCTCGTCATTGGCGGCGGCGTCTTGCTATTTCTTTCTTCGGTACACACTCGGCAAGCCGTCGTCGCCTTTGACGCCCCCTTTGCCCGCGTAGCCGGCACCCGCACCACGGCCTTAAATGCCCTCAGCTTCCTTGCCCTTACCGCCATCACGGTTATAGGCGTCAAGGTAGTTGGCGTGGTCCTCATGGTGGCCGTAGTCATCAGCCCGGCCGCGGCGGCCCGTCCCTGGGTTCACCGCCTGCTTCCTTTCATTGCACTAGCTGGCTTCTTGGGCGCGCTCACCGCCGCCGTGGGTTGCTACCTTTCCATCGCCTTCGGTCCGCTGCCTACCGGCCCCATCATCGTGCTGGTCCAAGCCGCCGCCGTAACCCTTAGCCTTGTCACCAGAAAGCTCCGACCATGACCCTTGCCGCTACCGCCTGCCTGCTTGCCGTTCTTACCGCCGTCGCGTGCGCACTGCCCGGCACCTTCGTGGTTGTGCAGGGCCAGGCCATGCTTATCGACGGCATCGGCCACGCCGTCCTCCCCGGCATCGCCGTAGGCTACCTTTTGACCTCCGATATCAACTCCCCGCTGCTACTTATTACCGCCGCGGCCGGTGCCTTGGTAGTTGCCCTTGGTACGCGGTGGCTGCAGCGCAGCGCGCTGGTTACTGCCGACGCCGCCCTGGGCCTCATCTTCCCCGCCCTCTTTGCCGCCGGCGTCATCCTCATCTCCACCCGAATGAGCCACGTGCATATCGATGTCCACGCCGTCTTGGTTGGCGATGTTAACCTTGCCGCCTTTTCCAATCCCCACTACTGCTATGTCATGGCCGCCGTGCTCGCCGCGAATGCGATCTTTTTCGCCCTTTCCCTGCCGCGTCTTGCTGCTATATCTTTTGACGCCGCGTTCTGCACTGTGCGCGGGGTCCACTCCCGCGCCGTGCAGACAATGTTCATGGCGGTCGTCGCCTGCACCGCTACCGCAGCCTTTCACGCCGCCGGCGCCATGCTGGTAATCGCCTTGATGGTCTTTCCCACCATGACCGCGCGACTTTTGACCCGCCGCGTGCCCGCCCTAGTGCTGGCAGCCTGCGGCATCGCCGCACTCAGCGCTGTGGCAGGATTCTGGCTCGCGTACTACCTGAATGCAGCCACATCCGCTGCCATGACGGTCACCAATGCCGCACTCTTCTTCGCGGCACTGGCCACCTATCGGATGCGCCGTCGCGCCTACCTTGGCTGATTGCCGCCCGCGCGTGCCCCAGTGGCACAATGGTGGCTATGTCTGCCTCCAAATCTGCCCCGCATTCCAAGGACCATTCCGCCGGCCATTTCTCCGCCACTGCCCAGGATTGGCTCGAGGGCGCACGCCCGCACACCTGGGCTAATGCGTTCGCGCCCGTCGTGGCTGGCACCGGCGCAGCCTTTGGCATCGGCGGCGGCCACCTAGGCCGCGCGCTCCTCGCCCTCATCGTGGCGTGGGCGCTTATCATCGGCGTGAACTACGCCAATGACTATTCCGATGGCATCCGCGGCACCGACGATGACCGCACCGGTCCGCAGCGCCTGACCGGTGGCGGCCTCGCCCGCCCGCAGCAGGTGAAGCTCGCGGCCTTCGCCGCCTTCGCCGTGGCCGGACTCGCCGGAATCGCATTGTCCTTTGCGGCGCATGCCTGGTGGCTCATCCTCGTCGGCGCGCTGTGCATCGCCGGAGCATGGTTTTATACCGGCGGCAAGAATCCATATGGCTATCGCGGGCTCGGCGAGGTTGCTGTCTTTATCTTCTTCGGGCTCGTCGCCGTGCTCGGCACCGAATTCACCCAAGCTGGCCGCCTGTCGTGGTCGGGCCTCGCGCTGGCCGTGGGCATCGGCGCGATGAGCTCCGGGGTGAACCTAGTCAATAATATCCGCGATATTCCCTCCGACGCCGAAACCGGCAAGATTACGCTCGCTGTACGCCTCGGCAACGAGAAGGCGCGCCTGCTCTTTACGGTGCTACTCCTACTGCCATTCCTGCTGACCATTGGCATTGCCTTCAGCAGCTGGCTCGCACTCGCCGGCTTGGTCTACTTTCCCTTCGCGCTGCGCGCCATTCGCACCGTCAATCGCGGCGCTCAAGGACCAAAGCTTATCCCCGTGCTCGGCCTGACCGGCCGCGCGATGCTCCTGTGGGCGATTATCGAGGCCGCCGCACTCATCCTCGTCTAGTCCTGCGCGGCGCGGCCTTCGAGCTCCGCCTGGACCCAGCGTTTGTGGGCCTTGCGCTGGGCGGAGTACTCGGCCAGCGTTTGGGTGGCCTCGATGCGCCACTTTTTAAAGATGAGCATCGAAAGCGGCAGCGCCACGAAGAGCGCCAGCAGCGCTGCGATAAGCACTGGGATGGGAAAGCCGATGGCGAAGGACAAAAGCTCAATCACCACCGTCAAAGCGATAAAAAGCACTACGCGGGCAAGCCCATACTTCCACAGCGCCGCGCGGGAACGGCGGCGCAGTTCTGGGTCCGGCTTAGGTGGCTCAAGATTATGCGTCATGGGGGTTGATTGTACGCGGTGCAGGTAGAATTCCACGCATGGGCCGAATCATTCTCCTTTTACTCTTTGTCCTCGCCGCCTACTTGGTGTGGAAGGCCTTCGGGCCCTCCACATGGAAAAAGCGCGAGGTGGAACAACCCCGCGCCATCAAGGGACCCGACGATGATGAAGAATTCCTCTGGAACTTGGAAAAGGAGCGCTTCAAACAACGCCGCGCACAGGAGGCAGAGGAAGAAAAACGCCGCCAGCGCCGCAATCGCGGCACCGACGGCGAGAAGGATTAGGATTCCTTCGGCACGAAGCGCATCTCCAAGCCGAGGGCCTCGGCCACGGCGGTAATCTTTTCCCACCGCACGCCCGCGCCCCCGTGCTCGATGGTGTGGAGGGTGGAGCGGGAGATACCGGCGGCGTCGGCAAGCTGCTGCTGCAAAATGCCCAACTCGCGGCGGCGCTCGGCAAATTGCGCGCCCAGGCCTAAAATCACCGCATTATCACCAGCCGGCTTGCCCGGCTTATGGCGCGGGCTCGTATGCTCCGCCATTTAATTCAGCCCCGCATAGGAGTGCAGGCCGGAGACAACCATGTTGATAAAGAAGAGGTTGAAGACCATCAGCGCCATCGCCATGACATTGATCCACGGCGCAGCCTTGCGGAACGCCGGCGTTGCACGCGCGTGCAGGTAAGCGGCATAAAGGATCCAGGTAGCGAAGGAGACGGTTTCCTTCGGGTCCCAGCCCCAGAAGCGGCCCCAAGCGGACTCGGCCCAGATGGCACCCAGGATAATGCCCAAGCCCAAGGTTGGCAGGGTGATTACGGCCAGACGGTAGGCCAGCTGGTCAATCTTCGCGGCAGAAGGCAATGGGCGGGCTACAGCACCGAAAAAGCCATGCTCGGCATGCTTCGGCTGTGCCATACGGAATAGGGTCAGCAGCGAGACAATGCCGGAAATAATACCAATGGACGCGCCCAAGGACACCACGGTGACGTGGATGGGCAGCCAGTGCGACTGCAGCGCCGGCACCACTGGGGCAGACTCGGCATAGAGCTTGGTGGAGCCATAAAACATCAGCGCCAATACCGGGGTGAGCAGCCATGGCCACACGGTGCGCCACTCCTTACGCTGCATGGCAATATTGCCCACCAGCAGCACACCGAAGCTCACCATCAGCACGTACTCGTATAGGTTGCCAAAGGGGAAACGGCCGGTAGCCAGGCCACGCAGCACAATCGCCGCGGCGTGGAGCGCAATGCCTACCCACATCAGCGAGCTGGTCATACCGCCGAGCTTATCGGCCTTGCGCTCCTTCTCCTTCAGCTCACCTTCCGTGATACCGGAAGAGGACTGGGCCACCTCGCCCGCATAGCTCTGCTTATCGACGCCCCCAGCGCCCGCCCCCACCAAGACCTTCGCGGCCTGGGACTTCACGGCACGGCGGCCCTCGATAATTCCCTGCATGCGGCCGTAGTAGAACAGCGACATAAAGAGCGCGACGCAGTACACCACAAAGGCGGTCTGCACCGCGATATCCGAAAAATTAGACAGATTCTGATCGATCTGCATGAACGCTCCTAGCCAATACACGTGCGGGATAGTGCTGATTACCTTACTCAGCGAAACGGCCTAGTCCAACTTTTGTTGGACTAGGCTGACGTACTAATCATCGGTATAAAGCTCGTCTTCTTCGACCTCATCTGGGTCCGGCAGCTCCAGCAGCGCGCGGTGCAACTCGTGGAATTCCTCGGACCAACCGGCGCGGTCGGTGCGGGCGAGACCGCCCATTTCCACATCGGTGCCGCCGGCCGCGTTCGGCCGCAGGCGGATATAGACGCGGCGGCGCTTAATCACCAGCGAACCCACCAAGGAAATGAGCATTACCAGCGCGGAGACCAGCACCCACTTCTGGAAGGGGTCATAAGAGACCTGGTAATTGGCAAACTCGCTGGCGCCGTTGAAAGTGATCTTGGTGCCATCGTCCAGAGTGACATCCTCACCCTGGTTGAGGTTCACGCGGTCAATCTTTCGCAGCTGGCCGGAGTGCACCAGGTTCGGATCCAACGAGAAGAAAGACTGCGGGGTGCCGGTATCCAAGCCGGCATCACCACGGTAGATATCGATGGCCATGGCCGGATCCTGCAAACCTGGGTAGGAGGACTGCAGCAGCTTGCCGTTCTCACCGGCCCACTCGGCCGTAGGCGCGAACAGACCCTGAATGGCGATCTGATTCTGACGACGCTCATAGAGGTCCGGGTACATGCCGGCCGGCGGGTCAAAGCGCATCGCGCCGGAGGACAAGAAGAAGGTCGTATCATTCGGCTGGAACTGAATAGTCTGGGTGCGCTTTTCCCCATTGGGCCATTCCACGGTGACCGTCGGCGCGTAGCCATGGCCCTGCAAATAAACGCGGTTATGCGCCAGGCGCAGCGGATGGTTGACCTTGAGCTCATAATCCTTCCACTCGGAGTCATCCTTGTAGATGTCATCGCCCTCCGCGTAGGAGACGTTGGAGGTAAACATCTCGGCCTGGCCGTTCGGCAGGTACTCGGCCGCGAAGTCATGGGCGACGAGGCAGAAAGGGTGGAGCCCGGTGCCGTCGAAAAGCGGGCCGGCGCGGAAGGAGTCAAAGTTAGACGTAGAGGTATTGCAGAACTCCGTAGACTGATCCAGGGTCTGGTCGCCGCCCTGCGAGCCAGACTCAGTGACCACGATGACCTGGCCTTCGTAGTTGACCAGCTTGCCGGCGGCAACCGTGACCAAGATGGCTACCAGCGCCACGTGGAAAATGAGGTTGGCTAGCTCGCGGCCGTAGCCGCGCTCCGCGGAAAAGGTATGCACGCCGGCACGGTCCTTCTCCGGGGAATACTCGGCCACGCGCCACCTCTTCAGGCGCTTCTTAATTTCCGCGGATAGTTCCTCCTCGCTCTTTTCCGAGTGCCCCTCGGCCGCCAGCGGCAGCTTGTGGAGGTACTTCGGGGCGCGCGTCGGCGGGGTCTTCCACGCCTTATAGTGATCCCAGGAGCGCGGCAGGATGCAGCCAACCAGGGAAATAGCGAGAAGGACGAAGATGGCTTGGAACCAGACGGAAGAAAAGACGTCGAAAAGCTGCAGCTTGTCGTAGATCTTCGCCACGTTGCCATTGGACTCAATAAAGTCCTGCACGTTCTGCTCGTTGAGATCGCGCTGCGGCAGCAAAGAACCGGGAATCGCGGCCAGCGCCAGCAAGAAAAGCAGCGCTAGCGCGGTGCGCATACTGGTCAGCCAATGCCAGGCTTTGCGGAAATATTTCACGTCTCTCCTAAATAAGGGTTGCGCCGTAGTTGCCGGTCCACTGGCGGATGAGGCTAATAAATTCGCCCCATAGGCCGGTTACCAGGGCCAGGCCGACGAGGATCATGGCCACGCCGCCGATTATTTGGATGGTATGCGAGTGTTTGCGGGCCCACGAAATCGTGCGCATCGCCCGCGCGGAGCCCAGCGCCACCAGAAGGAACGGTAGGCCCAGGCCCAGGCAATAAAAGATGATGAGCAGCACGCCACGCGCGGCCGTCATGCCCTCGGTGCCGGCCGATACGGAAATGATGGCGGCCAGCGTTGGGCCCAAGCACGGCGTCCAGCCCAGCGCGAATATCCCGCCCAGCAGCGGCGCGCCCAGCCAGGTGGTCCAGCGCTTCGGTGCCATGCGGGTGTCTTTCTGCAGCGCTGGAATCGCGCCTAGGAAGACCACACCCATCAGGATGGTCACGCCGCCGCCGACCCGCATGAGCATTTCTTCGTTGAGCTTTAGCGCGGAAATCGCGCCGAATACCGAGACCGTCGCTAGGAGGAATACCACGGTGAAGCCGAGGATGAACAAGGCCGCGGCCAGCACAACAGCCCATTGCCTGCGCTTGCCGACGCCCACCCCCAGCTCCCCATCGAAGGTAACCTCACCGCCCACCACGCCGGCCAGGTAGGAAATATAGCCGGGAACCAGCGGGATCACACACGGACTGGCGAAGCTCACCAGCCCCGCCACGGCGGCCGCGAGGAGACCCAAAATAAGTGGGCCGGAGGTCACGGCCTCGGCAAAGGAGTTGCCGAAGCTCGCTGCGTTGTCCATTTATTCCTTTTCTAGCTTGTCTACTACATCCATCACGTCTTTAGCGGTGATGGACCGCAAAAAGACCGTAGCCGGGCGGTGCTGTTTATCCAAGACGATGGTGGTGGGCACCACGGAAGTCGGCACGCCGCCTAGGGCCGCAGCCGTCTTAAACGGCGGATCATAGATGGAGGGATACTTCAGCCCATTGTCTTCGAGGAAGTCATTAGACACCTGCGGATTATAGTCGCGCACATTAATGCCCAGGACGGTGCCAATCTTGCGCTTTTGCAGCTCGGAGTGGACCTCTTGGAGGTCATCGGCCTCGGAACGGCAGGGCGCGCACCACTGGCCCCAGGAGTTAAGCACGACGATTTCGCCGTCATAGTCTTCCAAGGAGATGGTCTTATCCGTATCGCGCACATCCTCGCCGGAGAACGTGCGCAGCGGCTTGCGCTCGGATTCCTCGTAATTGATGACCTTCTCGCCGCCGGGGGTGATGAATTCGAAGTTACCGCCGGTAGCAACCGCATTTTGGGCGTTATCGGAATCCTGCGCGCACCCAGCAAGGGTCACGGCTGCTGCCGCCAGCACCGCGCCAACTGCGCGTTTGCGTCGTAGTGCCATTAAATCTCCTGCGCCGGCGAAGAGTAGAAAATATCGGTGACCTGGTTGTCTTCAAAAAGCAGGGAGGTTACCGAGGCCAAGTCGCATTCGCGGTTCCACGGCGCGTGCGGCAAGCGCTGGCCGAGCACGGTGCGCTGCACCATCACGATGGGCAGCTGGTGGCTGACCAAAATCGCCTCGTGGCCGGCGGCGGCGGTACGGGCGCGCTCGATGGAGCCCAGCATGCGCTCGGCAATCTGCTCATAAGGCTCGCCCCACGATGGCTCCAGCGGATTGACCAGCAGCGGCCAACGGCGCGGATTCCACAGTGCGGAGCGCAGACCCTTGGTGCGCAGGCCCTCGAAGCGATTGCCGGATTCAATGAGCGTCTTATCGACTTCCACGTCCAGTCCCGTTACCTCCGCAATCGGCCGCGCTGTCTCTTGGGCGCGCTGCAGTGGCGAGGCTGCCAGGTAGGTCACATCATGGTCGCGAAAGGACTCCGCGGTTCGCGCCGCCATGGAATGCCCGCGCGAGGATAGGTGATAGCCCGGGATGCGCCCGTAGAGGATCTTCTCTGGGTTGTGGACCTCGCCGTGGCGTACGAGGTGAACGATGGTGCGTGTCATGTCTCTCCTTAGTTTGCGGGACGCGCAGCGGCCGCAGCTTGGGCGGCGGGCTTGAGGGCCGCCTCGATGAGTTCAAAGTCGGCGTCGTCAAGTGCATCCGAGACAAACCAGGTCTCGAATGGGCTCGGCGCGACATAGATGCCGTTATCCAACAGGGCGTGGAAGAACGGGGTGAAGCGGAAGGTCTCGGCCGCCTGCATATCGGCGAAGTTGCGACCCTCGCCCTCGGCAAAACGGATGGAGAACATCGAGGAGGCGCGCTGAATGTGGTGCGCTACGCCCTCGGCCGACAGCGCCTCAGAAATCATGCCGGTCAGGCGGTCCGCATTGGCCTGCAGGCGCTCATAGAGCGCTTCATCGGCCAGCTCCAAAGACTTCAGGCCCGAAGCCATCGCCACCGGGTTACCGGAAAGCGTGCCCGCCTGGTAGACCGGTCCTTCCGGCGCGAGGTAGTCCATGACCTCGGCGCGGCCGCCGAAGGCAGCGGCCGGCAAGCCGCCGGAGACGACCTTGCCAAAGGTCACCAGGTCCGCCGCCACGCCGTCGACGCCGTACCAACCCTTATAGGAGGTGCGGAAACCGGTCATGACCTCATCGAGGATGAGGAGGGCGCCGTCTTCATGGGCGACGTCGGCAAGCGCGGCGCTGAAGCCCTCATCTGGTGCCACGGTGCCCATATTGCCGGCCGAGGCCTCTGCGATAATGCAAGCAATCTCGCCCGGGTGCTGCGCGAAGGCCTCGCGCACGGCCTCGATATCGTTATAAGGAACGACGATGGTATCGGCCGCCGTCGCGCCCGTCACGCCCGGGGAATCCGGCAGCGCAAAGGTCGCTACACCGGAACCGGCCGAGGCCAGCAGGGCATCCACGTGGCCGTGGTAGCAGCCTTCAAACTTCAATACCTTGGCGCGGCCGGTATAGCCGCGGGCCAGGCGCACCGCGGACATGGTGGCCTCGGTGCCGGAATTGACCATGCGCACCTTATCGGCCGCGGTGCGCGAAACGATGGCCTCCGCGAGCAAAGCTTCGCCTTCTGTAGGCGAGCCGAAGCTCAAACCGCCCGCAGCCGCCTTCTGCACGGCCTCCACAATCTCCGGGTGCGCGTTGCCGTGAATCATCGGACCATAGGAACTGACCAGGTCAACATACTCATTGCCATCGGCATCCCACAGGCGCGAACCCGCGCCGCGCTCAATGACGCGGGCCTGGCCACCCACGGAGCCGAACGCGCGCACCGGCGAGTTCACCCCGCCCGGAATCACCTTGGAGGAACGCTCAAACCACTGTTGCGACTGGGAAGTATTAGGCATGTCTGACATTCTAGCGATTCGCGCGCTATACAAAAGTTGGACTGCGCGATTCACAGTCAGCCGCTAAACTTCGGGGCGTTGCACTTTTCAATTCGGGGGGATTTTCAATGCAGCGCACTGTCATTTTCGCCATCCTGGCCGCTTTCTGCCTCGCCGGTTGTGCCCGGCCCGCGCCCGAACGGCCGCTGCCTACCTCGGTAGGTGCCGCCCCGCTTGCCGACGCCCCCCTCC
>NZ_JBBMGE010000014.1:0-15755 GCF_037908395.1 Corynebacterium sp. KPL4072
GCCACTGTCTGACAGCTCTCACCAGCAAGCACTCGCTCCACGGCCTGGGCACGTTTATCAGGTGACAAGTGGGCGCGTCTAGGCCGCACTTCGATTACACCAGCTTTCTTTAACCTGCTGTGAAGCAAGCCAGTCGATATTCCAACAGTCTGTGCTGCTTGACTGATCGACATACCTGCACGCACCAACCCAACAGCCTCACGGACAAACGGATCACGCAAACGACTCGCACGCCTGCCTGGAGGTTCGACACCTCTTACCCTCAACCAACCGTAAACCGATTCGGGGCCTACACCCACATCACGCGCGACCAGGCTAACTGCCTCGCCTGCCACCACGCGCTCAACAGCAGCATCCTTAACATCCTTCGGAGTCCAACGCGTCACAACTACCTCCCGGTCGAAGTGGCGCATTCACCCCTTGACAGCACGGGTTTGGCGTGTCTTTAAACATTTTAAATATGTGTGCATGTGCATATAGACATATACGCATATCATTATATACGTGCGTTTAGGTGTTATCTTGATTTTTGGAAAGAAGGCCACCCAAAGAAGTATTGCGGTGAGCTATATAGAGCTCTAGCAGGGTAGGGACTTAGGTGAGACAGAGATATACGTCGCACCAGCTGGGGCATCTACCAATAAGGATTAGCCTCCGACTAGCGCGGTGCTGAGTAAAACAGGTGAAATCAATCCGTATACCGCAATGCTTTCTAAAAGGCTAAACCACGCGGAATGATTGATAGATTCTGCTCACTGTAATGCACTACAGAGGCACTAAAGCCACCAGGGGCCGCACGTCTACTCTATGACTCTCACCGCAGCGAAACGCCGAATAAGAAAGTGTCGAACTAGACCTCTTAAAAGACGAACTATCACTCCAGAATTAGTCCCACGATTAATGCGGTCCTGCACATATCGCGATCGATACGGAATGGCGTTCACTGAATCGAATAGAGGTTCAAAAGTTGCAGTCTTGCGCACTAATGATATAGATCACGCTAATCAATTAGGAAAATCTCAACTGCATTTTCTAGAAGCTGTGGCAGACGTCCAAAGGGTTTCATCGTCAGCGCATTGCCGCTCAAGAAAACAGGAAAGTACACAATCCTCTTCTGGGGGCACAATAATCTGACTCTTTGTCACGCGTTGTCTAATCTCACACTGTTAAAAGTAAGCCAGTTCTCGACCCAATAAGATGCAGTAAGTTGCGTTTAGTACGGAGTCTTCCGTTTTATTAATAGGGTGTAGGTTGTACTGCGATACGTAAACCTTTGTTGTAGGGTCGGTGGCGTCCTATTAGGGAATAGGAATTACATCGTTTTAAGACCCGAAGGAGACTTCCTTGTTAGCCCATCTCAACAAGAAAATTGCCGCCGGTGTTCTTACCGCCGCAGCTGCCACCGGCGTTTTGGCACCCACGCCTGACACCCACTCTAACCAGGGTTCTGGCTTCGGTACTGTCGCTACTGCGCAGGCTGAAACCAAGCACAAGTTCCAGTACATCTCCCAGGCTCAAGACCAGGGCACACAGTGGGAGGACTGTGGTCCTGCCACTATTTTGATGGCTCTGCTGCAAAACGGCGGTGACGTCCCAGCCAGCTACACCAAGTCCAACCAGGCTCAGGCTATGACCGATATTCGCGGCAACATCAGCGGTTACCTGCAAACCGGCCAGGTCGTCGATATCCTCAACCAGCGTGGTGTTTCTGGCAAGCAGCACCTCAATGGTGATGCAGTCAAAGCTATCGATGACATCAAGAAGGGTAAAAAGGCCATCATCTTGGCTCAGACCGGTGTCATCAGCGGCGAGATGGCTAAGCCAGGCTTCGGGCACTACGTCTACGTTTCCGGCTACGACAAGGATAAGAAGACCTTCACCGTCAACGATCCGCTAAAGAATGAGCGCGCGTCCTACCAGGCTACTGAAGACAACATCCGCGCTATCATCACTCAGCCAGCTGCAGGCAACTCCCAGTGGGTCTACACCATGTAAACCCCTACAGTCAGGAAACTGACATCCCAACAACCTGCTTTGTGAGCAAATAGAGAGATTTATTCCCCTAGAGTTTTGTAAAACGCTAGGGGAATTTTTCTATCCCCACCCACGAAGGTTTCCTCTATGTCAGGTCATGACAAAGCCCCTAGGTGCTCACCACGACGCCTAGGGGCTTCTACCGCACCGGAAAGCGGTGTTCATCTGTTATGCAACCCGCCACAGTCAAAGGGTGCTATGGCGGGCAGAATTAAACATAGCAGGAGAGCCCCCTGTCCCGACGTCATATCGCAATCACCTAAAAAATAGACAACCTGCCAACGGGCAAGAAGCCTCTAAACCTCAGGAGAATTTAGTCCCTAGGGAGGAATTTATTGCCAATTCAGCATGGACAATAGTTCCTATGCAGAATGGTCAACCACACCCTGTAGGTTCTTACTCGCTTCCTCCCACAGTCCGCACGCCGCATCTCATCTGGGCTGCCCTAAGCATGCTCGGCATGGATGCCGGAACTTGCGCAGGAGGACTACTTTTTGGCTACATATTCAAATCCGGAGCGTGGATCGCCTTCGGTGCCGTCATCTTTGGCGCAGCAGGTGGACTAGGAACCTTATGGTTCGGACTGTGTCACCGACTAAAATGGAACCTTAATGATCTGGGTTTTCAAAACAGCACTCACTCCCTATGGCACCTAATCTGGTGGGCACCACTGACACTTCTCATCAGTGCTACAGCTTCAGCTATAGTTGGTTCAATATCTGGAGTGTCACCTTCGGAAAGCGGCCTCGATGAAAGCACTCACCTAGGCCTAGCCGCACAAACTGCAGTAATAATTGGCACTGTAATAGCCATGCCTTTCCTAGAAGAAGTCGTATTCCGAAGAGTGCTACTTGATTGGCTACAACAACACACTCCCGCGTGGGCAGCGGGATTAATCTCCGTATTAGCGTTTGCCGGAGCCCACATCGCCCCGCCCTTGATGATCTACACCCTATTCCTAGGGTCGTCACTCACGCTCGCCAGATTCTGGTTTAAAACAACAAAAGCATCATTTCTCATACACGCTTTTAACAACCTTGTTGTGTCTACACTGCTACTTTCCGGACTATCATGATTGAGCTCTAAAGAGGCTCCAAGAAGACGATAAAGAAAACTCCCCTAGTGCTTCTCGTCGTTGGAAGCACTAGGGGAGAAGCCACCTGCGGGGGATTGTGGCTTTTTTATTTTCCTTCCGTCCGACTATGCGCCGGGGGAGGTGCGCTGCGGACACTCAAAACCATACCGCCTTACAGCGCGCCCGCGACAGGAGTATCCCTCGGCAAGGGGATAGCTTTGAATTTCAGGATGAGCATATATTCATATGCGCATATCAGTATATGAATATAAAGTGACTTTTAGTTCAGTTCCCTACTTAGCGGTTTCCATGCATATAGCAATATATACGCACATGCGCATGTCACTACCCACGTAAATCCTTCCTGAATCTATTCTTTTTGTATGACTCGAGTAATTTCCGTAATTCAGTCGAAAGGTGGGACGGGGAAGACCACACTTTCGGTAATGCTCGCAGAGGCAATTCGGAAGATGGGTTATGCGGTTGCAGTCGCAGACGGCGATCCCCAGCAATCTGCCATCCGATGGGCAACCAAAGTGAAGGATTTTCCATTTCCTATCGAATCTGTCCGCAGCTCAAGTGATTTCTCTGGAGTTGTCAGAAGAGGGAACAATCCGGACTTTCTTATAGTCGACACCCCTCCAGGTGGTTTAGCTTTCATTACCGAAAGTGCTGAGGCTGCCGATTTAGTCCTTCTTCCCACTGGTGTTTCCCCGATGGATATTGATAGAACGCAGGTAACGCTTTCTTGGCTAATGGAAATGGGGATACCAACAGCAGTTGTTCTGTCGAATGTCGACAGGAGGGAAAGACTTCTAGATGAGGTCCATGCCGAGCTGGAGGGTGATGAGACTGCAGCGCTTGCTGAAACAGTCATCCCAACTAGGGCGGCTACACGGCGTGCTTTCGGAACAAAGCCCAGCAGTACGAAGGTGTGGGATTCTTTGGCTCGAGAAGTAGTCGCAGCATTTGAGGATTAAGGGGTAGATGATGGCAATTCCAAAGGCCAAGAATAAGGCGCGAGAAGAAGCGTCTGGAAATAGGCCGGAGAGCTCGCCTTCAACAAAGATGTTCGCTCAAGCTAATGATAAAGCGACACGTCTTCAGTTGTACGTCCGTGATCGACAATTGATTAAAGAGCTCAAACTCGCTGCAGTGGAAGAAGAGAAGAGCATCTCCCAACTTTTTGAAGAGTGGGCTACACGATGGCTCGAGGAAAGAAGCTGATTACCTGGTATATACCCATGTGAGAGCTAGCGCATTGACCTCGCTGTTTTCTAAAGCTCTAGGCCTTGTTCTTCTTCAAGCTCATCAGCGGGTGCTTGCTCGTCGGTGGCGTCGCTGTCGCTGGTAACGCTTTGTTCCTCGCCACCTAGGCCAAGGCTGGCGAGGAAGTCAAGGCTTGCTCGCGCGCCCCCGTTCAGTTCGCTGGTGTCTTCGTCTTGGGCGTTGTCGGTGCTTTCGGCTTCTGGGGCGGTCTCGGATGCTGGTGGTTCTTCCTCCATCTCGTTGTAGTGAGTGTTGTCTGGTTCGTAAGCGGCGGCGATGGTATCTGCCATCATCTCGCGGATTGTCTCTTGGACAGGTTCATCTATGCCAAGGCGGCGTAGTTCGTAGGTGCGTTGTGCGGCCAGCAAGTTGACTTCATCGGCGATGTAGCCTGCATGGTCAGCGACATCGTTAGGGATTTCTTCTGCGCACAAGCGTGTGGCGATGTCGGCGCGGTCGGCGAAGTCCATTTTCTCGCGGCGGATAGTATCGAGTCGCTGTTGAAGCCTATAGGTATGTTCGCTGTCGTGTTGTGCGGCAGCGTTTAGGCGCTTGCCCCATTCTTCTGTGTCGTCGGCACGGTAGCAGATTTCGTCCCACAGACCTGCCTCCGGCAAGTTAGCACCAGTATCCTCAATGGCCTGCTGAGCTAAGCTGCGGCGCTGTTGCGCCTGTTCAAGACGCTTGTGCGCATGGTCTATGCGCTGTTGGTACGTACCATAGCCTGCGGCGTCGTGGTCATAGGCCTGCTCGGCAACCGAGCGGGTGTAATCATCGGCCAGTAGGCGTTGGTGCTCAATGGTTGCGCGGGCAGCTTCTTCTTCGCGAAGGGCCGCACTGTGGTCTGCCATGGCCCGCTCGTAGGCGCGAATGCGCCCAGCAGTAAGTACTACCTGCTGATAGTCGGCCTGTACCTCGTTAAGGGCTGCGTCTTTGTCCTCGTGTAGGCGAGTGGTAATGCTTGCCTCTTGCCAGGTCAGCGACTCAACCTTCGAGCGGGCAAAGCGTGCGTGCTCTGCCAGCACAGTTTGGTTGAGCTGGTTGAGGTTTCCTTCCTCTCCGGTAAGGCGAGCAGTTTCCGCGCGGTCGTAAGGGTTGTGGGCGCGAAGCCACGTATCGAGTTCTATATCTGTCTGACCAGATATAGGAGGCAGCTGGTTGCGTTTGCCCGTATCACGCTGGCGGAACACTTCGGTCAGCTCTACTGCGTCAGGCAATTCATGGAACAAGGTTGCCAGCAGCCCGGAGTGTGTCTTAACCGCCGAGTATTGCTCGAGGTCGCCAACGAAGACCACGCTCGCCTAGGCAGTAGTGGCGGTTTCTAAGACACGGTTCATGTCCGAGTTAGTCACCATTCCGGCTTCGTCTATGCGATTGGTACACAGTTGTTAACGCTCCAAGAGGAGAAATACTAATACTTAGCACTTTGTAACGCAACGGCGTTGCTTCTGCGCTACAACTGCGCACTAATAACGACATTGAAATCTGTTACGTTAATCGTTACAGAAAGTAAGTGACCAGCAAGCCACTCGGACACCTCCGGTGCCTCGTGGCGCTGGCGAGGGAGATTCTCTCCCTCAACCCTCTGGTAGCTACGAGCGCCTGGAACCGAAGGTTCCTGGCGCCACCGAGAACCGTAACCAAGGTGCCACGGTGAGGATTGCTACGTGACTTTTTACAAGCGGCCCCTAAAGGGCCGCTTTTTACGTTTCGTAGCAAGAGCATAAGGCTAATTCGCCCGCCTTCAGGCGGGCGAATTAGTGGCAGCGGGTCACCGCTGCCAGTTGTGCCGGCTATGCCGGCTGTCACCCCCTCCTCAGAGGGGGTGACACCACAACCCCTTATGCTCTTTTTGCTGATTTTGCTGCTTGCAGCTACATCCGTGTATTTCTAGACGAAAACATATAATGACCTGGGGTTTTTAATGCATACATTAAAGCGTTTTCCGCTTCGATTTTAATGCATCATATGAAGCATTAGCTTAAATCCCCAGGTCACAGAGTCGTTAATGTATACATTAGTTTTAGTGAGTGACGCAATGTATACATTAACGATTTTCAGTGAAAACAGGGTCTTAGCTACGTGTTTTATAAAGCACACTGCTGTAACTAAATGCATAAGAGTGCTAAGTTAAAGTGATATAAGCAATAAAAATGGCAACGCCACCCGTAACTCTCGGCTAAAAGTGAAACGAATGGCGTTGCCTCGGAAATGAGGGGTTGCCTCATGGTTTTACAATACAACAATACCGTTACCGCATGTGAAAACAGCACACACGAGACCGCTTCAGGCGGCTCGACAGAGCCGCCCTTGATTCTATGAATCGTGCACTATGGTTAGTGCTGTCGGCAAGACTCTCAGGTCTAATTATGATTTCGTCTGGGGGTCTTTTGTTTAGCACAGGGTTATCAGCTGATAATGCAGGTACTGGGCAACAATCCGGCAGCGCCATCATTCCTTTACCAGTAGTGGGAACTGGCACTGCACTTTTGATTCTTGTCTTTGTTTTCTCTGGTCCCCTATTCGAGAAAAATTCCCAAGCGACAGCCATTAGTCACTTCTAGCATTAACTTCCCTCATTTTCTTTACGGATCTTAGCATTGGGCTTCAGTCTGGCACGTACACAGATGGATGGTCCTAAGAGAGGTTAATATGCCGTATCGAAAAATATTCGTGCTAATTTTCGCAGTTGCATATATCACTATTGCTAGAGACTATAGCGCTAGTAAGTGGACAGATTCCTCTAATGATCACGAAAATCTGCACCTTATTCTGTTTACGCTTGTGGTGTTGACAGCGTTAGTAGCGGTGTATCTAATAAATAAGAACCAACTGATGCAGTCTTCATTAAATCGAATAGCCAATAGGCCTCTTGGTGGGAATCGCCACCATTACTAAATCTCCCAGTAAATAACACTGATGTGATTTAATAGTCGGAGAAAATAAAAAGCCGCCCTACACTCGTGGGGTGCGCAGCGCGAGCGGCACACACCCTCGGTTCAAGTCCAGGGCGCGCACACTCCTCAAAACATGAGGAAACCCCCGCATCATCGAGCGCCAACTCTAGCGGGGGTCCAAAAGAAAAACGACACCGACCGTGTCGGTTAAGACTTTACCACTTCCCCACGGACAGTGAGCAAAGCACAACACGGTCGGTGCCGCTAATCCGAAAGGAGACCACGGCACCATGCAGCCCCGAGACGAGCGACGCACCAAGCTCGAAGCAGTCAAAGAACTAGCCCGCAGGCAAGAACATGACGCCGCACAAGAACTCCTCCAAGCCCAAGACGTCGGCTACACCTCCAAACTCTTCGTCCAAGCACTCTTCCCCTACCGCAACCCAGACAACAACGAACGAAAAATAACTACTACTGAAGGCACCATCAGCGTCTACTCACCCAACGGCCTGCCATACGGCAAGTACCCACGCCTCATCATGGCATACATCATCACCCGCGCCGTAGCTAATGCCGGACGCCTCAAAGAAGGCAAAGTCAACCATGAAGAAGCCCGCCGCATTCCACTAGGCCACTCCATGAGCCACTTCCTCCAAGCAATCGGCATCACCGGACGCGGCACAGGCGGCGCAACAGGAAATCTCTCTAAAATCCGCGACCAGCTTCTACGCCTAGCTAGTTCAGCAATCACTGTCCAAAGCGACGACGGGGTTCACGCACGGGGTCGCAACACCCAAATTCTCGAAGACTGGAACCTCTGGTTCGACCCACGCGACCCCAACCAGGGCAGCTTCATGGAATCAGAACTTGTCCTCACTCCCCAGTTCTTCAAGCACATTGCCGAAGCACCTATCCCCATCGACCTCAACGTACTGCGCGAGCTCAACAAACCCCGCGCAATGGACCTTTATATCTGGCTCACGGTAAAGCAGTACTGGCTAGCTAAAAACAACCGCGAAGCCTACACCTTCACCTGGGACATGATCGCCGCCAACTTCGCCACCAAAATCCTGCAAACAGGCCAAGACTGGGTTAATTTCCGCACTGAAATAAAGAAAGCCATTCTTGAGCTCACTACCGCGTGGCCCAAGGCCGGCATTACAGCGGACACGAACGGTGTGACAGTCACTAGAACCTCCCCATCAGTTCAACAGAAGCCACCTCGCCCCGAGCTCGACTAGACCAATCGCGGAGAAGCAGCGCCCTCCGGGGCGCTTTCTTTTTGCGCAAAACAGGCTGCGCATATTTACCAATACAGCTGCGCATATTTACCAATACGAGGATTCCCCCAGCTCAGACTGCGCATATTTACCAATACGCTTTGCGAGTCTGCGCATATTTACCAATACAGCTGCGCATATTTACCAATACAGCTGCGCATATTTACCAATACAGCTGCGCATATTTACCAATACGAGGCCAGTTATCCACAGGGTTTCACCTGCGGGTTTACCTATTTTCCCAGGTCGCTTATAACTATATCCCTGTAGATCTATATCCCCAGCCGATCAACCAACAAAACCGTTCACTACGGGTTACTGTTTATGCTCCCGCCTCGCCTTGCGGCTCGTTGGGCTGCCGCCCAAATCAAAGATTTGGTTGCCACCAAAACACCCCACAACAACCACAATCCTACGACCCTCCACGTAGTTTTGTGCTTCTTGCAAACAAGGGTAAACCCCTGTACGACACACAGCGTGACAACCGAGGTGGTACTCGATGTACTACTTGTAGGTAGCAAGCGTACGATCGCACACGTTTTGCAGCACCGGACAATCCCGTTAATAACAGCGACTCCTACTTCGCTGGCCAGATATCTTAACCGTAAACGTTTATTGAACCTGGAGGTTGTGGGGTTGCCCGCAAGTTGTGGACACGTTGTTAAGCTGCTTAGGGGTGGTTGCGTCCCTTAGTGTGGTGTAACGCTTGCTGATGGTGGGCCCTTGGAAATAGTGGGGCGACCATCGTCAGTAACCTTTCGACTCAACTACCACATCTCACCGAAAGGCACATGACGATGACCGCTGCACCGCATTCTATCGACCCTGCAACCTATCTGGATGATCTGCTCGCCCAAGCCTCCCCTGACCTGATGCGGCAGATGCTGCAAGGGTTTATCAACCAGATCCTCTCCGCCCAGGCCGACACCGTCTGCGGCGCCGAATACGGCGTCGCTTCTGAACAGCGGGTCAACCACCGCAACGGGTACCGCCACCGCGACCTCGACACCCGTGTCGGCACGATCGATGTGGCAGTACCGAAGCTGCGCCACGGTGCGTTCTTCCCGGACTGGCTGTTAGAGCGACGCTCACGTGCCGAACGCGCACTATCAACGGTGATTGCCACGTGCTACCTCAAAGGGGTCTCCACCCGCAGGATGAACGATTCGGTGGCCACGCTGGGGATTGCCAACCTGTCGAAATCGCAAGTCTCACGCATGTCGGAAGAACTCGACGAGATGGTCGCAGATTTCAAAAACCGCCCACTTGATCCCGGCGGATACGCCTACCTGTCATGCGACGCGCTAACGATCAAAGTCCGTGAAGGCGGCCGGGTGGTCAAATGCTCAGTGCTGCTAGCTACCGGGGTCAACGCCGACGGCTACCGTGAGATGCTTGGCATGCACGTCGCCACAGCCGAGTCCAACGCGTCGTGGAAAGGCTTCTTCCAAGACCTGAAAGCCCGTGGGCTTCGCGATGTCTACTTGATCACCAGTGATGCCCACGAAGGCATCCAACACGCGATATCTGAAGTGCTGCCCGATGCGTCCTGGCAGCGCTGCCGCACCCATTTTGCGAAGAACCTCTATGAAAAGGTCCCGAAACCCCAGTGGCCGATGGTCTCTGCGATGTTCCAGACGATCTTCCAACAACCTGACGCCCAATCCACCTGGGCACAAGCCCGCGAAGTGGTCGACCTGTTAGAACCGAAATTCCCGCATGTTGCGTCCTACCTGGAGGAATCCCTCGACGAGGTGTTGGCGTTTACCGCAGCCCCGAAACCGGTATGGACGAAAGTCTGGTCCAACAACCCCACCGAGCGGTTAAACCGGGAGATCCGCCGGCGCACCGACGTTGTGGGCATCTTCCCGAACCGCGAATCCATCATCCGGCTTGTCGGGGCGGTTCTTGCCGAGCAGCACGACGACTGGATCCAGCAAAAACGCTACATGTCACTATCCGCACTCGAACACACCAAACACCTCATGCACCGCACAGGAGACGACCATGGTGACCACCACCAGCTAACCGCCTAACCAAACACCGAACTTCATACCGAGCCGAAAGCACCAACGGCTACACCACTACACGGGACTTGACCATCTAATGTTGTCTATTTAATCGACTTGACCTGCCATATTCTGAGTACTTCGTGATGAGTGAGTCTTTCACTGCAATGTCCCATGGGTGGTTTCTTTTAGCGATTCCTCCATCTGGCGTTGCACCGCGATCTCCGTGAGCTCCGCGAGGTATTCCTATCGAATCTGGTTTTTCTGTACCGGTCTGTGTGTGATTGACGGCCCTATATCCCGCGTTAACCTGTCCGGTTTGTTGTTGAGGAGGCGGGCGCAGAACTTGGGGGGATAGGTCAGGATTGAAGGGCGCGACATGAAAAACGGTGTGCATTTCCGTAAGAGGGGGAGTTGCACACCGCTGGTGGTATGGAGGGGGTTAGTGTGTGAGAAGGGGGCCTTTGTCGACGCGGAGACCAGAGTGGGGGTTGACGATGATGGTGTGTGGTCCGTTGGCGGGGTAGCTGTTCATTGCTTTTTGGGTAGCGTTTTTCCCTGCCCACATATCAACGTGTTGTTGCTCACCGTTGTGCCAATCTTGGAGGCATTCGTGGCAGGTATCTTCGGCGATGAAGTAGCGGTGAACGGCGGGGATGTAGAAGCGTGTTCCTTGGGAGAAGGGGCCGCCGTGTGCTGGGTCGGCGACAGCGAGGGTGGTGGGGTTTTCCCAGGTGCCGTCACCGCTGGCGAGTTTGTGGATTGTTTTTCCTTTATACGCAGGATCGTCTTTTGGCCAGGCGATTCCTCGGGGGTTGTCGTTGTCGGGTGTGATGTTGTCGTTGTCTTTCCCTCCGTAGAGGGTGAGTTGGACGTTATAGATTTTTTCGTTATCTGCGTATGCAGAGGCTGCTGGGGTTATGGACAGGCCGAGGCTTGTGATACCGACGGTCGTAGCAAGAACTACGGCGAGTTTCCGTGGAGACATCATTGACGATTCGTTCCTTTCTAGGATGAAAGCTGACCAAGAGAAATGGAAAGATCAGGGAGCTATCGGTCAGGTGGTTTCCTGGATGTAGAGGTGGGACCTATCCTGACCGAGTGAGTAGGTTCTGCTAGCGGCCCTGGAATTGTGCTGTAGAAATGTGGTTTTTCTTGTTTCCCCCGATGTAGTTGTCGTGACGAGCTAGAGAGTTAAAAGCGGGGAAACGGTGATCGTCGGCGCTGTTGATCACGGTCCAGTCGATGAGGGTTCCGTCTTCCTTTTTCTTATTGTTGAAGTAGTTGAGCATTTTGATTCTCTGCTTCTGAGGGGATATGTAGTAGCTGGTGAAGCCGTAGAGGTCGTTGAACCATTGGTTTTTATCCCCGCCGGCGTTGGATGGTACACCGGTTTCAGGAATTGTCAGAGGTTTAGATGGGGCAATGTTGGATACTTCATCTAGTGCTTGTTTCATGATGGTTTCTGGTGATTGCCATCCACTGGAGCGTGCGTTTCCCCAGTTATAGGCGTCAACTCCTACCCAGTCGACGTACCGGTCGCCGGGATAATAGCCGCGGGCTAGGTGTGTAGGATCACAGTCGTTGATTGAACCGCAACTCATCGGTGACCAGATGTATTGGATGGAGTCTTTGTTAGTTAGCCCTACGTGGTCAAAGCGTTCATGGATATGACGGAAGGCGTTGACGTAATCCGTGGGGGTTTGGTTGGCTGTAGCTGACCAGCGGTACCAAGTTCCGTTCATTTCATGGCCGGGGCGGATGTACACTTTCCGATCGTCTTGCGTGTTGAGTGTGTTGTCAGGACCGGCAACGAATGTGCGTACAGTATCGGCAGCACGGTCGATACGGGAATCCAGTTTCCCTTCGGCGATGTTTTTGTCGACGCGTGCTGTGTTTTCATGGTCGCCTTTATGTTTAGCTGCGCCGTCGTAAGGGCCAGCATGAGGATCGCCCTGCTTATTATTTGTAAAGAATTCGAATGTGAGCAATGGTGCAGCCCCCTCGTTCCATGCGTTCGTGAGGTCATTGTTGAGACTGCGGAGAGAATCGTCGCTGAAGTTGCTGAACAGGACCTTCGTAGCCGGTCTTTTCCCGGTGACTGCTTTCATGTCGTCGGAGGTGTGGCCGGTTCCGTCGAACATGCCAAGCAACATAGATGATGGGCTGGCTGCGCTGGCTGGTCCAGCTAGTGAGATACCTGCCGTAAGGGTCAGGGTAGCTGCAGCTGCTTTTGTGAAAAAAGGTTGCCGTTTCATGATTGTTCCTTCGGAAGGGTGGGTGGTTTAGTGGTGGTGGCGGGAGAAAAACTCCCATATGCGGGTGGTTGTGGAGAAACGTGTGTTATATGGTCCGGGTCCACTAGATTTCTGGTGGGATGATCCTGGCCAGTTGTGACCACCGCCTTGAACGGCGTAGTGAACAGCCTCGGAGCTACCTGCGCAGTTTGTCCAGCTCAACCGCTTGGCGCCGTCGGTGGTTGCAACATCAGCTAAGTGTGCGGGAGGTGGTGTGGCGCAGCGATTGCGGCGTGCGAACTCATCGGTGAGTTGACGTCCGGAAATATAGTGCTTCCCGTGGGATGTTCCACCTTGATAGTCAATAGTTTTGTCGTCGGTGCCGTGGACTTCCATGATGGAAACCGGGGATGTCGTGGTGGTTGCGCAGTGAGTGTGTGTATCGGGGTAGTAGGCACCAGCGACAGGGGCAACAGCGGCGAAGACGTCAGGCATAGTGCACCCTAATCGGGCGGCGAAACCACCGCCGTTGGATTTACCTGTCGCGTAGATCCGTGAGTGGTCAACGGAATACGTGTGGTCGAGCTGATGGAGAATGTCTCGTACGAGTTGGGAGTCTTCGTGATGGGTATTGGTCTGGGCGTAGGGGGCTGACTCCCACGCGCGTTTGCCTGTGGTGTCTTTGTTGCCGTCGGGGTAAACGATGATTGCCGGTAGCTGGTCGAGGTCGGAGTAGGTTTCCATGCGCTGGGCGTCTTGTCCGTGTCCGTGGAAGGCGAAGATCACCGGGATGGGATGGGAAGAGTCGAAGTGTTCGGGGGTGGATAACAGGTATGAGCGTGTATGGCCACTCGAGCTGATTGTGTGGAGGGGAGATTGTTGGGTTGATGGAGGGGGTGTGGCGGCAGCTTGAGTGTATTCGGTTCCGCCGATGGTGAACAGGACAGCAGGGGAGGTAGCGATAACACCTTTGAGAGCAAGTGAGTTAGTCACATGTTCTGTTGTATGCTTCCTCTATGGTGTTGTCAAGAGCGGAAAAAGTGCAGCGTCATATTATGGAGGAAATGAGTGCTCAGGGGTTAGCTGCTGGGCAACGGCTTCCGTCTGTGCGCCAGTTAGCTGAGGACTGTCAGGTGACGACGCCAACGGTGCGAGAAGCGTTACGTGCGTTAGAGGCTGCAGGTGTGGTGGAGTTACGGCATGGGTCTGGAACGTATGTGCATCCGCACGCTTTCCGTTTTGTGCGGGCGAATACGTTGATGGTTCCCACACTCTCGCAGTGTCGCGAGTTGGTGGAAGCCCGTGTGATTATTGAGCCGCCTATCGCTGCTGAAGCTGCTCGTCATCGATCGGAGGATGATCTTCGTGCGTTAGAGGAGTGTGCGGAGTGTGCTATTAATGCTCAGCTGCCGGATGATCATGTAAGTTTTCATGTCTTAGTGGCACAGGCAACGGGAAATGATGCACTGGTTGATGTTGTCGAAGGGTTGTTATCAATCCGGAAACAGGCTCATGCGGCATCGCGTGCATTTATTACCGATAGGGAACAGGACCGCGCTCAGCATCGTCGGATTGCTGGGGCTATTAGACGCAGTGACCCGGTTATGGCTGAGCAGTTGATGAGGGATCATCTTCAGTGGCTAGCGACCTGTTCTGATCGATAGCTGCGGCTTTGCAATGTCTAAAGGTGTTTAGTTTTTGGTTGAAGTGTGACCGTGATGTGATTCGCGATTGGTAAGAGGAAACACTGGAGAGGGTGTCAGGAAGTTTGTGTGTGAGGCTCTGATCTAGAAGGAGTTTCACACACAAACTTCCTGATACCCTCCAAGCCCGCTTTAGCGGACCTGGAGACAACGGATACTTTAACTCTCATGAGAACAAGAACTAAAGCGACGGATAGCACTGGTTTGTGCTATCACTCAGACTTCCTACTGAGACTGTGCGTTTCGCGCACCAGGATATTACAGAGATAACGCTAACACACCCTGAGTACAGAGAACGCAGTCAACTGATGTCATGAAAAGCCATTTATGACAGGAATAAATACCTAAGCAAGAGAAGAGACATGAGTGCTCAGTGCGGGAGTATTGCGAAACCTCCGCGCGCGCATTAGCCTAAGACATGACAGCATGGTTCGTCCCTGAGCCATCGCTGCACGATAAAAAGGGCCCCAACGAGTGCCAGCTCGTTGAGACCCTCGGGCCTAAAGACCCACGTGAAGCATCGCGGTAACGAGCTTCACGATTACGGTCGCAAGAACTATGACCTTGGTAGCCACATCGAGCCAGTCAAGCTTGGTGGCATCAAGGTCTTTTCTTTTGCGACCGGGTGTATCCAATGAGTGCTTACCCATTGTCTACCTCCCTTTTACGTCGTAGGGTTGTCCGCTCGCCTGAAAAAGGGCGCGCGGGACAGCCCACGTCACGCGCGGGCCTTACCGCGCACCGACGAGGAAGTCACGCCCACACCCAGCGGGGTGTGATTGTGAACCAGCACTAACGCTAGCAGCCACACCTGACGAGACCTAGAAGCATGATTCCACCCCTGCCTTTATAAAAGCCGCCCACGAGGGAAAACGCGCACAGAGCTACCCGTAGCTGTACCTGGATCCGTCAATTTCCGCGCCTACATGCTGGGGATGAGCATGCGAACGCGCAGGTAGAACTGCACGCGAGCGGACATTTGCTTTAGCAGATGTCATAGCGTGTGCCGTGCCATATGGCGGAACATGCGCTATGCCATATGCTTCATCATGTGGCTTTTAGATCTATGGTGTCTCTCTTTACGGCTAAACACACCGCGGTGTGCCGAAAGTTCTTCTCCTGCCTGCACTAAAAGAGGAGCGTATTATGGGTATTAGTTATCGACTGACTACCCCAAAGGAGTGATTATGGGCGATTTGGAAAACAAGAAGGACGGCCTCGTAGGCAAGGCAAAGGAAGCCTACGGCGAAG
>NZ_JBBMGE010000015.1:0-5462 GCF_037908395.1 Corynebacterium sp. KPL4072
TTGCTTCACCTGAATACCCTTTCTGAGCTGGTCTGATACGTGCTACAGAGGTGCCGGGTTACCCCGGCACCTCTGTAGCACGTATCAGACCAGCTCAGAAAGGGTATTCAGGTGAAGCAATGCGTAGCAAACGTTGTAGCAAGACTACGCAGTCCCGGTCATGGATGGCCACGATATCAGCAGAAAAAATGAGCCGAAAGGAGATAGAAGAAGCACTAACCTCATACAACTACCTAGGCCAGCTCGAAGAAGGCGAAGAAGACGGATACCGCCACTGGCAGCTAATTATCGACGGCGGACAATCTCCAATCCGATTCTCCACCCTCAAAAGAAGACTTCCAACCGCTCATTTGGAGCCTCGCAGTGGTCCAATACAGCAGGCCATTAACTATGTCACCAAAAAAGAAACCCGCGTCTCTGAAGAGCCAAGGCTAGAACACGGCACGATCCGACACAGTGACGAAACGGGGCGTCGCAAGGATGTCGAAGTAGTCCGCGAAGCAATCCTTGAAAAAGGGCTTTCTGCCGACGAAGTCTTCCTTCAAGTCCCCGAATCCAATCGCATGACCGCAATGGTAGAAAAACTCGTCGCTGCGCGAGATCGATCCCGCCACACTAAGCCTCGCCAGCTAGAAGTCATCTGGCTCTACGGGCCACCCGGAACAGGGAAAACCAGCCTCGCTGTGGAGATGGGAGGTAAAAGCTATTATCGAGTGACCGACTACCAGAACCCTTTTGATGCATACTCCGGAGAAGAGGTGCTAATTCTCGATGAATTCGACGGCGAAATGCGGCTTAGCACTCTCCTCAATGTCCTGGATATCTGGCCTACGACACTCCCCGCCCGCTACGCTGACCGCGTCGCCGCCTACAACCAAGTAGTGCTCATCTCTAACGAAGTACCCTGGTCCTTCTACGCGTGGGCCCCAGTATCTCGACGACAAGCCCTCGCTCGACGCATCAACACAATCATGCACGTAGACACTGACGGCGCTCACGACGTTACCGACCACTCAAGCAAATTCAACGAACCCACCGTAACTATTTAGGTCACGTCCCGAACCCCTTCCTGAGGGAGGGCTCAGAGGGAGCGCCGTGCCTCTTGTCGCTGAAAACAGCGATAAAAAGGCACGTATACAAGGAAAATAGACTCTTCGACTCTTCCGTCGGTCAGGACGTCGGTCGCTTATACGTGGCTACAGTCATTACTTCTGTAGCCCCGGCGGCATGTGTGCGTATCTCTTGGTTAAGCTCAGCTATATTGCTCAACGACCGTAGTCCCAGGTTCGGCGGGCCGTTTCACCCAAGCCTCACGGTCTTGGGGAGCACCTGGCGGATACGCACGCGCGAAAAGAAGCCAGGCTCTAACCCTGTACTCTCTGCTCGGTAAAAAGCGAGGAACTTCTATTGATTCGGGAAACCATCCCACGCGGATTTGTGAATCTCTCCGCGCGTCTAACTAGACACACAATCCATGTGCAAGTAGACTGACTATTGAATTGTTACAGCAAGAAAAACCCTAGCTCATCAGAGCTAGGGTTTTTCATATGCCACGCCGTGCTTCATCAT
This sequence comes from Corynebacterium sp. KPL4072, assembly GCF_037908395.1. NCBI lineage: Bacteria > Bacillati > Actinomycetota > Actinomycetes > Mycobacteriales > Corynebacteriaceae > Corynebacterium > Corynebacterium sp. KPL4072. The sequence goes on from NZ_JBBMGE010000015.1 coordinate 1,570, forward strand.
GAAATACTTTCTTATCTTTAAAGAAGCACGGTTAACAAAGTCTTTCCGCATTGTTAACGAACAGGGAAAACTTTACCAAGCATTCATAGCCAGTTTGTTGTGCAGCTTCATTCTCATTTCATAGTGTCCTAAGCGTAAGCTTCGCGTTCACTTAGGAAGGAATTCAATGAAGCTGAAGAATAAGTTGGCGGCAGCTGCTATTACGGGTGCATTGATTGTTCCGGCTCAGGCTCAAGCTATGGAGGACTACTTCACTAGTGTAGACGTCGAGAACACGCCTCAAGGAGAGCGTGTACACGTGCATCACAAGGGAGGCCGAAATTATCCGAATAATGCTGCTACCACCGATAAGCTGCACAATGAAATGTGGGATGAGTACAAGCGAAAGACACCAGCACATCTTCATGGGCAAAATATGCATGATCAGCTCTCCTGCCATATCTCGAACGCTGGATTCAAGGATCCCTGGAATCTAGAAAGCTGGCGTCCAGATGTTGGGTATAATAAAACTGTTGTTGCTCTATGTAATCCATAGCGAGAAGGAGCGTATTCTTTGAATCGCGCACTATGGCCGGTACTGCTAGCAGGAATCTCAGGCCTAATTATGCTCTCTGCTGGAGGTTTCTTGTTTAGTGCGGGAATGTCTGCCAGTGACGCAGGCGCTGGGCAACAATCCGGTAACGGCGTCATTCCTTTACTTCTAGTGGGAACTGGAACTGTACTTGTGATTCTTGCCTTTATTTTCTCCGGCCCTCTATTCGAGAAGAAGACTCCAGTCGACGACCGCTAACCACTTGTTGTATTGGCTTCCTTCATTCTCTGCTCTTCTGGATTTAGTACTGTTGCCTCAGTGATGCTTCTAAGATGAGTGAGATGAACACCATCTACTATGTCCCCCAAATTATTTTGGGGGACATAGTTTTATGCAGGGGATTCGGGGGGGAAATTATAGGTTATCCGCGTTAATGCAGAGTTTATTTTTTGATCCATTGGCTGAGGCGTTGTAGGGGGCTGCGCCTTTCTATTGGTGGGTTCTTGGGCTCGGTTTCGGGCTTGGGGTGGGTTTTTTCTTGGGTGGTGGTGAGTTGTTTGTGTGGGGTGGTTTCTAGTGCGTTGATGGTGGTTTTGAGGGCGTCGATGGTGTCTTGTTTGGCTTGGATGAGTTGTTGGGCCTGGTGCAGTTGTTGTTCGGCGTAGTGTGCGCGTTGTTTTTCTAGTTCTAGTGCGTGCACTAGATTTTGGTGGTCTTGTGTACTGGTTGCACTGGTGGGTTCTTCGGGGGTTTTGTGTGTGATGGTGTCGAGTCGTCCGCTGTTGATGAGGTCGCCGATGGGGATGTACCAGGTGTCTTGTTTTTGCTGGGCTCGGGGGAATTCTCCGCGGGTTCTGGCGCGGGTGATGGTGGATTTGGCGACGCCGGTGAGTTTGGCTGCTTCGGCGATGGTGAGTAGTTGGTCGAGGTGGTCGTCCATGTGTGCAATGGTAGCGGTGTAGTGCGGTGCACTAGGCGCACCACGCTGTTGTATGTGGTGCGCTGTGGTGGTGCACCAGGTGGTGCGGCGGGGTGTGTGGGGATGTAGGGCGTGGTGTGTGGCTCCATGCTGGGGGAATAGGGGAGGCGGACATAATACCCGTTATCGGACAGTTAGATATTGTTCATTGATTGTTTCTTAGCTCGACGATCACGCGGGGTAGGTAGATGTCGGCAACACCAGCCCCAAATGAGGGTAATTAAACGCCAAACCCCCACTGCGAATTGCGTAGCAGTGGGGGCGTTTTGCCTGCTCAAGGGCATTTTTACAAATATGGATTACCTGAACTCGACATTAAAGACATGGTTCACCCTATATAACGTTTTCAAGAAAACGTTATAGCAGATGAACCATCTTGTCAAATGTCGCAGTGTTCAGGTGAACTCGCAGGTCACGGGCACTTTTTGTGGTTGCATACGGCAGCAACATCGACTTTTATAGGGGCCAGGCCACACAAACCTTGTGGGCCCTCTCACGAGAGGTGAGAGCCATTGTCCTCCCCAGGGCCTCGGCCAAAAGACTCCCTGGGGAGGAGCGAGCTCGCGGGATACCGCGGAAAGGAGAAGCTAGATATGCTTCCCACCTATACAGTGCCTTCTTATCTAATGCCTGTCCACCAGCTGCTCCGTGGAGTACGCGTACAGGCGACAGCAGACACCCCTGAGACCAAGGAGGGAGCACCAAAAACAAATCGCGCGTTTCCGGGCTGCAATGCCTGGAAAATCGAAATCATTCTCACGATGAGCGAAAGTACCAACAGCAGTGGGACTGTAGAACGCGAGGTTCGGCGTAGTCGAGTCACCGTATGGGCGCCAGAGCGGCCAGAGGTATCACCTGATGATGTCATCACCTTTCAGGGACTCATGGCAGGAGCAGTGGATGGCAGCATTTTCCTGCAGGCAACGGGGGTAGAGAGAGTGGAGGAGGGCAGCGATGAGCTCCTCTAGCAGTGAAGAAGGCCTCCTAGCGCCTCTGAGCGAGGCCGTGGAGGGCCTCCAAGACAAATTCATGAATGCGCTACCTTGGGTCATCGCACTCATCGCAGTCATCGCTATACTGCAAGCCCTCATCCCCTGGCTGTGGTCACGGTGGTGGTACCGGAACAATCCAGTGGCTGGGAAAGTTCAGCGCCGTCGACAACGACTCAGCGAAGTCTTTGGATTGAAAATTAACCGAGTTCACCGCGACGGGCGCGTCCGCATCGAACCTGGTGAAACGGGGAAATGGAAGCGAGAGGGCCTGACTGAGGAGCTAGGAGCTGAGCTTGGCGTACCAGTACGCATCAAAGTGGAAGGGGGATACGCCTGGATACGCGAGGTACAAAACATCGGCGACACCGTCTCAGGGGATCCCGCCTACGACCCAGGAACCGGAGATGTGATCATCGGCGTCAATGTAGAAAACGGCGATATAGAAGGGTTTTCGATAAAAGAAGTTTCCGGGGTCGTTCTTGCAGCTCGCCCAGGAGCTGGTAAAACCGCCCTCCTCAGCCTAATCGCGCAGGCCTTAAAGCCGCATGCAGAGGTAAAAATGGTTTCCGGTAAAAGCAGCAATGACTTGGATAAGGCTGAGAAGGAAATCACTTCTGCTCAAGAGGAAATGGAAAAGCGCTTCGATGCTGGAATAGATTTCTGGAAGAGTCCCTCAGGGAGAAGACCCGTAGTCCTAATCCTGGACGAATGCGCAAGGCTCTTCGAGCCTGGCTCGGAGTCCAAAGAAGATAAGGCCTCGGCTAAACACCGAACTCGCCAGGTTAAAGATCTAGTCCAACGTGGGAGATCAGCAGGGGTCATTACTATCCTGGCGACACAGCGCATGAGCGCTGACGCCATCCCCACATCCATTCGCGACCTCGCTACCGTGCGGATCTGCGGACGAGTAACAACACCTAAAGATGCTGAAATGGTTTTAGGCAGATTACCCGAGCCCGGAGAACCATCACCCGTCACCGTGAAGAAACGGCGCTTCGTCGTCGACGACGGCGACGGCGAATGGAAAGAGCTGCACGTCTTCGAGCTCATTCAGCAATAGTCCCTTGCTCCCGAGTGCGTGAGGGAGCGGAGCCGAATGCCGAAGCGCGCGAGGACGACGCGGCTGGCCGCAGGCCAAGCCGCCAAAGGACGAGCGCAGCGAAGGCAGAAGGCAAAGCGACCGGGAGCACGAGGGCGCCAAGGGGAAGAACCCACGCTGATAAGTCGAACGAACGCAGCTTGTATTAACAAGAGCCTCGTGGCAAGGCGGCGAATGCCGCCGCGGCAGCAGATAGGTGCCGGTTAGTGTTACCCCGGCACCTCTGTAGCACGTATCAGACCAGCTCAGAAAGGGTATTCAGGTGAAGCAATGCGTAGCAAACGTTGTAGC
>NZ_JBBMGE010000016.1:0-5425 GCF_037908395.1 Corynebacterium sp. KPL4072
GTGGTTTGTTCTTTTGTTGGGTTTCGGGCTTTTCACGGCCTGTTTCGGATTTGTTCTGAAATTTTTTTGTGGAGAGTTTGATCCTGGCTCAGGACGAACGCTGGCGGCGTGCTTAACACATGCAAGTCGAACGGAAAGGCCCTGCTTGCAGGGTACTCGAGTGGCGAACGGGTGAGTAACACGTGGGTGATCTGCCCTGCACTTCGGGATAAGCCTGGGAAACTGGGTCTAATACCGGATAGGAGCCATTTTTAGTGTGATGGTTGGAAAGTTTTTTCGGTGTAGGATGAGCTCGCGGCCTATCAGCTTGTTGGTGGGGTAATGGCCTACCAAGGCGGCGACGGGTAGCCGGCCTGAGAGGGTGGACGGCCACATTGGGACTGAGATACGGCCCAGACTCCTACGGGAGGCAGCAGTGGGGAATATTGCACAATGGGCGCAAGCCTGATGCAGCGACGCCGCGTGGGGGATGACGGCCTTCGGGTTGTAAACTCCTTTCGCTAGGGACGAAGCTTTTTGTGACGGTACCTAGATAAGAAGCACCGGCTAACTACGTGCCAGCAGCCGCGGTAATACGTAGGGTGCGAGCGTTGTCCGGAATTACTGGGCGTAAAGGGCTCGTAGGTGGTTTGTCGCGTCGTCTGTGAAATTCCGGGGCTTAACTCCGGGCGTGCAGGCGATACGGGCATAACTTGAGTACTGTAGGGGTAACTGGAATTCCTGGTGTAGCGGTGAAATGCGCAGATATCAGGAGGAACACCGATGGCGAAGGCAGGTTACTGGGCAGTTACTGACGCTGAGGAGCGAAAGCATGGGTAGCGAACAGGATTAGATACCCTGGTAGTCCATGCCGTAAACGGTGGGCGCTAGGTGTGAGGGTCTTTTCACGACTTTCGTGCCGTAGCTAACGCATTAAGCGCCCCGCCTGGGGAGTACGGCCGCAAGGCTAAAACTCAAAGGAATTGACGGGGGCCCGCACAAGCGGCGGAGCATGTGGATTAATTCGATGCAACGCGAAGAACCTTACCTGGGCTTGACATACACCGGATCGGGCTAGAGATAGTCTTTCCCTTTGTGGCTGGTGTACAGGTGGTGCATGGTTGTCGTCAGCTCGTGTCGTGAGATGTTGGGTTAAGTCCCGCAACGAGCGCAACCCTTGTCTTATGTTGCCAGCATTTGGTTGGGGACTCATGAGAGACTGCCGGGGTCAACTCGGAGGAAGGTGGGGATGACGTCAAATCATCATGCCCCTTATGTCCAGGGCTTCACACATGCTACAATGGTCGGTACAACGCGCAGCGACACTGTGAGGTGGAGCGAATCGCTGAAAGCCGGCCTTAGTTCGGATTGGGGTCTGCAACTCGACCCCATGAAGTCGGAGTCGCTAGTAATCGCAGATCAGCAACGCTGCGGTGAATACGTTCCCGGGCCTTGTACACACCGCCCGTCACGTCATGAAAGTTGGTAACACCCGAAGCCGGTGGCCCAAACTTGTTAGGGAGCCGTCGAAGGTGGGATCGGCGATTGGGACGAAGTCGTAACAAGGTACCCGTACCGGAAGGTGCGGGTGGATCACCTCCTTTCTAAGGAGCTTTATTATTAGGCACAGTTGTGCCGTGCTGCCGCGTTAGTGTGGCAGGTGTTGGTTGAGTGTGCGAGTGTCATGCTGCCAACGTTGTTTGTTTGAAAATTTCCGGGTGGAAGATACACCTTTAAGACAAAGACCGAGTGTTTGAATGGCGCTTTGTGACACACAGTGTCGTGCACAGTTTGAAAAAGTATTTGTTTGTATGTTGGTGCATTGTTGGGTGTCTGGGGCATTATCCCCTTTTTTTGGTGCCTGACCATTTTGCTGGTGTGCATGGTTTGTGTGTGCTGGTTTGTGGTTGGGGTGTTGTGTGAGAACTGTATAGTGGACGCGAGCATTAAACACATGTAACGGGCTGCGCTTTTGTGTGGTGTGTTGTGTGTGTTTGTGTGATTTCTTTTTTTGTGTTTATTTTGTCAAGTTCACTTGTGTGGCCACCCGCGCATTTTGTTTGTGTGTGGTGGTTTGTGTGTTCGTTATTAAGGGCGCATGGTGGATGCCTTGGCATGCTGAGCCGATGAAGGACGTGAAAGGCTGCGTTAAGCCTCGGGGAGTTGTCAATTAAGCGTTGATCCGAGGATGTCCGAATGGGGAAACCTGGCCCTGGTTATGTGGGGTTACCCTTCAGTGAATTCATAGCTGTTGTGGGGGTTTACGCGGGGAAGTGAAACATCTCAGTACCCGTAGGAGAAGAAAATAATAATGATTCTGCTAGTAGTGGCGAACGAACGTGGATGAGGCTAAACCGTGTGCATGTGATACCTGGTAGGGGTTGTGTGTGCGGTGTTGTGGGCCCTGATGTGCGGTGACTACCATTGCCGCGCCCTCGCATTGTTGTTAGGTGAAGTGGTTTGGAATGGCCTGCCGGAGTAGGTGAGAGTCCTGTAGCTGAAGATGATGGTGTGTGGGTTGTTGGGTTGCCCGAGTAGCAGCGGGCTCGTGGAATCTGCTGTGAATCTGCCGGGACCACCCGGTAAGCCTAAATACTCAGTGTGACCGATAGTGTATGAGTACCGTGAGGGAATGGTGAAAAGTACCCCGGGAGGGGAGTGAAATAGTTCCTGAAACCATGTGCTTACAATCCGTCAGAGCACCGTGTGTGTGATGGCGTGCCTTTTGAAGAATGAGCCTGCGAGTCAGCGGCATGTCGCGAGGTTAACCCGTGTGGGGTAGCCGTAGGGAAACCGAATCCTAATGGGGTGTCAAGTGGCATGTCCTGGACCCGAAGCGGGGTGATCTACCCATGGCCAGTGTGAAGCAGCTGTAAGAGGTTGTGGAGGCGCGAACCCACGTAGGTTGAAAACTGCGGGGATGAGCTGTGGGTAGGGGTGAAAGGCCAATCAAACTCCGTGATAGCTGGTTCTCCCCGAAATGCATTTAGGTGCAGCGTCGTATTATAGCTTGGTGGAGGTAGAGCTACTGGTTGGTTGAGCGGGACTACAATCTTAGCAATGTCAGCCAAACTCCGAATGCCACTAATTGTGTTGTACGGCAGTGAGACTGTGGGGGATAAGCTTCATAGTCGAGAGGGAAACAGCCCAGATCGCCGGTTAAGGCCCCTAAGGGTGTACTAAGTGGAAAAGGATGTGGGATCGCGAAGACAGCCAGGAGGTTGGCTTAGAAGCAGCCATCCTTGAAAGAGTGCGTAATAGCTCACTGGTCGAGTGGTTCTGCGCCGACAATGTAGTGGGGCTCAAGTACACCGCCGAAGCCGCGGCAACAATTTTTTGTTGGGTAGGGGAGCGTCGTGCATGGGTTGAAGCGTTACCGTAAGGAGGCGTGGACTGTGTGCGAGTGAGAATGCAGGCATGAGTAACGAATTGATAGGTGAGAATCCTATCCGCCGGATGACTAAGGGTTCCTGGGTCAAGTTCGTCTTCCCAGGGTGAGTCGGGACCTAAGGCGAGGCCGACAGGCGTAGTCGATGGATAACCAGTTGATATTCTGGTACCCGTACATGCGCGCCCATGATAAAGCACTGATACTAACCACCGCGGATGCATTGCTGGTCTTCTTTGAAGTCTGGTGGTGTTGATGTCGTGGGGCCTGATGTGTGGTTCAAGTGATGGGGTGACGCAGTGAGGTAGCCACGCCACTTATTGGATTGGTGGTGTAAGCGTGCAGACCGTGTGGTAGGTAAATCCGCCGCACACTTTTGGTTGAGGCGTGATGCGTAGACCCTTTGGGGTTGATGGTGGTGATCCTGTACTGTCGAGAAAAGCCTCTAGCGATGTGTGTGTATGGCCCGTACCCTAAACCGACACAGGTGGTCAGGTTGAAAATACTAAGGCGTTCGGGTGAACTGTGGTTAAGGAATTCGGCAAAATGCCCCCGTAACTTCGGGAGAAGGGGGGCCCTACGATGTGAAGGTCCGTGCGGCTGGAAGCGTTGTGGGGTCGCAGAGAATAGAGGGAAGCGACTGTTTATCAAAAACACAGGTCCATGCGAAGACGTTAAGTTGATGTATATGGACTGACGCCTGCCCGGTGCTGGAAGGTTAAGAGGACCGGTTAGTAGTCTTTGACTGCGAAGCTGAGAATTTAAGCCCCAGTAAACGGCGGTGGTAACTATAACCATCCTAAGGTAGCGAAATTCCTTGTCGGGTAAGTTCCGACCTGCACGAATGGCGTAACGACTTCTCTGCTGTCTCAACCACAGGCCCGGTGAAATTGCACTACGAGTAAAGATGCTCGTTACGCGCGGCAGGACGAAAAGACCCCGGGACCTTCACTATAGCTTGGTATTGGTGTTTGGTTCGGTTTGTGTAGGATAGGTGGGAGACTTGGAAGCTATCACGCTAGTGGTGGTGGAGTCGTTGTTGAAATACCACTCTGATCGGATTGAGCATCTAACCTTGGCCCATGATCTGGGTTGGGGACAGTGCCTGGTGGGTAGTTTAACTGGGGCGGTTGCCTCCCAAAATGTAACGGAGGCGCCCAAAGGTTCCCTCAGCCTGGTTGGCAATCAGGTGGTGAGTGTAAGTGCACAAGGGAGCTTGACTGTGAGACAGACATGTCGAGCAGGGACGAAAGTCGGGACTAGTGATCCGGCACCTACTTGTGGATGTGGTGTCGCTCAACGGATAAAAGGTACCCCGGGGATAACAGGCTGATCTTCCCCAAGAGTCCATATCGACGGGATGGTTTGGCACCTCGATGTCGGCTCGTCGCATCCTGGGGCTGGAGTAGGTCCCAAGGGTTGGGCTGTTCGCCCATTAAAGCGGCACGCGAGCTGGGTTCAGAACGTCGTGAGACAGTTCGGTCTCTATCCGCCGCGCGCGTTGAAACTTGAAGAAAGCTGTCCCTAGTACGAGAGGACCGGGACGGACGTACCTCTAGTGTGCCAGTTATCCCGCCAGGGGTATCGCTGGTTGGCTACGTACGGAAGGGATAACCGCTGAAAGCATCTAAGCGGGAAGCCTGTTTTAAGATGAGGTTTCGTTAAGGTCCCCTAAAGACGATAGGGTAGATAGGCCAGACCTGGACGCACTGTAAGGTGTGAAGGCTACTGGTACTAATTGACCACAACAAACACCAACACACACTATGTGTGCTGGCAAAAAACAACAAAAACAAGAAACAGTCACTGTCGTGACCGCGTCCACTATGCAGTATCTGACACAACACCCAGACACCCATCAAAGAGGGTAGATGTTCTGAAGGTTTGTCGGTGGTCAATAGCTGCAGGGAAACGCCCGGTCCCATTCCGAACCCGGAAGCTAAGCCTGCACACGCTGATGGTACTGCAACCGGGAGGTTGTGGGAGAGTAAGTCACCGCCGACACCAAACAACAAAAACACAACAAAATACAACAAAGAAGAGGACGGTATACCACCG
>NZ_JBBMGE010000017.1:0-4840 GCF_037908395.1 Corynebacterium sp. KPL4072
GGGTGGGGTCGGTGGGAAGGAGGGGGGATAGGAAGGCGTCGATAAGCGCGAGCTCTTTGCGGGTAGGAATGGCCGAGAGATCATGGGCCTCAGCGGGCATGGGGATGTCCGGGGCGCCGCAGCGGAGGAACAAAAAACGCATGCGCACCATGCTACGCGCGCTTTTTTGGCCGGGAAAGTGTAAAGTTGGAGAGTATTTTGGCTTCAATAATGAGGAAGTGACTAAACAATGGCAGCGATCGTCATTGTCGGCGCCCAATGGGGCGACGAAGGCAAGGGCAAAGCGACCGACATCCTCGGCGGCAAGGTTGACTACGTGGTCAAGCCGAACGGCGGTAATAACGCCGGCCACACCGTCGTGGTAGGCGGCGATAAATATGAGCTGAAGCTCCTGCCGGCCGGCATCTTGTCTGAGAACGCTACCCCAGTGCTGGGCAATGGCGTGGTAATTAACCTCGAGGCGCTCTTTGATGAAATTGATGGCCTCGAAGCCCGCGGTGCGAATGCCTCGCGCCTGAAGATTTCCGCCAATGCGCACCTAGTAGCCCCTTACCATCAGACGCTCGACCGCGTGCAGGAGCGTTTCCTGGGCAAGCGCGCGATTGGTACCACCGGCCGCGGCATTGGTCCGACCTATGCCGATAAGGTCGCGCGCATTGGCATTCGCGTCCAGGACATCTTTGATGAGTCCATCCTGCGCCAGAAGGTCGAGTCTGCGCTGGACATTAAAAACCAGATGCTGGTGAAGATGTACAACCGCAAGGCCATCGAGGCAGACCAGATTGTGGACTACTTCTTGAGCTACCGCGATCGCCTACGCCCGATGGTTATCGATGCTGAGCTCGAGCTCAACAAAGCCCTAGAGTCCGGTAAGCACGTACTCATGGAGGGCGGTCAGGCCACCATGCTGGATGTGGACCATGGCACTTACCCGTTCGTGACCTCGTCTAACCCAACCGCCGGTGGTGCTTCCGTGGGCTCCGGCATCGGTCCAACCCGCATCAAGACCTCCCTGGGCATCATCAAGGCATACACCACCCGCGTTGGTGCTGGCCCGTTCCCTACCGAGCTTTTTGATAAGTGGGGCGAGTACCTGCAGACCACCGGCGGCGAGATTGGCGTCAACACCGGCCGCAAGCGCCGTTGTGGTTGGTACGACTCCGTCATTGCGCGCTACGCCACCCGCGTGAACGGCTTTACCGATTACTTCCTGACCAAGTTGGACGTTCTCACTGGCCTCGGTGAGATTCCTATCTGCGTGGCCTATGACGTCGACGGCAAGCGCTACGATGAGCTGCCGCTTACCCAGTCCGAGTTCCACCACGCCGAGCCCATCTTCGAGACCATGCCCGCCTGGGACGAGGACATCACGGAATGCTCCACCTTTGAGGAGCTGCCGCAAAAGGCCCAAGACTACGTCCTGCGCCTAGAGGAGCTGTCCGGCTGCCGCATTTCCTACATCGGCGTCGGTCCTGGTCGCGACCAGACCATTGTTCGCCACGATGTTATGGCGGATCAGTAAGGCGTAGTTCTTACCACCACCGTGGTGCGAGAGCCCCGCGCGCAGCTAGTCCTGCGTGGCGGGGCTCTTGGTATTTCTACGGAAGTTCCGTGTGTAGCTACAGGAGGAGAGGAACGGGATCGCTACTAACGCGCTCGATAAGACTTCCCTCTCGGGCGACAGTAACGGAAAACATCATAAATTAACTTTAGAAAGTTTACTGGAAGCGCCAAGGAAAGACCGACACTTTTGACCCCCTCAGGATCGGCATATTCGACACAGTGACTAATAAGGGTGAAGGTGTCTTACTTCCAATACCGCCGGCATTGTAGGGGTAGTAATTGATCTACCTTCGCTGGTAGTGAACTATTGGAGCGTGACGGAACCCTCTTTGTTGAGGGATTAGGGCAGGAATGAAGGTGTCGCAACGGTTGTTGTCCAAGCCGCATCGACTACGCTGGGTGTTTCCTTCTTCCCAGCCTATCCTTTGGATTCTCGGGCATCGAGCGATGCCACTGTAGCCCGGCCGCAATCGGCGGGGGCCTTGCTGCTGTTCCTGGCCACGTTCAACTTTAGAGATTGACCGTGAATATCTCGGACTTCCCCACGAGTAGAGCAGGTTCCTACACTGACAAGTGGCATCGTCTGCCAGTTTGCTACCCAGATTTTCCCGTTAACAAACCGGCTGGGTATCTACAGCGGATGGCCGGCTAGCCAGGCTAACTAGATTGATGTGATGCTGAAACACTCCTTTATGAAGCGAGTGGCATTCCACTGTTTGGGTTCTGGCCCCGGTAGCTAACATCTGCGCATAAAGTGCGGATTCCTCCAGCCCTCAGGTAGACATCCCAAGGTTTTCCTATTGACTAGGTAATTCCCCGCTTCCCTGGGGGAGCAAGCTCCAACCTAGGGGCGAAGCACAGGTGCCGGGATATCTTGGTGCTTTTTAGCTACCCTCACGGCCTTAACACGCTGAATTAAGTCTTTCCCTGTTGTGCACGCCTAAACACTAAGTTAAAATTAAGCAGGCTTTAAGTGCAGAGAATTTTCAGCTTTCGCGGGCCCTATTTCCGCGCACTAATACACAGGGAGTTACTTCAATGATTATCAAGCTTTTGAGTGGCCTACTCGCCACGATTATGAGCTTCTTTGGCTTGGGTGCCGCGGCGCAGGAGGCTGCGCCGGCACCTGAGAATAAGCAGATTGCTGTTGCTGAGAAGGGCAATAACGACGACGTGCAGGCCCTTATCGATACTGCCCATGCCGAGGCTGGCTACGAGTTCATCAGCGTGCGTTACGACGGTGACACCGCCAATATCGCCCTGAATCCGGATACCTACAACCCGGATAAGGACGACGTTACTTTCGAGGCAGTCTCCCAGCTCCTGCAGGAGAAGGGTTACCAGGTCACTGCTGTTCTTTAAGACCTGGTTCATTCCCTCAGGATCCGCACTGCGGCCTAGGTAAAGCATTTGCTTGCCGAGGCCCGTGCGGGTTTTTCTTTGTCTAAATTTTCTTGCCCCTGTGCGTGGCCTCCAGGTGTGATTGTGGCGACCTTAAGGCGAGTTTCCGCTCACATTTATTTTCTTGAAGATGAATAGAAGCTGGGTTAAGACTTGCTGAAGGTCCACCGTGACGCATGGTTGCATATTGTTATCGAATGCGCACTGGCAGTATCTGTAGCGCCAAACTATAGAGGGGTGCCGCTCGGAGTAGTGCGACGAAAATGTATGCAAAACAAATTTCAAAGCTGTACAACGTCAAATAACGAGCGGCGTATGAAAGTGTTTAAATCGATATCGCTAAAATCAATCTTAGTATTGATGGAGCTATTGGCCGTGGCTATATGGTCTAAAATGAAACCATCCTAAATCGGATATGTGTATTTTAATCTGGGCGTTATGTGGGGATATATACGTGTACCTGTGTCTAAAGCGTTAGTAAGCCTGTACAACATGCATCTTTCCTGAGGGTTTCTGGCTGGATTCTTAAATTTTCCCGTGATACCATCCTAAGTACACAATAAAAGTTGATCTAGATTTGGGTAGAATCCCCTGGTTAACTGCAGTGTGTTCAAGTCTCAATTTCAGGTTCTGCTCAGCGAAAACTCGCTGTACAGGAAGCGAATGTAAGTATTTGTACCGCTCGAAGAGGAAAAATGAGTAGATTAAAAAACATATCCCGAGAGGGGTGGATGGTCTTTACTGCAGTGCTTGCTGCGATTGCGGTTATTGCGGCCATGGTCACCGTTCCGGGAGCGAAGGCGGAGGCTGCTGAGCCTACCGATTTTACGCCCAACAATACATTGGGCAACGAGCTTAAGAAGGAAGAAAAAGACCCACAGCATTTTGCCGCGGACTACTCCTGGGGTCTGCTTGTTTGGGCGGGAGAGCCAGCAGGGCCCGGCTTTGGCAATGGTGGAAACAAAAATAATGATGTGGGCTGGGGTTGGTGTATTGAACCGCACGCTAAAACCCCTCTCAATACGCGGGAAGCGTATGAAAAGAAGAACGCTACGAAACTTGAGTTTGATGAGAAGTATCACGACGCCGTCATCAATCTCGGGCGGAAGATGGAAGCTGCAGCTGCACGAGGGGATAAAAAGGCGGCTGCCAACTATTACGTCTACCTGTTGATGTTCCTTGATTCGCATCAGAATCCAAAGAACCTACCATTTGAAACTATTGTAGGAAATAGCAAAGACTATTTCCCAGGGTTTACTGGATCGCACGAAGAGTTTACGGCGCTTACGGGTTATAAAATCGAGGGACCCAAAGAAGTGCCGGAGCTTGTAAAAGACCCGACGGTGGAAATAGCAAAGCAGCCTGAAGATGCGTTTATTACCGTTGTGCATCCGAATGGCAATCGCAATTCAAAGGCTCAGTCTGTCATTCCGGTAGACCAGCCCGGTCTGCCTGATGAGCCTGACAATGGTGGTGGTTCCGAAGAGCCCACGACTTCTTCTGAGGAGACTTCTTCGGACGAGACGACTTCGGAAAATCCTGGCGGGGAGACTTCTCCGAACGAGACAACTGAGAATCCTGAGCCGTCTGATTCTGAGGGAACCACTCCGAAGGACACCACCTCCGAGACGACTCCGGATAAGACGACTGATGTAACGCCTAATCCGGAACCGACTCCTACTACTAGTGAGCAGGAGAAGGGTCTTGAGCCAAAGATTGAAACGGAAGCTTCCATCAAGGATGGCAACCGTGTAGAAAAGGGTGCCACGGTTATTGACACCGTGACGTATAAGGACCTTGTTCCGGGTAGGGAATACACCCTGAAGGCTGAGCTGATTAGCAAGGAGGACGGCGAGTCTGTTCTGGGTACCGGTGA
>NZ_JBBMGE010000018.1:0-2667 GCF_037908395.1 Corynebacterium sp. KPL4072
AATCCTCGGCGGCGCAACCCCACGTGAAATACTTAACGAACTATTCAAGCGTGGCGCATCCACCGCTTGATTCCGCCAACATATGGCGATGAAAACTAGACTTCAAGTAGTTGAACTTTTGGTATGGAGATGCCTATGCGTAAGACCTTAATCAGCCTCACCGGCCCCGCCTTCGTTGCTGCAGTGGCTTACGTCGACCCCGGCAACGTAGCCGCCAACATCAGCGCCGGCTCCCACTACGGCTACCTCCTGGTGTGGGTACTCGTCGTGGCCAACCTCATGGCCATGTTCATCCAGTACCACTCCGCCAAACTGGGCCTAGTCACCCACCGCTCCCTGCCGGAAATCATGGGCGAGCGTCTCTCCCGCCGCGCGCGCCTAGGCATGTGGGCCCAGGCCGAGCTCATCGCCGCGGCCACCGACCTCGCCGAAGTCATCGGCGGCGCCATTGCCCTGCAACTCCTCTTCAACCTCCCCCTGTTCGCGGGCGCGCTCATCATCGGCGCGGTCTCCATCATTCTCCTCATCTTCCAGAAGAAGAACCAGTGGTTCGAGGGGCTTGTCATCGGCCTGCTCCTGGTCATCTGCATCGGCTTCCTTGCCGGCCTCGCCATCGCCCCGCCCGACCCCGCCGACGTGGCCGGCGGCCTCATCCCCCGCCTAGAGGGCAAGGACAGCATCCTGCTGGCCGCCTCCATGTTGGGCGCCACCGTCATGCCGCACGCCATTTACCTACACTCCTCCCTGACCAAGCAGCGCTACCCCGACCTGGAAATCCCCCACGTGCTGGCCGGCACCCGCGCGGACATCGCCGTGGCGCTGTCCATCGCCGGGCTCGTCAACGTGGGCCTGCTGGTCCTGGCGGGCTCGGCCCTCTACGGCGTGGACGGCACAGAGACCATCTCCGGGGCCCACACGGCGATTGCCAGCCACCTCGGCCCGCTGGCCGGCGTTCTCTTCGCCATCGGCCTGCTGGCCAGCGGCCTCGCCTCGACGTCAGTGGGCGCCTACGCCGGCTCCGAAATCATGGACGGCCTGCTTCACATCAAGGTCCCCCTACTAGTCCGCCGCCTGGTCACGCTCATCCCGGCGCTGGTCATCATCGGCTGCGGGGTCGACCCCACTATGGCACTGGTGGTCAGCCAGGCACTTCTTTCCCTGGGCATCCCCTTCGCCATCATCCCGCTTTTCCGCTATGCCGGCTCCCGGGACGTCATGGGTGAGTTCGCCGCGAAACCCTGGTCTATGGCCGTGGGCTGGACGCTTGCCGCGCTGGTCATCGCACTCAATCTCGCCCTCGTGCTCCTGCCGCTGCTCTAGGCCGCCTACAATCAGCAGCCATGATTGAAGTAGCAGCCGTCGTCATCCGCAACCCACAAGGCCACGTGCTTACCGTGCGCAAGAAGTCCTCCACCAAGTACCAACTGCCCGGCGGCAAGCCCGAGGCGGGCGAGGCGCTTGTCGACGCCGCCCTGCGCGAAGTTGCCGAAGAAGTAGGCCTCACCCTCGACGCCGAGAGCCTCAACAAACTCGGCACCTTCGACGCTCCCGCCGCCAACGAACCGGGCGAGGTCGTCGTCGGCACCATCTTCACCTACACCCGCACCGTCACCGCCGACGAACCCCATGCCGCCGCCGAAATCGGCGACACCGCCTGGGTCAACCCAGCAGCCCCCGACCGCGAGCTTGCACACCTGCTGCGCGACCGCGTCTTCCCCACGCTGGCCTAGCGCCAACTGTCAACACTTCGGCGTCATTGACCTCGAAACCATCAAGAGCTACCCTTTTGAACATGTTCACTGAACACGTTCACTCATCGCGCTCGGCCGCCAAAGCTGGCACCGTCAGCAAGGTCCTAGCCACCGCCTACGAACTCTTCCTCACTCAGGGCTACGCCACCACCAGCATCCGGACTATCGCATCCGAAGCTGGCGTTAGCGTGGGAACCGTCATGGGAGTCGGCGACAAACAAACGCTGCTCATCCGCACCATTGGCCAACACATTTCAGAACTCCACGATGACATCCGGGGACAATCCGATAGCCTTCTCGATGTCCTGAGACCTTTCCTCCAGATGTTTACCGGCCACGAAGAGCTCTCCCGCGCCTTTGGCGCAGCACTCATCCAACAAGGCAATCAAGGCGAAGCGCTCACCGCACTCAAAACGCTCCTGACCGATGAAATCACCCTGCGACTCGGCACCAGGCTCAGCAGCGCCGATGCGGCCGAGTACGCCGACCTGCTGTACAACGTCTACCTCGGCTTACTCATCGGCTGGGCCGCCGGAATCTACGACACCGAGCACCTCACATCCCAAGCCGCCTCATCGATCGAACGCCTCAACACCGCATTCGGAGTAACCCAATGTCCTAGAATCTTCCCCAGCCTGGCCTCCCTTCTACTAGCAGCCATTCTGCTTGGCGACGCCGCCCTCTCCCTCAAACCAGTCCCCTTCATCGAAGCCTGCCTCAGCGGCGTCAAACTCCCCAAGGACTGGTGGTGGGCGCTCATTGTCATCAAGTGCCTCGCCGCCGTAGGACTCATTGCCGGCCTCTGGTTCCCCGGCGTAGGAATCACAGCCATGATTGGAGTCATCGCCTATTTCTGCGCGGCCGCAGCAGCCCATGTCCGCGCCCACTTCCTCGGTAGCGCATTCTGGATCCACTT
>NZ_JBBMGE010000019.1:0-2321 GCF_037908395.1 Corynebacterium sp. KPL4072
GGGTATGAGTAACCCCCGAGGTGTGGTGGTCTCGGGGGTTGTTTTGGCTTGTGTTTTAGAAGCCGGTGATGTTGCGGTTGAATTCGTTGAGTGCGTCTGGGATGAAGTATGGCAGCTTGCGTACGAAGAGGCTTGCGTGCTCGAGGGTGTCCCATCAGTTGGATACGCCGTTGCGTTAGCTACTACCCTTGAAGCTCACGCGTAATAATACCGGCCATACCAGTATGTCCCACGTCCGTTGGATGCATAGGCATAACAGACGGCGCAGTCGGGGTCTGTGCTGCCACAGCCCAACGCTGGGAAGTATCCGGCTGGCACGGGTCATGGGTTTTGGCTTGGTTGTGCAAGTCGATGAAGTTAACGCCGAGATCACGAGCAGCATGACCAATTTCAGCATTGAACTGATCCTCATAAGCAGTCACGCCAGGGAAACCAACAGGAATGACTTTGTCGCCGTCGTTAACAGCGCACAGAGTGTCGTTGACGGTCATGGGTACGTAGTTGACCATCGTAATCCGGGCGTGTGGGGCCTTGGCGCGGATCTTGTTGAATTGGTGTGCCAGTAGCCCCCGGTAGGCAGAAGCCTTAGGAATGTCCGGAAGTGCTGCGTCGATATACGTGCTTGGTTGCAAGCCGCCGTACATGAAGGTTACTTCCTTGGTGTCGGGGCCGATTTCTCCGGACAGTAGCGCGTGGTCAACATAGTTGTTTACCCAGTCGCTGGTGCCGTTGCAGGAGTAGTCAGCCAGCGACATGTTTAGGTTGCGTGCGGTTTGGTGTGCCCAGTTGTTGTTGTCGTTGAAGCAGGGGCGAATTGGTCGTGGGTACGGGGATACGCGACCGCTACCACCAGGTGCGCCACCATTAGCGGTAAAAGAATCGCCAAAGGTGACCATATCCTTACCGTGTGGCCCATCTGCTTGGGCGGTAGCTGGAACAGTGATACTGGTAGCAAGTGCAACAATGACACTTGCTAGTTTAGTGAATTTCTTCATATGGGAGCCTTTCTTTAATGATTATTTACCCACTGGACACCAGCTGCACTGTCACTGCCACCATAGGCATTATGGCGCAGGAAACCACGAATGAGCGTGTAGTAGTCCTTAGGGTTGTAGTGAGTGAGTTCACGGGCAACAGAGCGTGGGAACTTGCCGTGGAGCGTGTCCAGATCCATTGATGCTTCAGCCAGCTTGCGGTACTTCTTGGGATAGTTACATACAGCATCATCGCTATGGCATACTTCTAGTACCTTAGCGCCGAGATTGCCGAAGCCGCCGTCTAGTTGTCCTAGAGAACCAGTATTGACATCTGGCTTAGCAGGATACTGCGCAGCACCATTGCCACCTTGGTATGGATTAGCATAAAGTGCAGCAGAGGCAAAACGAGAAGGATCGAGTGCGCCCTTGCCATGAGCTGCATCATTAATGATGCGTGCAGAGACATCGGCACCTAGCGAATAGCCTACAAGGCTGATACGGCTGTTTGGACAATCATTCTGGATACGCGCAATGGTATGTGATGCCTTGGTATAGCCATCAGCTGATGCCTGTGGATAGGACGTTGCAGCAAAACCATAGGACTGATAAGGCACATAGGTCACATCAGTGTCTGCTCGATTACCCAATTGGATGCCTACATCAGCAGTGATATGACCAATAGGCAGGTTATCAGGCATGACTGGGTTAGTATTAGCACCACCAGGGGCAACAACAACTTGTTTAGGCGCGCAGTTGTGGATAAATGACTGTGGCGTAGGTGGCTCAAATGCCTGTGCTGTAACAGGAGCGATGAATGTTGCAGCAAGGGCCGCAGCTGCAATAGCGCGGATACATTTTAGGGACATGGAAAAACCTTACCAAGATAGACAAAAACGAAACTTCACTACCCCAAAACCAAGCAAATCACAGTAAATCCAGTCTCGGGAAGTTAACGCCCGTAATCCTAACCGACAAACCCATAATCCGCTCAGCATCATGCCTAACCAGTAGGCTAAAGTCTGAACCCTGAATAACACCTAAAGGCAGCCCTGAAATGAGCACGGAAACCGGGACAAACCCACTCAACACACCACACCTAGACGCATTAAAAGACCAAGTCAATAGCAGTCTACTAATACTGTTAAGCGCTATTGCAATAGTAACCTTAGTCGTAATAACTGCCCGACAGGTTTACCTCTTTGCTCGATACCGAGACCCAGCAGTACGCCGCTTAGCGCGTCGCAAAACAGCAGTTGAATACAAAGCGAACGTAAAAATAAAAGAAATCAGCCCCAAAGGCTGGATTGAAATAGCACCAAAAGACAAAGAATGGTGGGAACTGCT